>NZ_SLUR01000003.1:0-401872 GCF_004340725.1 Curtobacterium sp. PhB128
GCTGAACAAGACCTTCGGCACCGACGCCGTCAAGCGCGGCCTCCTCGTCGGCACCGCCACCATCACCGCACAGATCAAGTAACACCCCGCACCACCGCACCACACGTGAAGGGCCGCCCCGGGCAACCGGGACGGCCCTTCACCACGTTCAGCAGCACCCGCCTACCATCGAGCAGATGCCCGCTCCCCGCTCGACCGTGACCGACGACCAACCGGGGCCCGACGACTTCATCCGCGTCCGCGGCGCCCGTGAGCACAACCTGCAGGACGTCGACGTGGACATCCCGCGCAACCGCATCGTCGCCTTCACCGGCGTCTCCGGCTCCGGCAAGTCCTCGCTCGCGTTCGGCACGGTGTTCGCCGAGGCACAGCGCCGCTTCCTCGAGTCCGTCGCTCCCTACGCCCGACGGCTCATCGCGCAGGGCTCGACGCCGCACGTCGACTCGATCACCGGGTTGCCGCCCGCCGTGGCCCTGCAGCAGCGCCGCGGTGCTCCGAGCAGCCGTTCGACCGTCGGCACGCTGACGACCCTGTCGAACTCGATGCGCATGCTGTTCTCCCGCGCCGGCACCTACCCGTCCGGGGCCGACCGGCTCGAGTCCGACTCGTTCTCGCCGAACACCGTGGCCGGGGCCTGCCCGCGGTGCCACGGACTCGGCATCGCCCACGAGGTCACCGAGGCCTCGGCCGTGCACGACCCGTCGTTGAGCATCCGCGACGGCGCGATCACTGCGTGGCCCGGGGCGTGGCAGGGCAAGAACCTGCGCGACGTCACGGCGGTGCTCGGCTACGACATCGACGTGCCGTGGCGTGAGCTCTCCCGACAGGACCGCGACTGGTTGCTGTTCACCGAGGAGCAGCCGGTGGTCCAAGTCCACCCGAAGCGCGACCGCGTCGCGAAGCCGTACAAGGGGCGGTTCTGGAGCGCACGCCAGTTCGTGATGCACACCCTCGCCGACTCGCAGAGCGAGACGCAGCGGACCAAGGTGCTGCAGTTCGTCGAGTCGGGTCCGTGTGGCCTCTGCGGCGGGACCGGCCTGACCCGGGCCGCGCTCGCGGTGACGGTCGGCGGCCACTCGATCGCCGACCTGAACGGCCTGCCGCTCACGGCGCTGGCCGACGTCCTGCGCCCGATCGCCACCATCACGGACGCCAGCGCTGCCACCTCACGCGCCTCGTCCGGCGAGCACACCGAGGTCGCGGTCGCGATCTCGCGCGACCTGCTCACACGGGTCGAGGTGCTCGTCGGCCTGGGCCTCGGGTACCTGGCGCTCGACCGGGCGACCCCGACGCTCTCCCCCGGCGAGACGCAGCGCCTGCGCATCGCGACGCAACTGCGCTCCGGCCTGTTCGGTGTCGTCTACGTGCTCGACGAACCGAGCGCCGGCCTGCACCCGGCCGACGCCGAGTCCCTGGTCGAGGTCCTCGACGACCTGCGCGCCGGCGGCAACAGCGTCTTCGTCGTCGAGCACGACATGAGCATCGTGCGGCGGGCGGACTGGATCGTCGACGTCGGCCCGGGTGCCGGATCCGGCGGGGGCACCGTCCTGTACAGCGGCCCCGTCGACGGCCTCGCCGACGTCGAGGCATCGGTCACCCGACGGTTCCTGCACCCGCGCGACCGTGCCGACGGTGAGCGCACCGTCCGGACCCCCGTCGGGACCCTCGAACTGCGCGACCTCACCCTGCACAACCTGCAGGACCTGGACGTCGACCTGCCGCTCGGGGTGCTCACCGCGGTCACGGGCGTCAGCGGCTCCGGCAAGTCGTCGCTCGTCGGCGGGGTCCTGCCCGGCGTCGCGACGTCGCACCCGCTCGTCGACCGCGTCGTGCAGGTCGACCAGAAGCCGATCGGCCGAACCCCGCGTTCGAACCTCGCCACCTACACCGGGCTCTTCGACGCCGTGCGTGCCGCGTTCGCCGCGACCGACGACGCGAAGGCCCGCGGCTGGACCGCCAGCCGCTTCTCGTTCAACGTGGCCGGCGGCCGGTGCGAGGTGTGCCAGGGCGAGGGCTCGGTGTCGGTCGAGCTCCTGTTCCTGCCGGGCAGCTGGGCGCCCTGCCCGGAGTGCCACGGTGCGCGCTACAACGACGAGACGCTCGAGGTGCAGTGGGACGGGGCGTCGATCGCCGACGTCCTGGGCATGACCGTCGACCAGGCTGCCCCCTTCCTGGCGTCGCTGCCGGCCGCTGCCCGCGGGCTCGAGGCCCTGCGTCAGGTGGGCCTCGGCTACCTGCGGCTCGGGCAGCCTGCGCCGGAGCTGTCCGGCGGCGAGGCCCAGCGCATCAAGCTCGCGACCGAGCTGCAACGCGCGCGCACCGGGCACACGCTCTACCTGCTCGACGAACCGACGACGGGCCTGCACCCTGCCGACGTCGAGCTGCTGACCGCACAGCTCGCACGCCTCACCGACGCCGGCAACACCGTCGTCGTGGTCGAGCACGCCATGGACGTCGTCGCGAGTGCGGACCACGTCATCGACATGGGGCCCTCCGGCGGCGAGGACGGCGGCCGCGTCGTCGCCACCGGCACCCCCGCCCAGGTCGCGGCGTCCGCCGAGAGCCGGACCGCGCCGTACCTGCGGGAGCAGCTCGGGCTCTGATCGCACCCACGTGCCGACTGGCGCGTCTGTGGCGGGCCTGCACCGCGCCTCCCGTCCGCCGGTGCGTGTGCATGTTCCGACGTTCCACGCGTCGATCAACCGGTGCCCTGTCGCATGATGCACACGCATCTGCTGCGTGTGCATGTTCCGACGTTCCACGCGTCGATCAACCGGTGCCCCGTCGCATGATGCACACGCATGCACCGCACACGCCAACGCACACGCACGCACACGCACGCGCACGCACGCAACAGCGCCCGCCGGGACGGATCCCGACGGGCGCTGCTGGTGGTGCGGACTAGGCCCGACGGAAGCGGCGGGCGATGGTGAGCCCGACGCCCGCGAGCATCAGCAGGATCGCGAAGGCGATCACCGGGCCCGGGTCGCTACCGGTGTAGGCGAGCGTCCCGTTCGGGCCGGTACCACCCGCGCCACCGGTGCCGGCGGTTGCCAGACGGACGGTGAACGTCACCGGGTCGGACGCCGCCGAGGTGCCGTCCGCGCCGGTCTGGGTGGCGGTGATGGTCACCGTTCCCGGGCCGAAGCCGACGATCGGGGTGCACTTCCAGGTGCCGTCCGCCGCGACGACCGCGGTGCAGACGATGACCGTGCCGTCGGTGACCGTGACGGTCGCGCCGGGCTGACCGGTGCCGGTGATCGGCGGGTTGGGCGTCGTGACGGTGCCACCGTCCGTCGGCGAGGTGATCACCGGCGGCGGGGTCGTCGTGGTCGACGCGGGGTTGTAGGTGTAGACGAGCGGGTCGGAGGTGCCACCCGGGGTCGTCACCGTGACCTCGACGTCACCGGCAGCGTGCGCCGGGGTCGTGAAGGTGAGCGTCGTGCCGTCCGCCGACACGCTGTCCGGCGTGATCGGGTCGGAACCGTCCACCGAGACCGTGGAGTCGTCGGTGAAACCGGTGCCCGTGACAGTCACGACCGTGCCACCCGCGGCAGGACCGTTGTCGGGGTCCAGCGCGGAGATCGTCGGGACCGCGGCCGGAGCCGGGTTGTACGTGTACGGCAGCGGCGCCGAGGTGCCGGAGCCGTTGGTGACGGTCACGGGGACCGCACCGGCGGTGTGCTCCGGCGTCGTGAACGTCAGCTCGGTGCCGTCGTCCGAGACGCTGTCCGGCGTGATCGGGTCGGAACCGTCCACCGAGACCGTCGAGTCGTCGGTGAAGCCCGTGCCGGAGACCGTGACGACCGTGCCACCGGTGACCGGACCGTTGTCGGGGTCCAGCGCCGTCAGCATCGGAGCCCCGGCGGGTGCCGGGTTGTAGGTGTACGTGAGCGGGTCCGAGGTCCCGGCGTCGGTCGTGACCGTCACGTCGACGGGACCGGCGGCGTGCGCCGGGGTCGTGAACGTCAGCTCGGTGCCGTCGTCGGAGACCGACTCCGGGTCGATCGGGTCGGACCCGTCGACCGAGACGGTCGCGTCGTCGGTGAACCCGGTGCCCGTGACGGTGACGAGCGTGCCGCCGCCGACCGGCCCGTTGTCGGGGTCGAGCGTCGTGAGCGTGGGCACCGCTGCGGGGGCCGGGTTGTACGTGTAGTCGAGCGGGTCGGATTCACCGGCAGGCGTGGTGACCGTGACGTCGACCGTCCCGGCGTCGTGCGCCGGCGTCGTGAAGGTCAGCTCGGTGCCGTCGTCGGAGACGGAGTCCGCCGCGATCGGGTCGGAACCGTCGACCGACACCGTGGCGTCGTCCGTGAAGCCCGTCCCCGTGACGGTGACGACCGTCCCACCGGCGACCGGCCCGTTGTCCGGGTCGAGCGTCGTGATGGTCGGGACCGCGGCCGCGTCGTCGGTGTAGGTGAAGTCGAGCGGCTCGGATTCACCGGCGGGCGTGGTGACCGTGACGTCGACCGTGCCGACGACGTGCGCCGGCGTGGTGAAGGTCAGCTCGGTGCCGTCGTCCGAGACGGAGTCCGCCGCGATCGGGTCGGAACCGTCGACCGACACCGTGGCGTCGTCCGTGAAGCCCGTCCCCGTGACGGTGACGACCGTGCCACCGGCGACCGGCCCGTTGTCCGGGTCGAGCGTCGTGATCGTCGGGACCGCGAGCGGACCGGCGTTCGGACCGACCGCAGCCGAGGCGAGGTTGACGACGGCGGTGCCGGCGGCCGGCACCAGTGCGACGTGCAGGGCACGCTGGGTGAAGACGCCGTCGGCGCTGGTCTCCTGCACGTTGGCCTGCAGCGACACGACGGTCGTCAGGGCGTTGGCGAGGGGAGTGATGACCGTCTCACCGAGGCCGGCGACGACCTGGTTGATCGGGGCGACGACCTGCGCGATGACGGGGTTCACGACGTCGAGGAGCTGGCCGATCGGCAGCGGGATCCCGGCCACCGTGACGGTGAGCCCGCGGAGCGACTGCGTGAGCTGGGTCACGACCCCCTGCAGCGCGGTGGTGACCGCCGGCAGGAGCTGGGTCGTGAGTGCGTCCGTGATGTACGGCAGCAGCTCGGTGTTCGCCGGCAGGTTGTTGATGTCCAGGCCGGCGTTCGTCAGCACTGCGGCGACGTCGACCGTGATCGCACCGGTCTGCAGGTTCGCCGTGATCGAGCCGTCGGCGCTGGTGACGTCGCCGGTGGCCGAGTCGAGCACCGTGACGAGGTCGGGCAGGCCCTGGACCTGCACGAGCGGGCCGAGCGCGTTCAGGGTGTCCTCGACGCCGTCGACCGTCGGCTGGAGCGTGCCGAGCGTGGTGCGGAGGCCGGACACCGTGGTGCCGAGCGCAGGGCTCGTCAGCGACAGGTCGAGTCCGGCGATGCCGTAGTCGCCCGTCTGCGCACCGGCCGGGCCGGCTGCCTGCGCGGCGGTGGCCGAGACGGCGCCGACCTCGAGCTGGGCGTTCGCGAGGGCGCCCGCCAGGTCGGCCCCGATGAGACCCGACAGGTCGAGCGTGGCGTTGGACTGCGGGACGCCGTCCTGGCCGCCGACGCCGATCCCGCCGGTGTTCGTCACCGCGCCGGACGCGGCGACGGAGCTGCCGTCGGCGTTGGCGGCGGCGTACTGGTTGACGGCACCGAGGGTGAGGATGCCGTTGTTCCCGAGCAGGTTGAGGCCCCCGCCCAGGTTGACGTTGACCGCGTTGAGCGCGGTGACGTCGAGCGGGTGGACGTCGGTGTCCGTGGTCCCACCGGTGTTGACCGCGTCCGCCGGGGTCACGGTGAGGATGTCGTCGAGGTTCAAACCGAGCGCGGAGCCGCTGAGGAAGCGCCCCTGCCCGGTCGACGCGACGGGCGCTGCCGTCGCGGGGGCGGCGGCGAGGATGCTGCCGCCGGCGCCGAGGAGCGCTGCGGTGACGATCGCGACGCCCTTGCTCCGGCCTGACCATCGGGTGGAAGTGGACGCCCGTGGGTCTTTCTGGGCGCGCTCGAGTACTCCAAGCCTCATGTGGCTTCGCTCCTGATCCTGGTGCTGGTCCGGCAGTTGGTGATGCTGCCTGCAGCTGTGGTGTGGTTCCGATGAGCGTAACCCTGAACGGGTGCACAAGACCATCACCCCCGAACGGGGGCCTGCGCTCTACGGATGCGGATGCCGATGCGGATGCCGATGCAGAACGCCGGTGCACGACGCGGTCAGATCTCGACGACGCGGTCAGATCTCGACGTCGCTGCCCATCGTCACGGTGCGCTGCGCCGGGAGACCGAAGCGTGCCGCGGGGTCGGCGGCGTTGTGGGCGAGGCCGACGAAGAGCTTCTTCCGCCAGGCCACCATCCCCCGGTTGCCGGGCATCGGACGGAGGGCCCCGCGGGAGATGAAGTAGGACGCCCGGAGCACTTCCTCCGGGTCGATGTCCAGGACCTCGGCCAGGCAGGCGGCGTGCAGGGCCTTCGGCAGGTCCTGGTCGTCCGAGAACCCGAACTTCACCGTGATGTGGTCGATGCCGTCGTCCTCGTAGCCGAGGTCGTCGCGGAAGAACGCCTTCGCGTGCGGGACGTGCGGCACGTTGGCGGTGAGCACCGAGACGATCAGGACGGTCCGGTGCACGACGTGGTTGTGCTCGACGTTGGCCCGGAGCGCCAGCGGCGTGGTCTCCTTGTTCGGGTGCGGGAAGACCGCCACCCCGGGCACCCGCGGGATGTGCTCGTGGTTGATCCGGTCGATGAAGTCGGCGAGCGACCCCTCGCGCTCCTTGCGTTCCTCCTGCACGAGCGCCCGGCCACGGCGCCACGTCGTCATCACCGTGATCACCGCCAGGGCGATGAGGAGCGGCACCCAACCGCCGTGGATGATCTTCGACAGGTTGCCGGCGAGGAAGGTCAGTTCGAGGCCGCCGAACGCCACCGCCGCGACCACGAGCTTCCAGGTCGCCCACTTCCACAGCGGGCGGACGACGAGCAGGAGCAGGAGCGTGTCGACGACCAGGGCTCCGGTGACGGACACCCCGTACGCGGTGGCCAGGTTCGCCGACGACCGGAACGCGAGCATGATCGCGAGCACGCCGATGAACAGCAGCAGGTTGACCGCGGGCAGGTAGATCTGCCCGCTCTCCCGCCGTGACGTCTGCCGGATCGTGAGCGGCGGCAGCAGCCCGAGCTGGACCGCCTGCCGGGTGAGCGAGAACGCCCCGGAGATGACGGCCTGGCTCGCGATCACCGTCGCGAGCGTCGCCAGCACCACCACGGGCAGTCGCAACGCGTCCGGGAACAGCAGGAAGAACGGGTCCTTCGCCGCCGACGGGTCACGCAGCACCAGCGACGCCTGCCCGAGGTAGTTGAGGACGAGCGCCGGGAACACCACGAAGAACCACGCCTTGAGGATCGGCGACCGTCCGAAGTGCCCCATGTCGGCGTAGAGCGCCTCGGCACCGGTGATGACGAGCACCACCGCACCCATCGCAACGAACGTGATGTACGGGTGCGCGAAGGCGAACGAGATCGCCCACGTCGGCGAGAGCCCCTGCAGGACGCCGGGGTGCTCGAGGATGTGCGGGACGCCGGCGGCGGCGATCACGACGAACCAGAGCAGCATCACCGGGCCGAACAGGTTGCCGACCTTGCCGGTGCCGAAGCGCTGCACCGCGAACAGCACGACCAGGATGACCGCGGCGATCGGCACGATCAGGTGCTCGACGGACGGCGCCGCGGTGCCGAGCCCCTCGACCGCCGACAGCACCGACACGGCCGGGGTGATCACGGAGTCGCCGTAGAAGAGCGAGACCCCGACGATGCCGATCACGAGGAAGATCACCGCACCACCGCGACGCTTCGCGTAGAGCCGGCGGGCCAGGGCGGCGAGCGCCATCACCCCGCCCTCGCCGTCGTTGTCGGCGCGCATCAGGATCAGCACGTACTTGATCGAGACGATGATCGTGATGCTCCAGAACATCATCGAGATGACGCCGTAGACGTCTTCCTGGTTCGCCTTCACCAGGCCGTCGTCGATCGTGAACACGGTGCGCAGGGCGTAGAGCGGACTCGTCCCGATGTCGCCGAACACGACACCGAGTGCGGCGAGCGCCAGGACGGCGACGCCCTTGCGCGGGCCGTGGCCACCATCGTCGGTGGCCTCGGTCGTGGGGGTGGTGTGGTCCGTCGGCTTCGACGGTTCCGTCGGGGTCTCGGAGCGGGTCTCGGTCACGCTCGGCACTTCCGTCTCCGGCCGTCCGGGCGACGGCCGCCGCTCATCATCGCACCGTGCGCGGGATGCGCTCGCAGGTGGCGCACATGCGTGCGCACCGTGGCTCTCGACGTGCGCCGGGGGCGGACGGGAGGCCCGTGGCGGGCCCGCACCGCGCCTCCCGTCCGACGGCGGCCGGGTCCACATCCGCGAAAGCGACAGCGTGCCGCGAACTGTTCGCGGAGATCTGTCGCGATGCCGGACCGAACGGTGCCCCGTGCCGCAGGATTGTCGCTTTCGCGGGCCGGGCCTCAGGGACGCAGGCCGCGCACCAGGTCGTGGACCACGCGGGCGGCGCGCGCCGCGGCACCGTCCAGGTGCTCGCGGAACTCGGCACCGTCGGGGGCGCAGAGGTCGCTGATGCAGCGCACCGACACGAACGGCATGTCGTGCACGTGGGCGAACTGGGCGATGGCGGCCGACTCCATGTCGACCGCGGCCACGTCGGGGAAGGCGTCGCGGAGCGTCCGGGCGCGTCCCTCGGTGACGAAGACCTCGCTCGAGCCGATCGTCGCCGAGCGCAGCGGCCAGGCGATGTCGGCGGCCATCGCCAGGTCCACCAGTCGGGCGTCCGGGGCGTACCCGGTCGGCATCCCGGGCACCTGGCCGAGGGCGTAGCCGAACGCGGTGGCGTCCGCGTTGAGGTTGACGTACCGTTCGCCGACGACGACGTCACCGATCGCGATGCCGTGCATGAGGCCGCCGGCGGTCCCGACGCTGATCACGGGGATGCCGGGTCCGAAGTCGTGGAAGCCGTGTGCCACGGCTGCTGTCGCGTTCGTGAAGCCGATGCCGCTGCGGCGGACGGCGACGGTGGCGCCGCCGATGTCGAGCAGCTGGTGCGGGTCGTGGCCGCCGACGGGGCCGTCGAGGATCGGGACCCCGCCGAACAGGTCGGCGAAGGCGGAGACCTCTTCGCTCATGGCCGCGATGATGATCGCGACGGGCGTCTGTTCCTGCACTGATCGATCCTCGCACGGCGAGGACGCGACGGCTGCCAGCGACGGCTGCCGGCTACCGCTGCCGGCTACCGCTGCCGGCTACCGCTGCCGGGCGAGCTCGTCGGCGACGAACGCGGCCATCGCGTCGGCGCCGAAGTGGTCGTCGGCGGTGATCGTGACCACGGTGTCGCCGTCGGGGTGGTCGTCGAACAGCAGCATCTGCCCGTACGCGCCGTGCAGCCGCCACAGCTGCCCCGGACCGCCCCAGCCGGCCATCGCGTAGCGGTGGTACCCGGGCCCGGTCCCCTCGCGCTCGACCCAGTCGGAGTGCATCGCGTCGCACCAGCGGGCGCTGACGATGCGCTGCCCGTCGACCACGCCGCCGTCGCGGATGAGCCGACCGAGGCGCGCGAGTTCCTCGGTCCGGAGCGCCAGTCCCTCGCCGGCGGCGACGTACCCGTTCGGGCAGCGCAGCCACTCCACGTCCTCGATGCCGAGCGGGTCGAACAGGCGTCGGGACACGAACGCGCCGACGTCGCCGACGCGGGTCTCGAGCACGCGCATGGCCGTGTAGGTGCTGACGTTGGCGTACTGGAACACGCGACCCCGCGAGGGCCGCCGCAGGAACTCGGCCGCCAGGTCCGGCCAGTCGGTCAGCTCGGTCGCCGACCAGGGCATGTCGATCCCGCTCGTCATCGTGAGCAGGTGCCGGAGGGTGATCTGGTCGACACCGTCCCCGAACTCGAACCCGGGCAGCGATGCGGCGATCGGTTCGTCGACGTCCACCAGGCCCTCGTCGGCGGCGATCCCGGTGGCGAGCACGCAGACGCCCTTCGCCGCGGAGTGGATCTCCTCGCGCACGTCGGGCGTCCAGCGGTGCTCGGCGACGTCGTCCGCGGTGCCGCCACCGGTGCGGACGTGCAGGCCGTGGGCGCCGAAGCCGGTGTCGTCGACGTGCCGGACGATCGCGTCGAGGATGCTGGTCGCGGTGGTCACACCGCCATCCTCTCGCGTGGCACCACCCTGGTGCCGCCGTGTCCCTCACGCGAGAAAGGTGCGGAACCGAGGGCTTTGGTTCTATATTCGTCGTAAGTGTTACCAACGCGAGCGGAGATGAACGGTTGAGCGACCCTTCCGGTGGTCCCGAGCGTCCTGGGTGGGCTGCCCTGCAGGATGAACAGCTCGCATGGCACACCGTGGAGGACGACGGCGGCACATCCCGACGCGCTCGCCTGGCAGCACGTGGACCGTACACCGCTGCCGTCGTGCCGACCATCGCCAGCACGAGCGTCCGAGTGTCCCCGGACGTGCTCGCGGACGCCGCTGAGGCAGCGGTCGCGATCGGACGGTTCGACGCGGAACTCGGTTCGTCCGTCCTGCCGTTCGCGTCCATCCTGCTCCGCAGCGAGTCCGCATCGTCGTCCCAGATCGAGAACCTGACCAGTGGCGCGCGCGCGATCGCCGAGAGCGAGCTCGGTGAGCGCACGAGCGGGAATGCGGCGCTGATCGTCCGCAACGTCCGTGCGATGCAAGCCGCCCTGGCGCTCAGTGACCAGATCGACGAAGCCGCGGTGATCGAGATGCACGAAGCACTGCTCTCCGATTCGGCGCCGCAGATGACGGGCCGGTTCCGCCAGCAGCAGGTGTGGATCGGTGGCACGGAGTTCAGTCCGCACGAAGCGGCCTTCGTGCCGCCGCACCACAGCCGCGTCGGCGATTCGATGGCCGATCTGGTCGGGTTCGTGCGGCGGCTCGACGTCCCGGCGCTCGCGCACGCGGCGATCGCGCACGCCCAGTTCGAGACGATCCACCCGTTCCCCGACGGCAACGGACGCACTGGCCGGGCACTGGTGCACGCGATGCTGCGGCAAGCCGGTGTGACGAAGAACATCGCCGTCCCCGTGTCCGCGGGGCTGCTCCACGACGTCGATGGGTACTACGAGGCGTTGACGGCCTACCGCGACGGCGACGTCGACGCCATCGTGCGGGCGTTCACCCAGGCGGCCTGGTTCGCGGTCGCCTCGGGCAGACGACTCGCCTCCGACGTCAGCGCCGTGCGTGCCAGCTGGGCCGACGCCACTTCGGATCTCCGCGCCGACAACCGAGCGCGAGCCCTGGTCGACCTCGCGATCGAGCATCCGGTCCTCAACGCCGGTCTCGTCCAGGATCGTCTCGGTGTCGCTGCGCCGACCGCGTACCGTGCCGTCGAGACCCTGGTGCAACGCGGTGTCCTCCGACCGGCGAACTCGAAGCAACGCAACCGGATCTGGATCGCCGAAGCGCTCATCGAGGCGCTGGAGGCCTTCGCGGCTCGCGCCCTGCGGCGCGGTCCGGCACAGCGCCCCTGAACCGTCGACCAAGCGGACTGGAGGCACGTGGCGCGCCCGCCACGTGCCTCCAGTCCGATGACCCGGCGCTACTGCGATCGCAGTACGTGCGCAGGTCGCCGTCTTGGTCAGATGGTTCCGTCCCGAGCCGCCCGTGCTCGTGACGTGAGGAGCACCATGCGCACCGTCGTCGTCACCGGCCCCGGATCCGTCGAGATCCGCGACGAGCCCGTCCCCGAGGTCGGCCCCGCCGACGTCCTGATCGCCGTCAAGGCGTGCGGGGTCTGCGGCTCCGACGCCTTCTACGCTGCGCGCGGCGGCATCCCGCCGCGTGAGGGGCACACGCCCCTCGGGCACGAGGTCGCCGGAGAGGTGGCCGCCGTCGGCGACGCGGTCGAGGGCATCGCCGTCGGCGACCACGTGGTGGTGAACCCGATGGGCGACCCACGCGGGATCATCGGCAACGGCGGCCCCACCGGCGGGCTCTCCGAGTTCCTGCTCGTCGAGCAGGCCGTGCTCGGCACCAGCATCGCCCTGGTCCCGAAGGAACTGCCCTGGCAGGTGGCCGCGCTCAACGAGCCGATGGCGGTCGCCCTGCACGCCGTGAACCGGACCGCGCCGCAGCCGGGCGACACGGTCGTCGTGTTCGGTGCCGGCCCGATCGGGCTGGGCGCCGTGATCAGCTACAAGGCGCTCGGCGTCGGGCACGTGGTCGTCGTCGACGTGATCGCGTCGCGGCTCGAGAAGGCCCTGCTCGTCGGAGCCGATGCCGTCGTGAACTCGGCGGACGAGCCACTCGACGAGCGCCTGATCGCCCTGCACGGCGAAGCACGGGACGGCGTGGGGCACGGCGGGAAGTCCGGCACCGATGTCTGGCTCGACGCCGCCGGGGTGCCGGCCACCGTGCAGACGGCGCTGCGCCTGGCGAAGCACCGCGCGACGATCGGCGTCGTGGCGGTGCACAAGCGGCCCGTGGAGGTCGACTTCGGTGACCTGCTGGCCGTCGAGCCGACGATCGTGACCGCGATGGGGTACCCGACCGAGATCTTCGACGTCACCGAGCACATCATCGCGAACCCCGAGGCGTACGCGCAGATCGTCAGCGACGTCTTCCCGGCGAGCGACGTGCTCGAGGCCCTCCGGGTGGCTGCGACCCCCGGTGCGGCCGACAAGGTCGTCGTCACGTTCGACTGATGCCGGTGACCAGGAAGGTCGCCGTGCAGTACGCCGTCACGGTGTGGCGGGATCGGCCGCGCCGCGGGCTCGTGCTCGCCGTGCTGTCGGTGCCGAGCAGCCTCGTGATGGCGGGGTGGAAGGTCGTCCTGTTCTGCGCGGCTCCCTCGTTGTTCCTCGCCGCGACCGTGGTCTTCACGCTCGGGGTCGCGGCCGCGAAGGTCTGGGCCGTTCGTCGGCACCGGCTGTCGTTCGCGTTCGATGCAGCGAACGGCGACCGGATGCGGTTCCGGCAGGCCGGACACCGGTGGATCGGGGGTGCGGTCACCGCGATGTCGGTCGTGTTCGTCGGGTGCAGCGTGCCGATGCTCGTCGGGCGGGCGCACCCCGTGCACTACGACCAGTGGGTGGCGATCGTCATCGCGGCGGCGACGTTCGCGGAGCTGGGCATCGGGGTCTGGGGTGCGGTGACCGCGCGCAAGGACGGGGAACCACTCGTCGAGGCGACGAAGCTCGTGAACGTCGCCGCCGCGGTGGTCCTGCTCGTGCTGACCCAGTCGGCACTGCTCTCGTTCGCGGGCAGCGCCGAGGACGCTGCTGCGTCCACGGGTGCGAGCGGGGTGTTCCTCGGCGGCGTGGCTGCGGTGATCGGGCTCGCGATGGCGCTGCGACGGTTCCCGGAAGCGCCGGCGGCGAGGGTTCGGCCGGCGGCGACCTCAGTCGACCAGGCCGGCCTGGAACGCGAACGCCACGAGTTGGGCCCGGTCGCGGGCGTCGACCTTCGCCATGGCCCGGTTCACGTGGGTCTTGACCGTGAGTGGTGAGAGGAAGAGCTCGGCGCTGATGGCGTCGATGCCCTGACCTCGGCTGACCATCACCACGACGTCGCGCTCGCGAGCGGTGAGGGCCTCGAAGCGCCGGGTCATCTCCGGGTCGACGGAGGACGCGGGGGTGCGGGCGACCTGTCCGATGAGCGCCGCTGCGGCCGCCGCGGACAGCGCCCCTCCGCCCGCTGCCACCTCCTCGATCGCGGCGACGAGTTCTGCGGGTCCCGCGGCCTTGCTGAGGAACCCGTTCGCCCCGGCACGCAGCGCCGCGAAGACGAGTTCGTCCTGGTCGAAGGTCGTCAGCATGACGATGCGCACCTGCTCGGCGGTGCGCTCGGCGCGGATCCGTCGGGTCGCCTCGACCCCGTCGATGCCCGGCATCCGGATGTCCATCATGATGACGTCCGCCGGGACCGACAGCGCCGTCTGCACCGCGACGAGCCCGTCCCCGGCCTCGCCGACGACCTCGATGCCGTCCTGGCGGTCGAGGATCGCACGGAGCCCCAGTCGGATCATGTCCTGGTCGTCGACCAGGATCACTCGTGTGGTCATCGTGCTCCGTTCGCGGTGGGCAGGCGGACGCGGACGACGAACAGGACGCCGTCCGCCGCGGCCTGGACGGACCCTCCGACGGCGGCGACGCGCTCGCGCATGCCGACCAGACCGAGCCCGCTGCTCCGGCCTGCGACGGGGTCGCTCGCCGGGGTCCGCCGGCGGGGGTTGCGGACCTCGAGGACCAGGTCGTCACCGGCGCGGGCGAGGGTGACGGTCGTCCGGCCCTCGCCGTGCCGGTGGGCGTTGGTGAGCGACTCCTGCACCACCCGGTAGACCGTCACACCGATCGGCACGGAGACCGGGCCGACGTCGTCCAGTCGGGCATCGACGTCGAGGCCGATCCGTTCGTACGACGCGATGAGTCCGGGGAGCTGCTCGATGCCGGGGGCCGGAGCCGTCGGGTCGTCGAGGTCGGCGCCGCTGCCCGACGCCGAACGGAGCACCGTCAGGACGTGCTGGGTCTCCGTCAGGACGTTCCGCACGCCGTCCCGGGCGGCATCCAGCGCACGCCGGGCCTCGTCGGCCCCGGCGGGCAGGGTGACCTCGGCGACCCCGAGCTGCATGCTGACCACCGCGATCTCGTGCCCGATGACGTCGTGCAGGTCCCGCGCGATCCGGACGCGTTCCTCGGCCACGCGGCGCTCGGCCTCGAGTTCCCGCGTGGCGACGGCATCGGCGGCGCGCTGTTCCAACGACGCCCGGTACTGGTGCTGTACCCGCAGCCCCGAGCCGATGGCCGCCGCGGCGACGACGGAGATGAGGGCGCCGAGGGCGGTCGGTACCGCACCGCCCTCCCCCGGCGCGAGGAGCGTGCCGATGACCACGCCGGGAGCGACGATCGCCGCGGCGCGGACCGGGTGCCCCCGCCGCGAGGACACCGCGAACAGCAGCAGCACCGCGCAGCTCCAGGTCACGATCGGCGACCACCCGGACAGGCCACCGAGCACCGGCGCGACCGTGGCGAGGCCGAGCGCCGTCCACGGTGTCCACGGCGCCGCGACGACGGCGAGCACGGTCGCGGCGACCGCGATGCCAGGCCCCGGGCCGGCATCGGCCGCGATCACCCGGCCCGACTCGATCGCGCACGCGAGCAGGACGACGGCGGCGGTGCCGCGGAACACCCAGCGGTCGTCCGGACGCCACGAACCCCAGATCGCTCGCAGTCGCCGCATGCACTCATCCTGTCGTGCGGGTCAGCGGTCCGGCTACTGCGAACGCAGTAGTCGGGGGTACCACCGATCGGGGACCTGCCCGCGGCCCGTCCCCGGGACGATCGACACCAGGCCGGAACGATCCGGCACCGACCGGAGGACCCACCATGATGCTGACGAACACCGCCGCTCCCGCTGCCACCACGTACGACTACTGCACGGTCGACGTCCCGCGCGGCAAGGACGCCCTGTACGCGGACACCTACCGCAACTTCGGCTGGACGTCCGACTGCTCGGACCGGACGGGCGCACTGAACCGCCGGCGCACCCTCGGCCTCCGCCGCGACCGTGCCGTCCGCTCCGTCGAACTGACCGAGCTCCAGCAGAACGCCGAGACCGCCCTGGCCACGATCGACGCCCTCGAACGCTCCCGCACGACCGCGGCGTCGGTGGTCGCGTACGCGCTCGGCGCGATCGGCAGCGTCCTGCTGGCCGCCTCGGTGTTCGCCATGCAGGACACCGTGGCGGTCCCCGACCTGCTCGGCGGGCTCGACCCGGTCACGGTGTTCCTCGTCGGGGCCGGTGGGCTGGTCAACTGGGCGATCGCTCCCGTGGCCTTCCAGCTCGTCCGCGCGGCGCGCACCAAGCGGATCCGTCCGGCCGTCGACCGCCAGTTCGACGTCGTCTACGGCGCGTGCGAGGCGGCCAGTCGCCGCCGGACCGCCTGAGCGCGGGCCGAGCCCGATGACGAACACCATCGCCCGGGAAGACGCTGTCCTGCACGCGCCGGTCCCCCGCCACCTGGAGACCCGGGTGCTGTACGCACCGACCGCGTTCGTGCCGCTTCACCGGCACACCCTGGAGCAGTTCGGCTGGACGGTGACCGTTCAGGGCGGACGGCTCGGCACGACGTCCCTGCTGCTCCAGCGGCTGCGCACCCGGCCCGACGCGGCCCGACCGCTCCTCGAGCGTCGTGCCGAGCGGGCGCTGGCCCGGATCGCCGCCCTCGAGCAGCAGCCGGCCCGGTTGGCTGGTGTGGTCGCCACCGCGGGTTCCGCGGTCGCCGTGCTGGCGGTCGCGCTCGGCGGTCTGCTCGCCCTCGGCGGGGACCCGACGCTCGTGCCGGTCCTCGTCGGTGCCGGCGTGTGGATCGCCGCCGTGGCCGCAGCGCCCGGCATCCGGTCGTGGCGCACCGAGCGGAACCAGACCGCACTCAGCCGGGAGTACGCCGCGATCGACGCGTGCACGCACCCACCGACCGGCCGGTGACCGCGACCGGGATACCGCAGACGCAGTACGCGCCGCGCCCGACGATCGAGCACCCTGGACCGGTGACCCGCACCCGCACCGAACACACCGCCCTGATCGTCGTCGACCTGCAGGCCGGGACCGCGCCGTACCAGCGCACCCACCCCGTCGAGGCCGTCGTGGCCAACGTCGAGACCCTCGCCCGCGCCACCCGTGGTGGCGGCGGCACGGTGGTGTTCATCCGCCACGACCCTGCCGCGACCCCGGCAGGCGCCACCCAGTACGGCGGCGGCCCCCGCCCGGCTCCGGTCGCCTACGGCTCCCTGCTGCTCGAACGGGCCGACGACGACGGCAACCTGACCCGCGGCGGGTGGAGCGCCTTCGCCGGCACCGGTCTCGACGAGCGGCTGCGCGCCGACGGCGTCACCGAGGTGGTCGTGGTCGGCCAGGCGACGACGTTCGGCGTCGAGTCCACGGCTCGGGCCGCGTACGACCTGGGCTACGACGTCGTCCTCGTCGAGGACGCCACCAACGACCCGGACCCGGACGCCCACGCCGCCCGGTTCCGGTCGGTGTTCCCCGCCCTCGGCGTCGTCGTGCAGACATCCGACCTGGCGGGGCCGGGCGCGGCCTGAGCGGCGACCGGGCGGCGGACGGGAGGCCCGTGGCGGGCCCGCCACCTGCCTCCCGTCCGTCACGTGCACCGTTCAGGGCCGACCCTGTAGGACGGACGGAGCCGAGCGCACGCTCGCCCCGACCCGACCCGAGGAGCACCCATGGCCGCGAAGACCATCGTCATCACCGGCGCCAGCGACGGCATCGGCGTCGCCGCTGCGCGGGAGCTCGTCCGCCGCGGGAACGAGGTCGTCGTGGTCGGTCGCAACCCCGCGAAGACCGAGCGGGTCGCCCGCGACCTCGGCGTCGACCACTTCGTGGCCGACTTCTCGGACCTGTCCGCCGTCCGGGGGCTCGCCGACGACCTGCTCGAACGCTGCCCCCGGATCGACGTGCTGGCCAACAACGCCGGCGGCATCTTCAGCGCGGGCCGCCAGGTCACCGTCGACGGTCACGAGCTGACGTTCCAGGTCAACTACCTGGCGCCGTTCCTGCTCACGGAGCTGCTGATGGACCGGCTCGTCGCGTCCGGCGGAACGGTCATCAACACCTCGAGCGTCGCGAACAAGCTCTTCGGCCGCGTCGACATCGACGATCTGGACGCCGAGCGGCACTTCCGGGCCACCAAGGCCTACGGCGACTCGAAGCTCGAACAGATCCTGTTCACCAAGGAACTCGACCGCCGGTACCGCGACCGCGGCGTGACGTCGACGGCGTTCCACCCCGGCACGATCAGCACCGGGTTCTCGAACGACAAGACCTCGCCGATGTACCTCGTGTACCACACGTCCCTGCGCCACGTGTTCCTGACGACCCCGGAGAAGGGCGCCGACACGCTCGTGTACCTGGCCGACAACACCCCCGGTCGCGACTACCCGACCGGCGAGTACTACGTGAAGCGCAAGGTGGCGGTACCGAACGCGCAGGCCCAGGACGCCGACCTGGCCCGAGAGCTGTGGGACCGGACCGTGGCGATGCTGCACGCGGTCTGACCGGGCGCGCTCCGCGTCGGTCGTCGGCGCGCTACGCGCCGGTCTCCGGCGCGGGGGTGACCGGCGGCTGCGCCTGCCGCAGGCCGGTGACCAGCAGCGTCACGATCGTCCGCACGTCGTAGTCCGGGTCCTGGGGGCTCCACGCGACCAGGTCGCCGACGGCGCGGAGCAGCTGGTACGGCGACACCGACGCGACCACCTCGCCCGATCCCCGCGCGGCGTCGAGCATGCGGCCGAGCACCGGGACGAGCTCGTCGACGAACAGTGTGTGCAGCGCGGTGAAGCCGTCGGCGTCGCCCTCCCACACCCGCGCCAGGCCGTGCTTCGTGCCGAGGAAGTCGACGAACTGGTGCACCCAGCGCAGGATCGCGTCGAACGACGTCGGTGCCGAGTCGAGCAGCACGGGGCCGGCCTCGGCCAGGGCCTCGATCTGGTGCCGGTAGACGGCGACGACCAGGTCCGAGCGGGTCGGGAAGTGCCGGTAGAGCGTACCCACCCCCACGCCGGCGGCGGCGGCGACCTCGCGCACCGGCGCACCGACGCCGGACGCAGCGAAGACACCGGCCGCGGCGTCGAGGATCGTCCGCTCGTTCCGTTCGACGTCGCGGCGACGCCGGGGCGGCGCGGTGTCGTTCGACGGCGCGGTGTCGTTCGAGGGCGCGGTGTCGTTCGACGGCGTGCTCATCCCCCGATCATCGCACGGCCTGCACCCGGAACGGAACGCCGATCCGCTTCGCTTGCAATCCGGAGCGTTGTTCCGTATCGTTCCGGAACGTCGCTCCGTTTCGAGTGACCTCCGCTTCTGGAAGGACTCCCGATGCCAGCAACAGCACCGCACGCCCAGGTGATCAGCGTGCGCCCCGTCACCCTGCCCGCGCCGTCACGCGGCCACGACCTCGAGGTCCGGATCACCGCCCCGATCACGGGCACCGAGCTTCCCGTGATCGTCTTCGCCCACGGCTTCGGGCAGTCGATGACCGGCGGCGATCCCCTCGTCGACCACTGGACCGCCAACGGGTTCGTCGTCGTCCAGCCCACGTTCCTCGACTCGACGGGCTACGGCCTGACGCTCGACGACCCGCGCTACCCGACGATCTGGCAAACCCGGGTCGACGACCTCGAGCGGGTCATCGACGACCTCGACCTCCTCGTCGCCGCCGTCCCCGGTCTCGCGGGACGTGTCGACGAGGCGAACCTCGCGGTCGCCGGGCACTCGTGGGGCGGCCAGTCCGTCGGCATGCTCCTCGGCGCCCGGGTGATCGGGTCGGACGGACAGCCAGGCGAGGACCGCACCGACCACCGCGTGCGGGCCGGGGTCCTGCTCTCCACCACCGGGTTCGGTGGAGCCGACCTGACGCCGTTCGCGCAGGAGCACTTCCCCTTCATGAGCCCGGACTTCAGCCAGCTGCGCACCCCGTCGCTCGTCGTCGCCGGGGACCACGACCAGTCCCGGCTCTCCACGCGCGGGCCGGACTGGTTCACCGACGTGTACCACCACGGCCCCGGCGCCCGGCACCTGGTGACGGTGCACGGCGGGGAGCACCTGCTCGGTGGCATCCAGGACTACGCGTCCACCGCCACGACCGACGAGAGCCCGGAGCGCGTGGACCTGGTCCGCCGCACCACGACGGCGTTCCTCCGGACGGCGCTCGGGCTCGACGCCGACGCGTGGTCCGCGACGGCCGACGCCATCGCCTCTGCCGAAGCCGGCGACGCAGTCGGCCACACCGACGCAGTCGACCACATCGACGCCGTCGGCCACATCGACTCGAAGGAGGACCACTCGTGATCACCGACCAGCGCCCGCTCCCCACCCCCTTCACCGCATCGTCCACCGCCACCGACGTCCTCGACGGCGTCGACCTGACCGGCCGGGACGTCGTCGTCACGGGCGGTCACGGCCGCCTCGGACGCGAGACCAGCCGCGCCCTCGCGGCCGCCGGCGCCACGGTCACCGTCGCGTCCCGCGACACCGACCGCGCGAGCGCCGCCGTCGCCGGCATCCCCGGGGTCCGGGTCGAGCAGCTCGACCTGACCGACCCGGCGTCGATCGACGCCTTCGCCGCACACTGGACGGCCTCCGGGCGCCCGCTCCACGCCCTGGTCAACAACGCCGCGATGCTCTTCACGCCGGACCGGCGGCTCGACGCCCGCGGCAACGAGCTGTCGTTCTCGACGTCCCACCTCGGGCACTTCCGGCTCACGCGGGCGCTCCTCCCTTCCCTTCTGGAGGCCCGTGGTGCGCGGGTCCTGAACGTCACGTCCGGCGCCGCCCGCTTCGGGCAGATCCGGTGGGACGACCCGGCGTTCGCCAGCGGCTACGACGCCGCTGCGGCCTACGGGCAGGCCAAGCGGGCGAACGTGCTGTTCGCGGTCGAGCTGGACCGCCGGTACGCCGACCGGGGCATCCGGTCGTTCGCCGCACACCCCGGAGTGATCATCGGCCCGGGTCCGCACGACGAGTCCCGGATCGCCTCGTACCGCGAGCAGGGGCTGGTCGACGAGGACGGTACGACCGTCGTCGATCCAGAGCGCGGTAAGAAGACGATCGAGCAGGGGGCGGCGACCCTCGTGTTCGGTGCCGCGAGCCCGCTGCTCGACGGCGTCGGCGGGGTCTACCTGAAGGACAGCGACGTCGCGGTGATCGACGACGAGGTCCGGCCGCTCACCGCGGACAGCATCCCGTCGGATGCCAACTCGGCGATGCTCGACGCCGACGACGCCCGGCGGCTGTGGGAGGTCAGTGTGCGGCTGACCGCGTGACGCCGTCGTGCCCGCTGGTAGCTTCGGTCCCATGACGCGACCCCGGGGGACCGCACCACTCACCGTCGGCCTCGCGGGCGCTGCCGCCGGTGCTCTCCTCGGGTACTGGGGTGGCAGCCTGATGCTCTCCGGCGGCCGCGAGGCCACGGTCGGGGACGGCCTGCCGCCGTACTCGCTCGTGGTGGTGGTCATCGCCGCGATCATCGGCATCGGGGTCCCGCTCGTGGCCATCGGCTGGTACTTCCGGCAGAAGGTCTCCCTGGCCGGTCAGCCCCACCGTGTGCAGGCGCTGTGGCTCGGCCTCGTCTGGGGGACCATCGCGATGCTGCTCGCCGGGAGCCTGAACGGCATCGCCAGCCTGCTGCCCGGCGGCCTGATCTGGCCCGGTCTCGTCGAGGAGTTCCTGAAGCTCCTGGTGCCCGTCATCCTGCTGCTGTCCTCGCGCACCTACCGTTCGCCGCGCCTGGCGGTGTGGCTCGTGTTCGTCGCCGCCGCCTGGTTGGGGTTCCTCGAGGGCATCAGCTACATCATCACCTCGCTCGACCCGATCCTCGACGGCGCGAAGGCTCCGTCCGATGCGCCGTTCATCATGATGATGGACGTCATCGTCCGCATCATCGCCGAGGTCTCGCACCCGCTGATCACCGTCGGGGCCGCGGTCCTCATCTGGCTCGCCGCGAAGACGCTGCCGACGGACAGGGCGATCGGCGTCGGCGTGCTCGCGTACCTCGGCGCCGCTGCGATCCACGGCCTCAACGACGCCGTGATCGACGGGCCGGTCCGCGACTGGAACGTGCCGGTCAGCATCATCCTCGAAGCCGTGTACGTCGTCGCGGTCTTCGCGTTCTGGTTCCGGCCGCAGGTACGACGTCTGCAGGGCGACGGCTCAGCACACCGATGACCGGCTCCGCCGGTACCTTCTCTTCTGGTGCAGACGACATGCACCACAGGGCGATGCAACGCACGAGGGGACACACCATGGCCACAGGGGCTCGACGGTACGGCAGGGCGATCGAACGGCAGGACGGTCGGGACTTCCCGTTCTACGACGGAGACCCGATCCGGATCCCCGCATGGCAGTGGGTGACCATCGTCGTCGCGTGCGTGGCCGGCATCACCGTGCTGAGCTTCTACCCGGCGGCGGACAACATCCAGTCGCTCGTGCCACGGTTCCTCTTCACCGCGATCATGCTCGCCGTCCTCATCGCCTTCACGAGACGACACTGGGCGAGGATCTTCCAGCGGACCACCGCCCGCGACTACGGCGCCATGGTGCTCTTCGCGATCGGGAACATCATCGTCACGTTCACGGTCGGGATCATCGTCAAGGCGATCTTCGGTACCAACGC
The DNA here is from genome assembly GCF_004340725.1 of Curtobacterium sp. PhB128. NCBI lineage: Bacteria > Bacillati > Actinomycetota > Actinomycetes > Micrococcales > Microbacteriaceae > Curtobacterium > Curtobacterium sp. PhB128. The sequence continues at coordinate 22,174 of NZ_SLUR01000003.1, forward strand.
CAACACCGCGACCGACGGCATCCACGGCGCGGGTGAGATCGTCGCGTTCTACGTCGGGACCGCGATCCAGCTGTTGGGCGAAGAGCTCTTCACGATCCTGCCGTTCCTGGCGGTCATGGCGCTGTGCCACCGCATCGGACTCACCCGCACCCAGGGCATCCTCATCGCCTGGCTCGCGACCGCGATCTGGTTCGGTGCAGCGCACCTGCCGACCTACGGCTGGAACTTCGCGCAGGCGTTCCTGATCATCGGCATCGCACGACTGGTCCTCACGCTCGCCTACATCCGCACGAAGAACATCGCGGTCAGCACCGGCGCGCACATCATCAACGACTGGGTGCTCTTCACCGCCGCGATCATCGGGGCGACAGCGAGCGCCTGAACGGCGTCGCGCGCATGATCACGCGCGGGGCGCGTTGGACGCACCACAGAGCGGACGGGAGGCGCGGTGCCAGCTGACACCGTGCCTCCCGTCCGGTGTCCTGGCAGTGCACCCCGCGCCCCGGCGCGGCCTCGTAGGGTCGCCTCATGAGCACGAACCGCGACGACGTCAAGGACTTCCTCGTCAGCCGCCGTGCCCGGGTACGCCCGGACCAGGTGGGCCTGCCCGGTGGGCCCAACCGGCGCGTGGCCGGCCTCCGCCGCAGCGAGGTCGCGATGCTCGCCGACGTCAGTGTGGAGTACTACTCGCGGCTCGAGCGCGGCAGTCTCTCCGGAGTCTCGGACGGCGTCCTGCACGCCATCGCCGGCGCGCTGCTCCTCGACGACGCGGAGCGCGACCACCTGTTCGACCTCGCACGAGCGGCGAACGCCTCCCCGGTCCGTGGACAACGCCGTGCAGCGACGCCGAAGACCCTGCGCGTCGGGCTGCAGCACACGCTCGACGCGTTCACCGGCGGGCCGGCCTTCATCCGCAACGACCGACTCGACCTGCTCGGTGCGAACGCACTCGGCCGGGCGCTCTACGCGGACCTGTTCCGGAAGGCGGAGCGGCCGAACCTCGCTCGTGCCGCGTTCCTGGACCGGGACTGGGCCGACGCGTTCCACCCGGACTGGGACGTCGCCGCCGACCAGAGCGTCGCGATCCTCCGCACTGCGGCCGGCCACGACCCCCACGACGAGGACCTGCAGGCGCTGATCGGTGAGCTCTCGACTCGCAGCGCGGAGTTCCGGACGAAGTGGGGTGCGCACGACGTCCGTCGGCACGCCACGGGCGAGAAGCACTTCGTCCACCCCGTCGTCGGTGCTCTCGACCTGCACTTCGAGGGGTCGCGGCTCATGAGCGACCCGCGCTTGAGCCTCCTGCTGTACAGCGCGGAACCCGGCTCGCCGACCGCGGACGCGCTCCGGCTGCTCGGTTCGGTCGCTGCGACCGACCGACGCGACGCGGTGGACGCCGCTGGGCGTGGCGCGGCCGACCGGAGCTGACCCTGCGTCGACACGACGTACCGGTCACTCGGTCCGGATGCGCATCGAGGCCAGCGCCGCGACGACCAGCACGGCGGCCGCCACCACGAAGCTGGTCTGCGTCCCGACGACGAACTGCGACCGGTCGGCCAGGAACGCCCCGAAGACCGCGATCGCCACCGCCCCACCGACCTGCCGGAAGGTGTTGAACACCGCACTCGCTGTCCCCGACCGTTCAGCGGGGACGCTGGCGAGGACGACCGACGTCGCGGGCGGCATCGCGACCGATCCGCCCGCGCCGGTCAGGATCGTGCACACCGCGACTGCGACGACCGAGTCGTACGGCGCGAGCACGATCATCACGACGATGCCGATCGCCATCGTGGTGAGTCCCGCGACCACGGGGACCCGAGCGCCGAATCGGTTCACGAGGGTGCCGCTGACGATGTTGCCGACGATGCTGAACGCCGCGGACGGCAGGAACACCAGCCCCGCGGCCAGGGGGGACAGTCCGAGGTGCTGTTGCAGGTAGAGACTCAGGACGAAGACGCTGCCGAAGTTGCCGACCATGAACGCGAACCCGACGCCGAGCGCGATCCGCATCCGACCGGAGCGGAACAGGTCGAGCGGCATCATCGGGTTCCGGCCGTGGGCCTGCACCAGCAGGAAACCGGCGACCGCGACGGCCGCGAGCACCAGCGCGACGACCACGTACCACCGGTCGAAACCCGTCGCACCGCCTTCGATGAGGCCGAAGACGAGCCCCGCGAGCGCGAGCAGCGCGAGGACCTGCCCGGCCGGGTCGAACCGAGCCGGTCGCCGAGGCGATGGCGCCACCCGGGCGAGCATCACGAGCATCGCCGCGCACACCGGCAGGTTGATGGCGAACACGAGGCGCCAGTCGAGCGTCGTCAGCGCGCCGCCGAGGATCGGCCCGACCGCCCCGGCGACCGCACCGCCGACCGCCCAGATGCCGAGCGCGTGCGCCCGTTCACGCGCATCCGGGAAGGCTTCGCGGATGAGTGCCATCGAGGCCGGCAGCATCACCGCTGCGGCTGCCCCTTGGAACGCCCGCGCTGCGATCAACGCGCCGAGCGTCGGTGCGAGGGAACACGCCACGGACGCCACGAGGAACCCGGCGATGCCCCAGCCGATCGCCCGTTTCGCCCCGATGCGCTCGGACAGGTTGCCCGCGAACAGCAGCAGCGAGGCGAACAGCAACGTGTACGCGTCGATCACCCACTGCAGCCCCGACGTGCTGCCGCCGAGCTCCCGCCCGATCGTCGTCAGCGCCACGTTCACGATGAGGATGTCGAGCGTGATGAGGAAGAAGCCGAGCGAGGCGAGCACGAGCGTCAGCCGCGCAGCTCGGTGCGGGCCCTGATCGGTCGAGACGTCGGCTGTGGTCGGAGCGGTCACGGCTCGATGCTCTCCTGGCTGCGCTCGTCGGGGGATGCCCTGACCGGGAACCCCTCGCGACAGATCGAACAGACATAGGATGTCTCACGCTCCCGACATCGCCGTCGCGAGCCGCCGCAACCGATCGGAGCACGTCGTGCACGAACCGCTCACCCCGCTGGACCCGGCCACGCTGCCCGAGCCCGTGGACGTTTCGGACAACTCCGCGGCCCTGGCCGCGGTCGACGCCGTCGTGCGCTCGGGCCCGTACGACGCGACCTGGGCATCGCTGCAGCAGTACCGCGCACCGCTCTGGTACCAGGACGCCAAGTTCGGGATCTTCGTCCACTGGGGCGTCTTCTCGGTCCCCGCGTTCCGGAACGAGTGGTACTCCCGCGACATGTACCGCGCCGGGACCCCCGAGTTCGCGCACCACGCCCGGACCTACGGCCCGCACGACGCGTTCGGGTACAAGGACTTCATCCCGTCGTTCACGATGGAGCACTTCGACGCCGCGGCGTGGGTCCGGGTGTTCCGCGAGGCCGGCGCGCAGTTCGTCGTCCCGGTCGCCGAGCACCACGACGGCTTCGCGATGTACGACACCGACCGCTCCCGCTGGAGTGCCGCGCAGCTCGGGCCCGGGCGTGACGTGTTCGGTGAGCTCCTCGTCGCCGCGGACGAGGCATGGATGGTCCGTGGCGCGTCGTCCCACCGTGCCGAGCACTGGTTCTTCATGAACGGCGGGACGAAGACCCCCTCGGACGTGCTCGATCCGCGGTACACCGACTTCTACGGTCCGGCGCAGCGCGAGGAGACCGCCCCGAACGAGCGCTTCCTGGAGGACTGGCTGCTCCGCACCGTCGAGCTCATCGACAAGTACCGCCCGCAGGTGCTCTGGTTCGACTGGTGGATCGAGCAGCCCGCGTTCCAGCCGTACGTCCGGACCCTCGCGGCCTACTACTACAACCGCGCCGCCGAGTGGGGCCGCGAGGTCGTCATCAACTACAAGTGGGAGACCTTCGCCCCGGGCAGCGCCGTGTACGACATCGAGCGCGGAGCGATGGCTGGCACACCCGAGACCGTCTGGCAGAACGACACCGCGATCGCCAAGACCGCGTGGAGCTGGATCGAGGGCCACGACTACAAGACCGTGCGCGACCTGGTCGCCGAACTCGTCGACGTGGTCGCGAAGAACGGTGTGCTGCTGCTCAACACCGGGCCGAAGGCCGACGGCACCCTGCCCGAGGCCGAGGTCCGCATCCTGCGCGGCATCGGCTCGTGGCTCGCGGTGAACGGTGAGGCGATCTACGGCACCCGGCCGTGGACGATCTCGGGCGAGGGGCCGACCACTCGTCCCGCCGGCTCGTTCGTGGACGCCGACACGGTCGAGTACACCGCCGAGGACGTCCGGTTCACCACGCGCCACGACGTCACCGGCGACGCCGTCTACGCGACCCTGCTGGCCGATCCCGACGAGGGGTCGGCCCGCATCCGGGCGTTCGGGTCGGCCTCGGGCCTGCTCGGCCGCACCATCCGGTCCGTCGCCGTGCTCGGCCACTCCGGCGAGGTCGACTGGGAGCAGCGCCCCGAAGCGCTCGTGGTCGCGCTCGACGGCATCACCAGCGTCGACTCCGGTCCGGTGGTCCGAGTGCGACTCGCGCCGGTGGTCGAGCAGGAGCGGCAGGACTTCCTGCACCAGTGACCGGGGAAGCCGGCCCGGGGACGCCGGCGCGACGATCCGTCGCGGTCAGAACGGTGCGGCGCGACTACTCTGAGGCGGACGGTCGTCCGACGAGGATTGGGATGCTGACCTGAACTGGATCATCGCGAACTTCGGTCTCGTCTGGGGCCTCACCGTCACCCACGCGGGTCTCGCGGCCGTGCCCATCGTCCTCGGGTTCGTCGTGGCGGTGCCGTTGGGGTGGGTGGCGAACCGGTGGCAGGCAGTCCGATCGGTCATCGTCGGCGGCGGCAGTCTGCTCTACACGATCCCGTCCCTGCCGCTCTTCGTGATCCTTCCCTACCTGCTCGGCACCCGCATCACGGATCCGGTGAACATCGTGGTGGGGCTGTCCGTGTACGCGGTCGCCATCATGGTGCGGTTGGCAGCTGACGCGTTCGCCGCCGTTCCGGCGGACGTCGTCGACTCGGCCACCTCGGTGGGGTACTCCGCCTGGGGACGTTTCTGGACGGTCGAGCTCCCGTTGGCGGGTCCCGTCCTCCTCGCGGGGATGCGGGTGGTCTCGGCGAGCACCGTCGCCCTGGTCTCGGTCGGCGCCCTGGTCGGTTCCGCGAACATCGGGTTCCTGTTCACGGACGGGCGACAGCGTCAGTTCCTCGAGGAGATCCTGGTCGGCGTGGCAGCGAGTCTCTTCGTCGCACTGGTCTTCGACACCGTCCTGGTGGCGCTCGGGCGCGTCCTGATGCCGTGGTCGCGACGGATCCAGGTGCGGTCGCGTCGGTCGCGCCGTCGGGCCGCGCTGGCGACGATCGAACGGGGGGCCTGACCGTGCAGTTCTTCCTCCATGCCGTCGCCTGGCTCCTCGACCCGGCGAACTACCGCCCCGGGCTCCAGACCCCGCTCCCGATCCAGGACCGGATCTTCGAACACCTGCTGTACACGTTCATCTCGGTCGCCATCGCCGCGCTGATCGCGCTGCCGCTGGGCCTGTACATCGGTCACACCGGGCGCGGGCGCAGCTTCGTCATCGCCTTCAGTGGCTCCATGCGCGCGCTGCCGACGCTGGGCCTGCTCGGCACCCTCTTCGTCATCATCGGGATGACCGTGCCGTTCACGCAGACCGCCTTCATCGCGTCCATCATCGCGTTCGTCGTCCTGGCGATCCCCTCGATCCTCGCCGGGGCGTACTCCGGTGTGGAGTCCGTGGATCCGCAGACGGTGGACGCCGCGCGCTCGGTGGGGATGACCGAGTTGCAGATCCTGCTCAAGGTCGAGGTGCCGCTGTCACTGCCGCTGATCATCGGCGGGATCCGTGCCTCGGTCCTCCAGGTCATCGCGACCGTCGTGATCGCGTCGTACATCTCGCTGGGCGGCCTCGGCGCGATCATCTCGACGGGCATCAGCCTGAACGACAACGACTTCATCCTCGGTGGCGCGTTGCTCGTGACGGTCCTCGCCCTCGTGATCGACGGCCTGTTCGCCCTCGCCCAACACCTCACCCGCCGCGGCCCCGAGGGGCAGACCCGCCGCCGCCGCCGCACACACTTCCGCGCGCTGCCACTCCGGCGCCGCGCGGTGACGGCACTCTCCGTCGACGAAAGGGACCACTGATGTTCACAGCAGGCACCAGGACACGTATCCTCGCGGGTGTGGTCGCGATCGGGGCGATCGTGGCGCTCTCCGGTTGTTCCACCTCGGACCCCACGAAGCCGGCATCGGGCGGAGACGACGGATCGGGCAGCACGCCGATCGTGGTCGGTTCGTTCAACTTCCCGGAGAGCGAGATCCTGGGCAACATGTACGCGCTCGTCCTGAAGGACGCCGGGTTCGACGTGACGACCAAGTTCAACCTCGGCCCGCGGCAGACCACGATCCCCGCGCTCAAGGACGGTTCGATCAACCTCATGCCGGAGTACAACGGCAACCTGCTGTTCTTCTACGACACCAAGGCCACCGCGAAGACGACAGCGGAGGTCGACGCCGCGCTGAAGAGCGAGATCCCGAAGGACTTCCAGGTGCTCGAGCCGTCTCCGGCCGAGGACAAGGACGCCTACGTCGTGACCCAGGCCGAGGCGGAGAAGAACGGCCTCACGTCGATCGGCGACCTGTCGAAGATCGAGCCGTTCTCGCTCGGTGCCAACCCGCAGTTCGGCACCCTTCCGTACGGCATCCCCGGGCTCAAGTCCACGTACGGCGTGGACAAGGTCACGTTCAAGTCGATCGAGGACTACGGCGGGCCCGACACGGTCAAGGCACTCGTCGACGACACCGTGCAGGTGGCCGACATCTACACGACGTCACCCGACCTGGTGACGAAGAAGCTGCTCGTGCTGAAGGACCCCGAGAACCTGATCGCGTCGCAGAACATCCTGCCGTTCCTGAACAAGGACATCTACAGCGCGAAGCTCGCGTCGACGTTGAACAAGCTGTCCGAGAAGCTGACGACCGATGACCTCATCGAGCTGCGCAACCGTGTCGAGGGCAGCGAGAAGGCCCAGGCCCAGGCCGCCGCGAAGGACTGGCTGACCAAGGAGGGGCTGCTCAAGTAGCCCGGGAACGACGCCGGGTGCGGCGAGGCGGGTAGAAGCGCGTCAAGTCGGTCGGCGCGACCCCGACGCGCGCCGTGAAGGCTGTCTCGCAGCCAACGCAGCGGAGCGGGAATCGCAGGACCATTCGGTGTCTGCCTTCCGACGGCTTGGTGTGAAGCGCTCGGATGCCATGGATGTGGGGAATGCAGACGTACAGCGCGATCTTCCCCACTGGCGGTTCGCTGTTCACTCGGTAGGCGGTTGCATTCACTCGGTCGAGTTCCGGCGCAAGCAGCCTTGCCTTCGCAGCCGAGATGTGGCCATCCGTGCGCGTGGCGTCCCACACCGCAACGGCGTGAGGCGAAGGCACCTTTCGCACGGTATCGGGCAGCGGGTAGATGTCGAAGGTCATGCGCGTCAGCGAAGTCGGTCGCCGGCCCCCTTGGAGGCGAATGCGCGACGGCCGTGCAATGACCATCAGGTCCCCGATGAGGCGTCGCGCGTTCCACCGGCTTGCTGCTAGCTCCGTTGACCAGGCTGTGCGGCTGGCGGTCGGCCGGCAGCGGGGTCGGGTCGTGATCGTCGGGGCTCATGTGTCTCCACAGGGCTACGCGCGACAGGACCTCCTGCGCGAGCACATTGGTGGATGTGCACTCGGGCCGCCTCGGCGAGGCTGGGTCGTGTCGATCGGAGAAGCGGATCAGGTCGCGTCGATGGCGCGGACGACGATGCGGGCTCGAGCGATGTTGTCGACTCGCGCAAACCGGTCGTCTGCGTTGCCTCCGACCTGAGCGGTCGCGCGAACGGCGATCAGGTAGGTCCCGGGGAACTCGAAACTGCACGCCTCGGAGATCTCGACGGACCCTGCAGGGGTGACCTGCTGGGTCGTGTCGAAGTGTCCGGTGCCGTGAAGATCGGTGACGACGTCGGTGATGATGCCGGCGCGGGTGGTTGCGTGGGCGGTGATCCGCACAGTCACGATCTCTCCGACGCTGACCTCGGCGCGGTCGCTGCCGTCGACGGTGAGGGCGACGATGGGCTGCACGCCACCCCGAGCGGCGTCGTTGGCATCGACGAGCACCTGCCCCTCGTGTACGGCGTACGTCGTGGAGGGGGCCGGGGCGGTGCCCTGCTCCACCCAAGCGCTGAGCTGGCGCAACGCTGCCTGGAGAGCGCCGACGTAGCTGACGGTACGCGTCTCGTGTTCCTGGATGCCGCTCTCGTCGCCGTGCAGCGCGTTGTCGGTGTACCAAAGCCGGAACCGGTCATCGACGTTGTCGCCGATGAACTCGCCGACGCGGGAGCGGTACCAGTCCGCTTGCCAGGGGAAGGCCTCGCGGTCCAGGAGGGAGGCGACGACGATCATGTGGCCGCTGATGCGACCGGTGGGAACGGTTCCGGACGCGGCCGCGGCGAAGAGCGGCCCAAGGAGGACGGGGCGCTGGGGTGGTGCGGGGCTGCCGGCGGCGGTGCGGAACTGGTCCCAGACGATGTAGTCGCTCGAGGGGACCTGGTGGCGGTGGTAGGTCTGCGCGGCGAGGAAGTTGGAGTTGTCGACGAGTACCTCATCGCCCGGGGTCAGCTCGAACGAGCCCTCGCCGGGCTCGAACAGGACGGTGGTTCCGTCCACGCCCGTCAGGCGGAGGAGTTTGCCTGCCGACGGACCGGTGAGGATCGCCAGCTCGGCGCCGAGAGTGAACCCCTCCGGTCGATCGGCAATTCGCGCGCCGATGACCGTTCGCGGCCGCGCTGTCGCCTTGTACGACTCGTCGACTCCGCCGGTGATCGCGGCGGTCTCGGAGTCGGCGGTGAGGAGCTCGACCAGGGTCGTCTTCAGCTGGACGCGGTCGCGGTGTACGGACGAATCCAGGTCGCTTCCGAGGTATCCCTCAGCGCTCCAGAAGTCCTCGGCGTAAGCGGGGTCAGCGTGCATGATGCCGGGGTACAGCACGCTGAACGCGTGCATACCCATGGTTTGCCAGCCGAACCACGACCGAACCGGGAAGCCCATTCGGGTGACTTCGTCGAGAGCAGCCTGCTCCTCCGTGCTGAGCTTGAGGGTGGTCGGATCGCCGCCAGCGTCGAAGGCGTCGACGATTCGCGGGAACGCGTGGCGGAGGAGGCGCTGCGCGTGCATACGCACCGCGAAGACGTTCGGGATGGCCATGGGGCTGCCGATGACGTACGGCACGTAGCCGTCCCAGACGCCGTCGGTGTTCTCGGATGCGCCGATGGTGCGATATCCGCCGCCGCTGCCTCCGTAGAGGTAGCCGTAGACACGCTGCGGTCCGTAGATCCACTCCGCTATCTGACGAGACAGTCGGGCGACCGCCGCATTGGCACGGTAGGCGCCGATGGTCGGGTCGATCCCGGACATGGGGTTCGCGGCTCCGGGGCCGCCGCCGTTGGTCTCGATGTAGTAACCGCCGCTGGCGAGAGTGAACGGAACCGGATTCTCGTCAGTGAGCTGCTGCTGCGCGAGGTTCTCGCTCTGAGGCACCGGGGTCACGTGCTGGAAGAACCGGCCTTCGAACTGGTCCTGCGTGGGCAGGTACAGCGAAAAGCGGGTGTCGCTGTCGGCGAATCCGCCGTGGATGTAGCGATGGTGAGCGGGGGTCTCTCGCCATTCGTCGACGTCGACATAGGGCTGAGCGAAGGCCTCATCCACTGGGTCGGGCGTGAGCGCGAGGTCCTCGAGGGACTCGTCGGTGGAGGAGGAGAGCGTCATCAGTGTTCCTTCGAAGGTGGTGAGCTGGGGGCGGGAATGACGAGGTGTGCGGGGCCGGCCGCTCCGCACACGTCCTGGTTCACTTGTCGGCCGAGTGTTCATCGGTCGAGGTGCGCACGGTCCCGGGAACAGATTCGGGCTTGACCGTGTCGACCTTCGGGTCGTCAGCGGTGATGACGGCCAGGCTCTGAGTGATGGTTGGGAGCATTTGCTCGAACTTGCGGTACGGCCGCATCACGAGCACCACGCCGATCCAGAGGACGGCGGGGAACGCGCCGGCAAGGAGGACAATGCCGGTGACGGCCGAGGGAGACTGAGTCTCGGCGGTCCCGTCGTAGCCGACGACGCCGAGCACCCAACCGGTCGCGGCGCCACCGGCCCCAGCACCCAACCGCACGAAGAACGTCGTGATGGCGCCCATCGTGCTCTCGAGTCGACGGCGCCCGCTCCACTGGTTGTAGCTCGCGTTGTCGATGACGAGGAGCTGCGTGAGGAAGGTGATGGGGAGGATGCCCAGACCGCTGAGAGCGCTGGAGATGAGGATCAGGATCAGGTTGCCGTTCGCGACGATCATGAGTGCGCCGGCGAGGACGCCGGCGATCGCACCGGTTGTGATGATGGTGCTGACCTTGAACTTCTTCATCAGGCGGGGGAAGAACAGCATCGAGGGCAGGATGAGGACAGGGATCAGCCCGGTGAAGCTCATCAGCGAGATATCGCCGACGACGTACTTGAAGTAGTAGACCGCGATCCCGGTGCCGCCGGCGAGAGAGCTGACGAAGCTGATTCCGGCGATGATCCAGATGTAGTGGTTCGTGGTGAGCACCTCGCGGATGTCGCGGAAGGTGACCTTCGGGGCGTCCTCGGCTTCGGTCTGGTACCTCTCCTTGAAGAAGAGGAAGCGGCCGAGACCGATCAGCGCGAGGGGGATCGCGAGGTAGAGCGCGAGCATCGACCAGGCCGGTGCGCTCGTGCCCGCCTGGGCGAGGAAGACGGGGAGGGCGACGTTGAAGACGACGACTCCGACGGTGGTGAAGAAGCCGGTGCGGGTCGACACCTTCGCGACGAGGACGCGCGAGTTGAAGGCGCGCGCGAGGTAGAGGTAGTCGTTCGCGCCGAGGAGCGATGTGAAGACGACGTTCGCCATCACCAGCCACACGAAGAGCCAGACCGTTTTGCCGACATCGTTGAAGTCGGGGGTCGAGAACAGCGCGTACGTCGCGACCCAGACGCCGACGATCGCCAACTCGTAGGGGCGGGCCTTCCCCCACCGAGTCTCGGGGGTGCGGTCCACGAGCCAGCCGGAAATGACCACGACCACGGCCTCGAGCAGCTTGCTGACCAGAGCGAGGGTACCGAGAACGGCGGGGTTGAGTCCGAGGACGTCGGTGCCGTAGAAGACCCACATCCCCAAGAAGAGGTAGTTGACGGCGCCGGAGAGCCCGGTGGTCGTCCACGCGAGTCCCGCGCCGGTGGAAAGGCGGTCGGGATCGCTGCGGCGGCTGACCTTCCGAGCAGCGCGAGCGGTGAGGCGTGACGTCGTTGTCATCGGGTTCCTTCGATGGAAGTGGGTGTCTGGGTAGACGGCCGGAGCCGGCAGCACCGGGATCCGAAACCAGAGTGAACCACACCATTCGACTCCAGGGCAACACTTTTTGATCGACGGCGAGTGTCAAACCTCCTTGAACACTCTGGATTCGCTGACCTATGCTGATCGGATGACGACGACGACGCCCGGGAAACGCGGCCCCTACGCCTCCACCACAAAGCGGCGGCAGACGATCGTGCAGGCCGTGGTGGAACTCGTCGACGAGCTTGGACACGAGAACGTCACGACGGCGCTCGTGTCGCAACGATCCGGGACCAGCGAGACGACAGTGCTCTACCACTTTCCCTCGAAGGACCACCTTCTGGTTGCCGCCCTGGGGGCGATCGAGGACGACGAGGCGGACCGCGCCCATGTCACGCTCGAAGACACGCTCTTGGACGCTCGCGCGTTTCGTAGGCTTGCGGACCCCGATCCCCACGATCCCCGGTTTCGCCTACTGAACTCGATGAAGGGATCTGCGTCGTTGGCGGGCCATCCGGCAGCGGAGTACTTCGCGCAACGCAACGCGCGGATCGTCGACCTCTTCGCTCGACTGCTCGAGCACAGCCAGAAAGCCGGCCTGGCACACCCCAACGCCGACCCGTGGCTAACGGCGCGACAGGTCATCTCCGTCTGGGATGGACTGTCGCAACTCTGGGTGTCCGACCCTTCGTTCGATCTCGGAGCCGCTGTCGAGGACGCTGTTTCCAAGCTGATCGGTCAGAACCTCATGGAGATCCAGAAGCTTCTCGGCACCTCCTTCAACTCGAGCTAGGGCGTGTCTCCGAAACCTCGTGTGGATTCTTGACCCGCCCCGCCTCAGCCGTGACGGAGTTGCGCCGCGCGGTCTCCGACTGGACCCCTGGTTGACGTGAACCTTCGAACGGGCTCGGAATGGCCTTGAGGGCCAGTCCAGAGGAACCCACGATCCCACCAACGGTAGTCGCGGGCGAGTGGCTTCGTCGCTGAGGGAAAGCGCCGGTAGAGGGAGCCGCTGCGACCCCCTCGCACGGGCAAGCCTGCGTGTTCGTCCGCAAGGCACCTCCGCTCATGACCCTGAACCGGGGTTCCGTCGCAACGTGTTGCTGATCACGATGAGGTCGCCCCGGTAGTACCCGACCGCGAACTCGATCGGTCGGCCGGTGGCGTCCGTGAGGAGCCGATGCTGCACCAGGAGCGGCGCGGACGGCTCGGTGGCGAGCAGCTCGGCGACCGCCGGGTCGGCCGGCACCGCCCCGGTGCGCACCGCGGCTTCACCGAGTTCGATGCCCGCCGCCTCGAGGAACCCCCACGTACCCGCATCCACGCCGGGTGTCTCCGCCCCGGGCTCCCGCAAGCCGAGGTCACTCCTGAAGTAGCTGGTCCACAAGACAAGGGGATCACGCGACGCCGTGATGCGTTCCCACCGGATGACCGGAGTCCCGCCTGGAACGACCAAGTTGTCCGCGACCACTTGCGGCGCGGGGACGAGCTCCCAGGAGAGCTTCCGGTAGTGGATCGCATTGCCCTCGACGGTGCTGTGTCCTGGCTCGCCGATCGCGCGTAGCTGGTTGAGGTGGTGGACGATCACGTGCGCCGTAGGTTCCGTTCCCTGGCCGCGGACTCGTCGGATGAGTCGCTCCGACACAAGGAGATCGAGCGCCTCGCGGACCACGTTCCGGCCGACCTGGTGTCGCCGGATCAGTTCGTCCTCGGACGGCAGCGCGGCAATCCCGCCGTCTCCGCGGAGCAGTTCGTCGCGGAGCATGTCGCGCAGCAGCCGTGCGCGGTGATGGCGACGTTCGAGGTACTTCGGCATGGGACCTCAGGGTCGCACACGCCGGGCGCCGGAGCACGAGGGGGCGGGAGTTTCGTGGCGTTGCGTCTTGGGTGGAACGCGGAAGCCCCGGTCAGGAGGCATTCGTGGACGAGTGAGTGGTGGCTTAGCAGGGGCGTAACGAGAGCGTGACGGGGCGGAAACCCCTGTGGATCACGCTCCTCTCATGCCCCTCACCACCATCGCCACCGTGTCGATGCCGGTCGTGTACGACCCTGACACGAACCTCACCGTGATGCTCGGCCGCATCCGGGATGCTGCCGAACTCGGTGCCGACCTGGTGGTGTTCCCGGAACAGGCCTTGCAGGGCTACCTCACGGACACGCTCAGTCTGGACTTCGAGAACGTCCGCTACCAGCAGCAGAACGCCGAGACAGTGCCGAACGGCCCGCGGGTGAGTGCGGTGATCGAGGCCGCGGTCGAGCAGAGCCTGCACGTCGTGTTCGGGCTGACCGAGCGCGACGACCGGTACGCGGATGTCCTCTACAACACCGTCGTCCTTGCCGGTCCGGACGGCTACATCGGCCGGTACCGCAAGGTGCACCAGCCCGGGGACGAGAAACACGTCTACCACCCGGGCGCCGGGTTCCCCGTGTTCGAGACGGGCATCGGCCGGATCGGGATGCTCATCTGCTACGACAAGTGCTTCCCCGAGACGACTCGGGCGCTCGCGCTGCAGGGCGCGGAGATCCTCGTCATGCCGACCGCGTGGGCGTACGACGACGCCGACGAAGCGGCCGACGACGACATCCGTGTCGACCAGTACACGCTCTTCGGCCGCGTCCGGGCGCTGGAGAACCAGGCGTGGATGGTCGAGTCGAACGTCGTCGCGCAGCAGGGGAACCTCAACTACCACGGGCACTCACGGATCATCGACCCGAACGGCGTCATCCGCGCCGACACCGGGCCGACCGAGGGCATCGCGTGCGTCACCGTCGACGTCGAGGACACCATCCTCCGAGCCCGCGGCATCGACTACATCGGCTACCACTTCCTCAAGGACTACGTCCCCGTGCCCGCAACAGTCGGGCGCTACGGGGCAGGAACGGAATGACCATGTCCCATGCGATCGAGGTCCAGGGCATCGGGAAGCGCTACGGCGACGGCCCGCTCGTCCTGGACGGCATCGACTTCCACGCGAAGGCCGGCGAGTTCGTCTCCTTCGTCGGACCCTCCGGCTGTGGCAAGTCCACCCTCTTCAACATCATCACCGGGCTGCTCGCCCCCACCGAGGGTCGCGTCCTGGTCAACGGGAACGACACCACGGGCAACCCGAACCGGTCGATCGGCTACGTCCTGCAGAAGGACCTGTTGATGCCGTGGCGGACGATCGTGCAGAACGTGGTCCTCGGCCTCGAGGTGCACGGGGTCCCACGGCGCGAGGCGCGCGAGCGGGCGTCGGCCCTGTTCGACACGTACCACCTGTCCGGCCGCGAGGACAGCTACCCGGGCCAGCTCTCGGGTGGCATGCGGCAGCGTGCAGCGCTCATGCGGACGATGGTCACCGACCCAGACATCATCCTGATGGACGAGGCGTACAAGGCCCTCGACTACCCGCTGAAGATCCAGCTCGAGAGCGAGCTGATGGACACCGTGAAGGCGGCGGGCAAGACGGTCGTGTTCGTCACGCACGACATCGAGGAAGCCGTCACCCTGAGTGACCGCGTCTACGTCCTCAAGGCCCATCCCGGACAGGTCGTGCAGGAGATCGAGATCGACCTCGGCACCGACAGCCACGCCATCAACGAGCGCCGCCTCGCGCCGGCGTTCAACGACTACTACGAGGCGATCTGGCGCTCCATCGGCACCGGCGCCCGGACGGAGCGCGCAGCATGACCGCCATCCAGATCGAAGAAGCAGCCACCGGCGCAGTCCGGACCGCACCCGAACGCCGCACCCGACCGCGGTCGTCGAGGCGACGCAGCGTCCTCGTGTCGATCCAGATCGCGATCGTCGTCGCCTTCCTGGCGGCCTGGCAACTCGGGGCGTCCGCGGGGTGGATCAGCACGTTCCTGTTCTCGAGCCCCGGGCAGATCGTCACGGTGCTCGCGCAGAACGTCGGGACCGGCGAGCTGTGGACCGACCTCGGCGTGACCGCGCAGGAGGTGCTCATCGGATTCGTGATCGGAGCCCTCGGCGGGTCGCTCCTCGGCCTCCTGCTCTGGTACTCGCGGTTCGTCGCCGACCTCTCCGCGCCCTTCATCACCGCGATCGGGTCGATCCCCGTCCTCGCCGTCGCGCCGATGATGATCATCTGGTTCGGCACCGGTCTGGTGTCGAAGGTCGTCATCGTCGCGTTCTCGTGCGTCATCGTCTCGCTGACGAACGCCTACCGCGGTGCGCAGAAGGTCGACACCGACCTCCTCGACCTGATGCGCTCGTTCGGCAGTTCCAAGACCCAGGCGTTCACCAAGGCCATCGTCCCCGGGGCGATGTCCTGGGTCATCGCCGGCCTCAAGCTCAACGTCGGGTTCGCGATCATCGGCGCCGTGGTTGGGGAGTTCATCTCGTCCTCTGCGGGTGTCGGTCACATGATCGTCACCGGATCGTCGAGCTTCGCCATGAACCAGGTGCTCGCCGGCGTCGTCGTCGTGATGGCGATGGTCCTGGTCTTCGGCCTCCTGATCGATCTGCTGGAGCGCGTCCTGCTCCGGTGGGATCGCCGCTGACCCACAGCGGAAACCCCTCCCACCTCACCCTCCTTCCCTGCGCTCCTCCCACCGAAAGGGCTGTGCCCCATGCGATCTCCCCTCCCTCGACGCGCCCGCGTCCTCACCCTCGTCGCGGCGACCGCCGCCACACTGGTCGCACTCACCGGGTGCGCGTCCGGCTCCAGCGCGGCCGACTCGGCCGACGGCGAGACCCAGGACGTCACCATCAACCAGGCAGTTCAGACCCTCCTCTACCTGCCGCTCTACGTCGCCCAGGAGAAGGGCTACTTCGAGGACGAGGGCGTGAACGTCAAGATCGACACCGGCGGATCCGGCAACGCCTCATTCGCCGCGGTGCTCGGCGGCTCAGCCGGGTTCTCCATCCAGGACCCGGTGTTCTCCGCCAAGTCCCACGAACAGGGCGGTGAGGGTGTCATCGTCGCCGGCGTACAGAACGCCCCCGCCGAGTTCCTCGTCGGCAAGGACGACGCGAGCGCGCAGGACGACCCCACGATCCTGAACGGCAAGAAGGTCGTCGTCTCCCCGTCACCGGACTCCACCTGGGCACTCATGACGAAGATGATCGACACGTACGACCTCAAGGACGTCGACCTCATCAACGTCTCCCTCGGCAACGAACTCGCCGCCGTCGCATCCGGCCAGGCCGACTACGCGGTCGTCCCGGAGCCCTCGGTCAGCCAGGCCGTCGACCAGCAGGACATGCACGTCGTGTACTCATGGCCGGCCGCCGGCGACGAGTGGAACCCCTTCGCGTTCTCGTCACTCACCTCCACCCAGAAGTACGTGAAGGCGAACCCCGAGGCGACGCAAGGCGTCGTCAACGCATTCCAGCGGGCCTACAACTACATCTACTCAGACGAGGCCGGCACCATCGAGGTCGCCGAGAAGTACTTCCCGAAACTCGACAAGTCCACGGTCGCCTCCGCCGTCAAGCGGGAGATCGAGGCGGACGGCTACCCGCACGGTGCGACCGTCACCGAGGAAGCCTGGGACCACAACCTCCAGCTCGCTGCCGACATCGACAACGTCAAGAAGTACCCGGCCGACGCCACCTCGTACGACACGAACGTCGACACCACCTTCTCGGGCAAGGCCGAGACGTCCTACCCCGCGAAGAACTGATCGACCCCACCACCCAAGGCGGGGCCGCCACCCGGCGGCCCCGCCTTCCCCGCCTTCCCCGCACCAGAGGAGCTCCCATGGACGCGACCGCCCGCCAGACTCTGACCGAGGAGTGGACGGCTCGCGGACGCTCCATCGCCGCCTTCGTCACCGCGAACATCCCACCCGAGGTCGTCCCCGTCTCGGTCTTCGACCACGCGCAGGCGGGACCGGCCGCTGCGGACACCACCGACGCCCGCGACGGAGCCCGCCCGTGACCGACCTCCACCGACCGATCGCGGAACTCGCCGGCATGCTCCGCTCCGGAACGACCACCGCCGTCGCACTCGTCGAGCAGAGCATCGCCCGCATCGACGAGCAGGCGGACCTCGCCGCCTTCGTCCACGTCGACCGTGACGGCGCCCGGGCCGCCGCAGCACGAGCTGACGCCGAACTCGCCGCCGCCGTCGACCGCGGTCCACTGCACGGCCTGCCCGTCGCGGTGAAGGACAACATCGACGTCGCCGGACAGCACACCCGCGCCGGCAGCCTGCTCCTCGGCGACGAGCCCGCCACGCACGACGCCACCGTCGTCACCAGCCTGCGCGACGCCGGTGCGGTGCTCGTCGGCCGCACGAACATGCACGAGCTCGCGTGGGGCGGCACCACGGACAACCCCCACACCGGACGCGCGCGGAACCCGTGGAACCGAGATCGGGTCCCCGCCGGGTCCTCCGGCGGGTCCGGCATCGCGGTCGCGGCCGGCATGGTCGTCGCGGCACTCGGGACGGACACGGGAGGCTCGGTGCGGCTCCCCGCGTCGGTCAACGGCGTCAGCGGGTTGCGTCCCACCATCGGTCGAGTCAGCAACGCCGGTGTCGTCCCACTCGCGTGGACCATGGACACCGTCGGGCCGCTGGCCCGGACTGCGGCGGACACCGCCGTCGTGCACGACGCGATCGCGGGGTGGGACCAGCGCGACCGGACCACGCGACGCGAGCCGGTCCACCCGACCGCGCCGAGCCTCCAGGCCGTCGACCCCGCCACCCACCTGCGCGGCCTCCGGGTCGGTGTGATCGCCGACTACGCGCTCGTCGGCAACCAACCCGATGTCACCGCCGGCGTGCGCGCCGCGCTCGACGCGCTCGTCGCCGCTGGCGCGGTGGTCACCGAGATCCACGTGCCCGGTGTGGACGAGCTCGTGGATGCGCAACTCGTGGTCGACGCTGTGGAGCCGAGCGCGATGCACCTCGACCTCCTGCGCACCAGGCCGGACGACTACGGCGACGACGTCCGGACGCATCTGGAGATCGGGCTCCGCTACTCAGGCGTCGAGTACGTGCAGGCGCAGCGTTTCCGAGCGTGGTTCCGCGACGGGCTGCTCGAGGCGATGCGCGACGTTGACGTCCTCGTGACACCGACCCTGCCGTTCACGGCGCTGCCGCACGGCGCGGAGAGCGTCGAACTCGACGGGGGGCCGGCGTCGCTCACGGCCGGGAACATGCGGTACACAGCGATCGGCAGCATGGCGGGCGTCCCCGGACTCAGCGTTCCGATCGGGCTCGACCGGGACGGACTCCCGATCGGGATGCTCCTCACCTCCCGAGCGTTCGACGAGACGCGAGCACTCGCAGCCGGGAACGGGTATCAGGCAATCACGTCGCATCACCTGCTGCGACCGCAGCTTCCTTGACCGCCCGCATGCCAGCCTGTGCTCGCGAGCAACTGCGCACCGCACGTCAGAGGTCGAGTCGCAGCCTCCGCACGCTCAGGCGGGAGCCCATCGACCGCGACGAAACAGTGTCGTGGCTGACCACTCGTCACCGTGCCGACGACCGCCGAACTCGGCCGGTTCACCGTTGGACGTCAAGTGTCTGTGCTCGGACGGCCGAGGCCACCCGATCGCGTCAGCGCAGCGAACGCAGCGTCTGTCAGCTCATCCAGCGGCGAGATGCCGTTGTCCTCGACCCAACCGTCGTAGGCCACCATCAGGCAGCCGACAGCAGCCATCACTCGCGTGCGCACCGCGATGATCGGCGTCCCGACCCGGGGCTCGCGTTTGAGCAGGAGGTCAACGAGTTCTGGGCGCCAAGTCGCCTGCTTCTCGTGAAGGCGTGCCCAGAGCGCGGGGGTGGACCAGACGAGCCGGATCCTGTCGAGGCCGTCCGCCGCATCTTGCAGCAGATCCACTGCCGGAGCAACCGCGGCGCGGAGCGCCGACCAGGCGTCCTCGGTCAACGGCTGGGTAGCGAGAACCGCGGCCATCTGGTCGCCAACGGTGTCGAAGACGTGCAAGACCACGTCCTCTTTGCTGCCGAAGTAGCGCAAGAAGGTGCTGCGTGAGACACCTGCTTCTCTCGCGAGGTCGTCGAAGGTGATGGCGTCGAAACCCGACTCGAGGAATTTCCGCAGACCGACGGCACCGAGTTCGTTGCGAACGGCGGCACGCCCGATCGCTCGCGTACTGGTCCCGTGCATCCGACCATCCTACGAGCCTTGACTTCAGTTGCAGGTACGAATTCTTGTGTCTACAGTGACACTCAGTGTCAAACAAGGCGCTGATGTTCATGCGATACGGAGAGAACACCCATGACCTACGACCTGCCCGCCCTGCACATCTCGGTAGCTGATGGGGTCGCCCATGTCACCATCGACAATCCCCCCTTGAACCTCTCTGACGGGACTCTCCTACCATCGCTGCGCCGGTTCGTCTCGCAGGTGCGTGGCGACGAAGCCGTCCGCGTGATCGTCTTCGACAGCGCTGATCCCGACATCTTCGTGGCGCACGGCGACACTCGGTTCATCACAGAACCCGAGGTGATGGCAGCCGCCGGCGCGGCAACGATGGCGGCGAATCCGGATGCGGAGTTTCCTGCGGACATGAACCTCATGCAAGTTGTCCACGAGGAAGTGCGCTCTCTCCCTCAGATCACGATCGGGAAGCTGACCGGCCTCGCCCGCGGCGGTGGCAACGAATTCCTCATGGCGTTGGACATGCGCTTTGCCGCCATCGGTAAAGCCGGTCAAGCCCAGCCCGAGGTGCTCATGGGCATCATGGCCGGTGGCGGAGGGACGCAGTACTTGACCTCGCTCGTCGGCAGGGCTCGTTCCCTCGAGATCCTCCTCGGCGCCCAGCTCGTCGATGCCGAACTCGCCGAGCGCTACGGGCTGGTGAACCGGGCTCTGCCGGCGGACGAGATCGATGAGTACGTCGGTTCACTGGCACGTCGGATCGGTGAGCTGAGGCCCGAGGTCGTCTTCGCCGTCAAGGAGGCGGTGAACACGGTTCCGAGCGGAGTGACGCGAGCAGGCCTCGCAACGGAGAATGCGCTTCTCGGTCCGTTGTTCACCGCCGACGCGGCAGAGCTTGCTCACCGACTCCTCGACGCCGGCATGCAGACCCGTGCCGGCGAACTCCGCCTCGAGGCACTGATCAGCGAGATCTGACGGCTTGGGCGCCGGCTTCTCCATGCGAGACCGGCGCCCAGCAGTCACCGTTCACAGCTCAATGGCCGGGGATGTCGACCGAGCTGACGTTCACCTCGAGCGGGACGACGTCGGTTCGCACCCATGTCTCGTACACGTCGAAGCGTTCTTCGTTCTTCGTCCAGGACGTGGATTGCACGCAGATGACCGGCTCGCCGCGCACGACTTCCAGAGCTTCAGCGACTTCAGCAGTCGCGGCCCGCGCACGGATCGTGCGGTGCGCGCCGCGGAGTGGGTAGCCGGCACGCGTCAGCAGCTCGGAGAGGGACCCAGTTCCGTTGAGCACGGCTTCCGAATCGCCGACGATCGGGGCGACGCTTGGCGGACTGTAGTTGACGCTGTACACGGCAGGGACACCGTCCAGGTGGCGAAGGCGGACGAGTTCGAATCCCTCGACTCCGACCGCGACTTCGAGCAAGGCGGCGACGAAGTCCGGCAGCTTCGCTCTCCCCGATCGCAGGACGGTGGTGGTCACGGCGCGGTTCTGTCGTCCGACCGCGTTCTCAAGGAACCCTTCGGTGTTCTGGATCATCCATCCACGGTCGGACGACGGCCGCGACGCGAAGACACCTCGATTCGGGACACGCTGGGCTAGTCCTCGACTCTCAAGGAGCTGCAGGGCCTGCCGGACGGTCGCGCGGGCGATTCCGTACTCAGCGGAGAGGTCCAGTTCGCTCGGCAAACGGTCCCCCACAGCGATCGCCCCGGTCTCCACGCGGACCTGGAGCACATCAGCGAGCTGTTCGTAGTACGGCACAGGCGACTGCCGGTCAATGGCCTGTTGCTCGCTCATCCTGGCTCTCCTCGCATCGCACCCGGGGCGGCATGACACCACCACGTAGACGGTATGACCATCTCATACGGACAACCCGTACAGCCACCGCACGGTGCTCCGCTCCCGACCGATCTCAGCTATTGGACTGCAGGTTGCGAGGATCGCGCCGCCGTCTTCTCGAAGTACCCCATCGCCACCTTCGCAGCGTCATGCTGCTGCGAGATCTGCGTTTCGGTTCGCAGCGGGGCGAGTTCGTCGCCGTTCGTCGACCAGACCGGGAACGCCCCTTGCAGCGCAGCAAGCGCCTGCATCGCCGCTCCCTTGGCGACGTACTCCTCGGGATCGGGGACGACAACAGGTACGTCGACCATCTGCGTCAGGATGTGCTGAACCGCCTCACTTTGCGCAGCACCACCGATGAGGACGACGCGTTCCGTGACGATGCCGCACCGCTCCAACGCTTCAAGCATCTCGACCTGGCTCGCAAGGGTTCCTTCGATGATGGCCCGCGCGAAGTTCGGACGGTTGAAGTTGGTCAGGGACGCTTGATGCAGTGAGGCTCTCGCGTGGGGCAGATCCGGAGTCCGCTCTCCTTCGAAGTACGGCAACAGGGTCAGACCGTTCGCACCTGCCGGGGCAGAGAGCGCAAGGTCCGAGAGTTCGTCGAACGAGCAGCCGAGCAGTGCGGCGCCGAGTTCGAAGTTCCGGCCGGCGTTCAGGGTCGCAACGAGCGGTTGGAACTTGCCAGTGGCGTCCGCGTAGTTGCAGACGTATCCGGCGTAGTCGTGGATCGGCGTTTCGGACTGCGTGTAGACGACCCCGGAGGTTCCGAGAGAGAGCACGGTGTCGCCGGCGCTGACGTCGAGCGCGAGGGCTGCGGCTCCGTTGTCACCGCTGCCAGCGCCCACGACGATTCCTGCGGGGATGCCGGGGATACCTCCACCGGTCACACCGGCGCGGTCGAGCGGTCCGAGGATCTTCGGAAGGGTCACGGTCTTGCCGAACGCATGCTCGACGAGGTCCATGCAGTACTCACCGGTCTCCGGCGACCAGTACGCGGTTGCCGCGGCGTCCGATCGGTCGGTGACGAGAGCATCCAGGCCGCCGTGCCCGCTTCCGTACCCCAGGAGGCGCCAGGTGAGCCAGTCGGGGACGATCGCCACCGCGGCAGTTCGCTCGGCTGCCGCCGGGTCCGTGTCTCGCAGCCAGCGGAGCTTCACGACTGTGTCCGAGAGCGTGAGCGGCAGGCCCGTTCGGCGGATCCACGTGTCTCGACCGAGTTCCTCGTTCAGGCTGACCATCTGGCCGTGGGAACCGGTGTCGTTCCAGAGCGGTGAATCGCAGACGACCTCGCCGTCCTCGTCGAGGAAGACCGGAGTGTGCTGTTGACCGCTCACCGCGATCGCTTGCACGTCTTCGAGTCCGCCTGCACGCTCAACCGCTGTGAGCAGCGCCTGCCACCACCGATCCGGGTGGACGATCGTGCCGGACGGGTGTGACGCCTTCCCTTCCCGCACACGGTTGCCGGTCGCGGCGTCTCGAACAGTGACCTTGCACATCTGCGTGGATGAGTCGATTCCTGCGATCAGCATCGTCGACCTCCTTTGGGTTACGGAAGTTGTCTCAGACGGTTCGAACAGCCTCATGCGGGGAGACCCTTGAGGTAGTCCCACTGGGGCTGGATCGTTGCTCGCCATTGAGCGAGTGCCTCGCGTCGAGCCGTGTCGACGTCCACATCTTCCGGATCGCTGTCCTGCCAACTGAGCCGCTGGTCGGAGGCGAGGGCTTGCGCGCCGCGGGAGACGACCTCCGGGAATCGGGAGGCTGTGAGCGGTGTGCCGAGGAGGTCCGCCTTCAGCTGCTGCCAGAGCGGGTTCCCGCCTGCGGGCCCGATCACCTTCACGCGGCTCGCCGTGACTGGGAAGAGGTCGAGCACGTCGGAGAACTGCAGTGCCATCCCGAGGAAGCAGCCCAGGATGAGTTCGTTGGCGGTCGTGTCGGTCTGCAGCCCGGCGATCGCGCCGCGTGTTCGAGCGTTCTTCGTCGGCGGGGGGCTCCCGCGGAACTGCGGGAGGATCACGGGCAAGCGGTCGAGCGCCACGTCGCCGGCGACGTACTCCTGGTGGATGCCGGAGATGCTGTCAGCGAGTTCCGATGCGGAACGACCGAGCAGTCCCTGCAACGTCGCGAACGCCGAGCCACCAGTCGGGATCGAGGCGAACAGCGTGTAGTCGGACCCGGTGCAAGAGATTCCGTTCGCGAGCTTCGCGCGTCCTGCTGCCGGACCGAGAGTCGGTGCGTCGGTCAGGAACAGCAAGCCCTCGGTCGTCCCGGTCGAATTCAGCAGCTCGTTGTGTTCAAGGTCGGCGCCGACGGCACCGACCATGTGATCGTGGCCGGCGACGTGGACCATGACAGAGGTGTCCAGTCTGAGCTCCGCGGCCCGAACGGGCGAGAGCGTCGTGCCTTCGGAAGCGGTGCGGAGGTCGGGGAACCGGCTGACGTCCAGATCGAAGAAGTCGCACATCTCGGCCGACCACGTCCTGGCCGCGAGATCGAGCGCCATCGTCCTGCTGGCGAGGGAGAACTCCGACCATCGTTCGCCGGTCAGTTCGGCCGCTACGAACTCCGCCACGTTCAACCACTGCGCATCAGCAGCCCCCGAGCCAGCGTTGTCCACGGCCCACGCCACTTTCGAGATGCCGTAGTTCGGGTTCACCGGGAGTCCAGTGATCGCGTACACGCGATCGCGGCTGAAGACATCGAAGTCCTCGAGCCAGTCCGCTCCACGGTGGTCGTGCCAGAGGATCATCGGCGATGCCAACGACCCATCGGGGCGGACCAGCCCGCCGGACTCTCCCACACCGGCGATCGCGATGCGACGCACCGAACGTCGTGCCGCATCGTCGAGGCCGCGGACGAAGTCGGCGATCTGCTGCAGCAGCGCCTCCACCTGGTAGACCTCTCCCCAAGCGTCCCGGGTCGTCGGCGTCGGGTGCTTCGTCGAGACGACGACGCCGCCCACGTCGTCGAACAGGCACAGCTTGATGCTGGTCGTGCCGATGTCGACCGTGATGGTAGGGAGCACGGGGTGAGGTCCTTCGGTTCGGCGCTGAACGCGGTGACAGGTCAGGCGACGGATGGGTTCAGCGTGCGGATACGCTTCTCGACTACTTGGGTGATGGCGGCGACCGCGTCCGTGGAGACTCGGATCAGCGACGCCTCCTTCGGGTTGGCGTTGTAGGCCTCGCCGAACGAGCGGATCATCGCGTTCCGGAGATCGCTGGCAACGTTGACCTTCACGACGTTGTACTCGTGTAGCTGCGCGAGCTGCTCATCGGGCAGTCCGGAACCGCCGTGGATGACGAGCGGGACCGGGCTGGCGTCGCGGACGGCGGCGAGCAGCTCGAAGTCGATCGCGGCGTTCGGGACGTACCCGTGCTGGTTCCCGACCGATACCGCGAGCATGTCGCACCCGGTCGCGGCGACGAACTCGGCGGCCTGCTGGGGGTCGGTGTGTGCCGCGAACTCGGGAGCGACGTCGTCCTCCTTGCCGCCGATGCTGCCGAGCTCTGCTTCGAGAGCGAGCGACGACGGCGTCAGCTCTCGTGCGATCTTCGAGACGCGCACGTTCTCGTCGTAGTCGTACTCGGAGTAGTCGATCATGATCGAGGTGAAGTCCGCCGCAAGCGCATCCCTCACAGCATCGAGCGACTTCCCGTGGTCGAGGTGCAGCGCCACCGGGACGTCGCACTCTGCCAACCGGCGGCTGACCATGTCGTAGATGTACTCGAACCCTGACAGCGCCGCGTTGGTCGGAGCGACCTGGATGAACGTCGGAACGCCGACCTTCTCGATCGCTGCGACGATCCCCATCGTCGTTTCGATGTTCGTGGTGTTGAACGCGCCGGCGACGAGCCCGCGTGAAGTGCACTCGTTGATGACGTCGATACCGCTGACAAGAGGCAAGAGGGTTCCTTTCGGCCTGCACCGACGGCGTCGCGACGTGCAAGTCGCCGTGTTTTCGGAGCGCTTCGGTGGTCTCGGCGGCTTCCAAGGGGCGCACGCGGCGGCGCGGATGATTGCGTCATCGCGTCGCTGCGACGGAGATCCGTCTCGGCCGAACCGCCTGGGTTCCCGTCCATGGTAGGCAGGTTGGTACAGATTGTCTAGTCCATATGTACAGTCCAGCGAATTGTCCACATCGGGCTGTTGCGGTCCCGCTCATGGGACAGAATGACGCTCGTGAAGCGCGCACACCGGGGTCCGATCGTCTGCGGGGTCGACATCGGCAGTACCAACACGAAGGTCGTCGGTCTGGGTGCTGACAGTCGAGTCGTCAGCCGAGCCCAGCGACAGACCCCGCGCGACGACACCGATCTGTCCATCGACGCGCAGCAATTGCTTCGGCTCATCGAGGACATGCTCCTCGAGGTCTGCGGGACAGAGTTCGCCGTTCATGCGGTCTGCGCCGTCGGTGTCGGCGAGGACGGCATCCCCGTCGACGCACAACTGCGCCCAACGGCGTCGGCGCTCGCCTGGTTCGATCCACGACGAGCCAGGCTGTTCACCGCCGTCGCCCCGCAGCTCGCTGCAGCTGACGGAGTCGGCGTCGGCGACGATGCCGCAAGAACGCTCGTCGGTTGGCTCTGGGCCCGTGAGCAAGGACAGCTCGAATCCGCAGCAGGCTGGGTATCACTCACTGACTACGCAGCCAGCGCTTGGTCCGGCACCGCCTTCATGAGCGACTCGATCGCGGCGCGGACCGCAGCCTGGGACGGAAGAACTCGCTCATGGGTGCTGGCGCGAGTGGAGAGCACTCTGCGGGATCCGACGCTCCTGCCGAAGGTCCTCACCGCAGGTGAGGCCGTCGGACCGATCCTGTCGAGGCGCTTGGACGCGGCCGGAGTGCTTGCCCCAGGCGCACTCGCGATCGCTGGCGGCCACGACCATCCGATCGGCGGGTGGGCAGTGGACCGGCTAGACCAAGGAGCAGTACTCGACTCCATGGGAACCGCGGAAGTCGTCGTGGCGCAGGCGCCGGAGCAGGTGAACCGAACCACAGGAGTCGACGTCGCGCCCGGGATCCGGAACACCGGCACCTCACTCCTGTCGGTCGAGGAGTTCACCCGGAACGTCGAATGGGCGTCGCTCGACCCAGAGGTTGCGTCGGAACTGCGACTCATTGCGAGCGGTCGAAGGAAGCCGGACGGGTACGTGGACTCGGACGTGTTCGTCGCGGGCGATCGCGGCGGAGGCCGACCGAAGTACTCCGTCGGAGCTCCCGCGAAGGCGACATCGAGGGCGGCGGCGGTACTCGGCGCCCTCGCGCGGGTCGGCGCCGATGCGATCGACGAAGTCACCGCGCTGATGCCCGCACCAGGGCACGTGTACGTGGCCGGTGGATGGTCACGTGCGCCCGGCTGGCTCGCGATCAAGGAACAGGTCAGCGGACGGCGGATGCAGATCGTGCACGAGCCGGAAGTCGCAGCCGTCGGCGCAGCGATGCTCGCGGCGGCCGCGCTGGACTGGGTAGTCGACGCCGATACCGTTATGCGCGCCGACACCAGCCACGAGAGCGCCCGGTGATGCCCCGCCCCTAGGGCAGGTCACCGTGCCTGTCCGCAGCCGCGATCCGGAGGTTGCGGGGATCTTCCTCGCTTCGGAGCGCGAGACACAGCAGCGCCCCGACGACGTACATCGCCACGAAGGTGCCGATGAGGATGGGAACGTTTGCTGCTCCGCCGAGGACACCGACAAGGACCGGGCCGATGAACGCCGAGAGGCCTGCCGCGAGCGTGTACACAGCGAGCGCGCTCCCGCGATCTTCCGCCGGGACGAACGAGGGGACCAAGGCCGTGAGAGGTACGAAGCCGGCCAGACCGATTCCGAGAATCGCCCAGCACAGGACGGTGAGCCAGAAGTTCGGGCCAACCAGCACCGGCACGATGTACAGCGAGGCGGCCCCGACCGCGCTCATGACACACCCGAACCAAAGCACTGTGCGTTGCCACCCAAACCGGTCGCCGAGGACTCCGAAGAAGAGGTTGGCGAAGATGTTCGCCGTGTAGACGATCGTCACGATCTGCAGGTACTGAGACTGCGTGAAGCCGATCTGTTCAGTGAAGAAGAACGGCGCGACGACGAAGAGCGCGAAGTTCGGCGCCGTGTTGATGAGCCGTACGAGTGCTCCGACACTGACCCGTGGCTGACGCCAGATGATCGTGAGTCCCTTGGCAAGCTCAGCGATCGCGCTGTCGCCGTTGTGCGCGGGTCCGGCGTGCTGTCGGTCTCGGACGCCGAGGATGGCGGTGAGTGCCCCGAGGACCACGAGGCCCGTCGCAAGCCAGAAGGTGCCGACTTCACCGATGACCGGAATCGTCCAACTGGCCAGCAGCGATCCGAGCGTTGGCAGTCCAGCTCCGAATACGAACCAGAACCAGCCCACGGAGCTTCCGCGCTGCTCCGGTCGGGTCGCGGTGTTGATCCACACCAGGAACGCGTAGGCAAAGAACGGGTACCCGATGCCGCGAATCGAGTACGCGACGACGGCCACCCAGTGCACGTCAGCACCGACGCCGACGGTCAGGAACAGCGCCTCGAACACGACCCAAGTCACGGCGCCGATGATCATCACCTTGCGGGGGCCGAGGACCGAGGAGAGGGTGCCAGAAAGCCACGATCCGATGGTGACGAAGATGCCGTATGCGCTGATCGTCACCGCGGCAGCGGACTCGCTGAAGCCTTCTGTGTCCACGAGAAACGGCGACAGGTAGTTCGACTCGACTCCGTCCCCGATCATGAACAGCAGGACGCCGATGAACCCGAGTGCGAGTGGGGCGGGCAGGCCGAGCCGGTCGAGGAGCCCTCGACCCGTCGGCACTGCTGCGCTGGCGGTCATGGACTCGTTGGTCATCGCGCGTTCTCCTTCGAACGGATGTGGGGTGGGGGCCGCGCCGGACACCACGGAGGCGCGGCCCCCGACGAGTCACGGTTGATCGGACTCGCCAGTATTGAGAGCTAGAACCACTTCTCCGCACGGTGGTCCGCCTGGATGCGACGGATGGTGTTCGACCGCGACCGCAGCACGAGCGAGTCGGTGTGGATGACGCCGCGCGAGCGACGGACACCGTCGACCAGGACGCCGTCGGTGACGCCGGTGGCGACGAAGAACGTGTTGTCACCCGTGACCAGGTCGTCCTGGTCGAGGACCTTGTCCAGGTCGTGGCCGGCGGCGATGGCGCGCTCGCGCTCCTCGTCGTCCTTCGGCTGCAGCTTGCCGAGGATCACGCCGCCGAGCGCCTTGATCGCGCACGCCGTGATGATGCCCTCGGGGGTGCCGCCGACGCCGACGCACATGTCGATGGTCGAGCCGGGCAGGGCGGCGGCGATGCCACCGGCGACGTCGCCGTCGAGCAGTAGTCGCGTGCCGGCACCGGTCGCGCGGATGGCGCGGATCAGCTCGTCGTGACGGGGACGGTCGAGCACGGCCACGACCATGTCCTCGAGGTCCTTGCCCTTGGCCTTCGCCAGCGCGCGGATGTTGTCACCGATCGGCTTCTCGAGGTCCAGGACACCGCGACCCTCGGGGCCGGCGGCGATCTTGTCCATGTAGAACACGGCGGAGGGGTCGTACATCGAACCGCGGTCCGAGACGGCCATGACGGAGATGGCGTTCTGACGACCGGCGGCGGTGAGCGAGGTGCCGTCGATCGGGTCGACCGCGATGTCGCAAGCCGGGCCGTGGCCGTTGCCGACGTGCTCGCCGTTGTAGAGCATCGGGGCGTTGTCCTTCTCGCCCTCACCGATGACGACGACGCCGTCGAAGTTCACGGTGCCGAGGAACTTGCGCATCGCGTCGACCGCGGCGCCGTCGGCGAGGTTCTTCTCACCACGCCCGACCCACGGCTGCGCACGGATCGCGGCGGCCTCCGTCGCACGCACGAGCTCGAGGGCCAGGTTGCGGTCGGGCTGGAGGAACAGGGAACCGGTCTCCGTAGAGGGCTCGTCAGCGAGTGAAGGCATGGCTCCCATCATGTGACCTGCAACGATTTTTGTCTAGACAGTCCAACGCGTATAGACACAAGCAGCAATCTCGTCGTACTGTGTGTTAGCGGCTCGCCCAACGACGTAGCAGTCTCCGGGAGAACGCCCTGAAACGGCGGGTGCAACGCATCCGCGACGCGACTCCCGAGAGGATCAACGAAGATGCGCGCAGTAGTGCTCGACGGCACAGGCTCGATAGAAATCGCGGACATCCCCGCGCCGACGCCCGGCCCGAACGATGTCGTCATCGCCCCCGAGGCAGTCGGCATCTGCGGTACCGACATCCACCTTGCCTCCGGCGACTACCCCACCGGCACGTTCCCCGTCGTCCCCGGGCACGAGTTCGCCGGTACCGTCACAGCCACTGGTGCTGAGGTCACGAAGTTCGCCATCGGCGACCGCGTGTCGGTCGACCCGAACGTGAACTGTGGCCACTGCGAAGAGTGCCTCGCCGGCGCGACGAACCTGTGCGAGAACTTGGACCCGATCGGCGTGACCGTCAACGGCGCGTGCGCCGAGTTCGTCGCCGTGCCCGAAAAGGTCGTCTTCAAGCTGCCCGAAGGGGTCGATTGGGCAACTGGCGCCCTCATTGAACCACTCGCATGCGTGCTGCACGCGTTCGGGCGCATCAAGGCGATCGAAGGCCAGCGAGTCCTCATCTACGGAGCCGGCTCCATCGGACTGCTCGCTCTCGCGGTTGCGAAGGCGCGTGGCGCGAAGAGCATCGAGATCATCGAACCGAGCCCCGTCCGTCGCGACGCCGCGATCGACTTCGGTGCGGACTCCGCTGGGGCGCCTGGTACGAACTCCGGCGTGCAGGACATCGACCTCGTGATCGAAGCCTCCGGACACCCGGCGGCGGTCTCCGACGCTCTGACCCGACTGGCGAAGCGCGGCACGCTCCTGCAGATGGGCGTGGTCAGCCCCACCGCCACCATCGATCTCCGCCCGTACGACCTGTTCGACCGCGAACTCTCCATCGTTGGCTCGCAGTCCCTCGCTACCTCCTACCCCGACGCGGTCACCGAGATCGTCACCCTCGACGACCTCGCCCCCCGCACCGTCACCCACACCTTCGGGCTCGACGACTACGCCGCCGCGCTCGAGGCAGCGAAGTCCGAATCTGCCCGCAAGGTGCATCTCCTCCCGCAGCAGTGACGCTGCCCTCACGGAAGAAACCCGCCATGTCCACCACGCACATCCGTACCAGCGGCCCGGCCTCGACCGGCTTCATCGACCGACTCGGACTTCCCCGCCCGCTCGTCTGGGGCTTCGTCGGCCTGCTCCTCTTCATGATCGGCGACGGCGTCGAATCGGGCTACATCGCGCCGTTCCTCGCGAACAACGGCGCGGGCACCGAGACGAACGCCGCCATCATCATCTCCGTGTACGGCGCCGTCGTCACCATCGGCTCTTGGTTGTCCGGAGCCTTGTCCGACGTCTGGGGCCCCCGACGCGTGATGATCATCGGCGCCGTCACCTGGGCCGCACTCGAGGTGCTCTTCCTCGCCGTGGCACTCCCCACCCAGAACTACTGGCTGATGCTGGTCATCTACGGCCTCCGCGGTATCGGCTACCCGTTCTTCGCCTACGGATTCCTCGTCTGGGTCCTCGCGGGCAGTCCCGCACACCGGCTCGGATCGGCAGTGGGCTGGTTCTACTTCGCCTTCACCGGCGGCCTTCCCACGCTCGGATCCCTGCTCGCGAGCGGTACCGAGCCGCTCATCGGCGAGTACCTGACCCTCTGGATCTCGTTGGTCCTGGTGGCGCTCGGGGCCGTCGTCTCGCTCGTCGGACTGCGGGGCGCCAAGGGAGGGAACCGACTCGCCCGACCAGAGGTCACCACGGGACGCAGCATCGTGAACTCCGTCGCCATCGCCTTCACCAGCCCGCGTGTCGGCCTCGGCTGCCTCGTGCGGATCGTGAACACCGCGCCGCAGTTCGGTCTGTTCGTCTTCTTCCCGACGATCTTCGCGAAGGACCTCGGCTTCGGAACCGCCGGCTGGCTGCAGCTGGTCTTCGTCCTCGGGGCGGCGAACATCTTTGCGAACCTGTTCTTCGGAGTGCTCTCCGACCGGCTTGGGTGGCACCGCACGCTGCGGTGGTTCGGCTGCATCGGGTCGGCGGTCGCGGTCCTCGCGTTCTACTTCATCCCACAGGCCACCGACGAGTACTGGGTGTCCGTGCTGTGCGCTGCGTTCTTCGGTGTGACGTTGGCCGGCTTCACACCGATCTCCGTGCTCATGTCCCTCATGGCACCGGGGCAGAAGGGCAACTCCATTGCAGTGCTCAACCTGGGTGCCGGCGCTGCGACGTTCGTCGGACCCCTGATCGTTGCGATCTTCCTCGCACCGCTCGGAGCTGGCGGTGTGACGATCATCTTCGCCGCGCTCTACGTCCTCGCTGGCATCTCCGTTCGTTGGCTGCGCGTCCCTGAGGAGTCCGCGAAGGTCGTTGCCACCGGCGGCACGCTGCAGGACCTCGCCGAGGACCCTGAGATGGTCGCTGGCACGCCGGCTCCGGGAACGCCGGAGCAGCTGAAGTAACGACTTCTCGGCCGCACCGTTCGGCGGCCGGGAGCTACGAGGGTGGACGCGATCGCGTCCACCCTCGTTTCATGTGCGACCGCGCGCGATGCGACAGGCCACGCAACCGGCTCAGAGGTTGATCATGTGGCCGGTCAGTCCGTGGAACGCTTCTTGGAGCGCTTCTCCGAGTGTCGGGTGGGTGTGCACGTTGCGGGCAAGCTCCGCGGCCGTGAGGTCCCACTTCTGCGCGAGCGTGAGTTCGGGCAGCAACTCTGCGACGTCGGCACCGATCATGTGTGCGCCGAGGAGTTCGCCGTGGGCGGCGTCGGCGATGAGTTTCACGAACCCGCTCGGCTCGCCGAGGCCCTGCGCTTTCCCGTTCGCGGTGAAGGGGAACTTTGCGACGATGATCTCGTGGCCGTCGTCGCGAGCTTGCTGTTCAGTGAGGCCGAAGGATGCGACCTGCGGCTGCGTGAAGGTGGCGCGCGGCATCATCCGGTAATCGCCGAGCGGCAGGGTCTCCGCGCCAGCGATCGTCTCTGCTGCGACGATGCCTTGCGCCTCCGCGACATGGGCGAGTTGCAGTTTTGCGGTCACATCGCCGATCGCGTAGATGTGAGGGACGTTCGTTCGCATGAAGTCGTCGATCGCGATCGCGCCGCGTGTGGTGAGCTGTACGCCGGTGGCCTCGAGGCCGAATCCGAGAACGTTCGGGGCGAAGCCGACGGACATCAGCACACGGTCTGCTGTGATCACGTCAGTCGCCCCGGCCGCGTCGACGTAGGAGACGTCGACGCTCCTGCCGGAATCGGTGACGGTGTCGACGCGGGAGGAGGTCAGGATGTCGATGCCGAGCTTCTTGTACTGCCGGGTGATCTCCTTCGACACCTCCGGGTCCTCGTTGGGGAGGGCCCGGTCCAGGAACTCGATGATCGTGACGTCGACGCCGTAGTTGCGGAGCACGTACGCGAACTCCATGCCGATGGCACCGGCGCCGATGACGATCAAAGAAGCGGGCAGCTCGCGCTCGAGGATCTGGGTTTCGTAGGTGACGACGTTGCTGCTCAGTTCGACGCCTGGGAGGCTGCGGACGGTGGATCCCGTGGCGATGATCGCATCGTCGAACGTCACCGTTTCCGCGCCGCCGCCGGTGAGTTGGACGTCGATGGTCTGGGCATCGCGGAACACACCGTATCCGTCGATCTCGGCGATGCCGTTCTTCTTCATCAGGTAGTGCACGCCCTTCACGCGGCCGTTGGCTACGCGCCGGCTGCGATCGAACGCGACGCCGTAGTCGAACTGGACGGTGCCGGAGATGCCGAAGACGTCTGCTTGGCGTGTGACGGTGTGCGCCAGCTCGGCGTTGCGCAGCAGCGCCTTCGAGGGGATGCAGCCCACGTTCAGGCACACCCCTCCCCAGTAACGGCTCTCGATGACGCCGACCTGCATACCGAGTTGCGCGGCGCGGATCGCGGCCACGTAGCCCCCTGGTCCAGCTCCGAGGATGACGAGGTCGTAGTGAGTGCTCATGGTGCCCTTCCTTCCGGGTTCGCTTACGCGGCGGTTTTCGCTGCGGTGGTACAAGGCAGGCAGGCGTCGACCTGAGTGCGGATGTCGGCAAGGACCTCGTCGAGGGAACGCTGCGCGAACACCGTGGCGGTGGTGCTGACGTGCACGATCGCGGTGACGACGCGAGCAAGCACTTCCGCGTCCTCAGCGGGTACACCACTGCCTTCGAGACGGCGCGCGACGCCCGCCTCCAAACGGCCGGAGAGCATCAGGCCGGTGCGCCGGTGGGGCTCGTCGGGATCTCCGAAGACAAGCTCGTGGAGGTACGTACGGCCGTTCTCAACCTGCTCGCGGACGCACTGCACAACGGGCATCAGCACCGCCATCACACGACACGTCTGCCCCACAGGCTCGGGCGCAGCGAGGCCCTGCTCTACGGCGTCTGCAAACTTGTCGTTCTGCACCATGATCAACAGTTCCGCCTTCGTCGCCGCGTAGAGGTACAAGGTGCCGATCGCTACGTCGGCGCGATCCGCGACCTGCTGCGTCGTCACACCGCTCACGCCACGCTCCGCGAACATCTCACGCGCCGCCCGCATGATGCGGTCGCGCTTGTCGGTCTTGGCCCGTTCGCGCCGCCCTACTGATTTCTCTTGTAGTGCCACAACATCTCCTTGACAAGATAACTGAGTTGACTCAAACTTGAGTCTACTCGGGGTTACCGACGTTTCGAAAGGTCGAGAGGACTCATCCATGAGGCTCAGTAAGGGGCCCTGGCGCGATGTACCGACGAGAACCATGGCAGCAGCCGGGACACAGTTCGCGGTTCGTGAGTACGGAGCGCACTCGGAAGTCCCGCTCGTACTCCTGACGCATCTCGGTGCGAATCTGGACAGCTGGGATCCTGCCGTCGTGGATGCTCTGGCGCTGGACCGTCGTCTCATCGCCATCGACTACCGCGGCGTCGGCGCATCCGCCGGCGTGGTAGCGGACACCTTCGACGCTATGGCTGCCGATGTGATCGCTGTGCTCGGGGCACTCGAGTACGAACGGATCGATCTGTTTGGGTTGTCGATGGGCGGCATGGTCGCTCAGGCCCTGCTCGGCCAAGCACCCGAGCTGGTCGAGCGGGTGGTCCTTGCTGGCACGGGACCGCAGCACGGCCCGGGGCTGAAGGCGATGACCGGGGTCGCGATCCGTAGCACCGTACGGGCCGCGTTGACGCGCCGGGACCCGAAGCAGCTGCTGTTCTTCACCCGCAGTACCGCTGGCCGCGCCGCTGCTTCCGCGTATCTCCGGCGGCTGACCGAGCGGAACAGGAACAGGGACAGTTCCGTCACGCCAGCGGTATTCCGGGCGCAACTTCGCGCCGTGAACCGTTGGGGGGGACGCGGCGGCGCCGTCGGCGCCGTTGTGGTCCTCCCCAACACTGCTGATCCACGGCGAAGAAGACCGGATGGTCCCCGTCGTCAACGCACACGCCTTGCACGCACTCCTGCCGGACAGCTCCTTGGCCACCTTTCCGGACTCTGGACACGGTGTGGTGTTTCAACACTCCACGGCCGTCACCGACACCATCCGTCAGTTCCTTACCCGCTGACCGCCCGTTCGTATTCATCGCCCCTACCGACAGAGATGGAAGACATCATGCAGGCGTTCGTCCTGACCAAGTACAAGCAGCCCCTTGAACTCCGAGACACCCCCGAGCCCACCGTCGGCGAACGCGACGTCCTCGTCACGGTCGAAGCCGCAGGGCTCAATCAGCTCGACGAGAAGATCCGGGAGGGCGAGTTCAAGCCGATCCTGCCCTACAAGCTACCGACCACTCTCGGCCACGACGTCGCAGGGACTGTGATCCGGGTAGGAGGCAAGGTCAGCCATTTCAAGCCGGGCGATCAGGTGTACTCACGCCCGAGGGACCACCGCATCGGCGCGTTCGCCGAACGTATCGCCATCGACGAAGCCGACCTCGCACTCACGCCGACGACGATCACCACGATCGAGGCCGGATCGTTGCCGCTCGTCGCGCTGACCGCATGGCAGGCACTCGTGGAGCGCGGCAACGTCCAGCCCGGGCAGAAAGTCCTCATCCACGCCGGTTCTGGCGGTGTGGGCACAATTGCCATTCAGCTCGCGAAGCACCTCGGTGCCCACGTCGCCACGACGGCCTCTGCAGCCAACGCCGATTTCGTCCGCCAACTCGGCGCCGATGTGGTCATCGACTACCGCAGCCACGACTTCGAACAGGAACTCTCCGGCTACGACTTCGTCCTCGACAGTCTCGGCGGCGAAAATCTCGCCAAGTCGCTTCGCATTCTCAAGCCCGGTGGGAAGGCCGTCAGTATCAACGGTGCGCCCGATCCTGCGTTCGCGAAGGAAGCCCACCTGAATCCGGTCGTGAAGCTCGTCGTCGCTGGGCTGAGCCGCAAGGTGCGCGCCCAGGCAGTGAAGCTCGGCGTGACGTACGAGTTCCTGTTCATGCGAGCCGACGGTGCGCAGCTGCAGAAGATGACCGACCTCTTCGAGCGCGGGATCATCCGCCCTGTCGTCGGCGCGACATTCCCGTTCGAACAGATTCCGGCTGCACTGTCGTCGCTCGGGAAGACGAGTATCCGCGGCAAGGCCGTCGTCACACTCTCTTAGCCAGCATCCGACATCGAGACCGCACTCTCTCTTGATCCCAACGAAGAAAGCCCCGTCGTCATGAGCACTCCGACCGAACCCGTGATCACCTCGTACGCGAACGCGCCCGCGAAGACCATCACCACCGGCGGCGACACGTTCGCCTACCGGGAGCTTGGACCCGAGGGCGGCATTCCGGTGGTGTTCTTCACCCACCTTGCTGCGACCCTGGACAACTGGGACCCACGGCTCGTCGACCCGATCGCCAAGCAGCGCCACGTGATCACCTTCGATCAGCTCGGAGTCGGCGCCTCCAGTGGCGCCGTCCCAGCCACCCTCGAACAGGCAGCGGACGACGCCTATGCGTTCATCACCGCCCTCGGCTACGACAAGATCGACGTCTTCTCCTTCTCCATGGGAGGCATGATCGCGCAGGATCTGACTGTCAAGCATCCATCCCTGGTCCGCAAACTCGTTCTCACCGGGACCGGCCCGCGCGGCGGCAAGGACATGGACAAGGTCGTCGGGGCCACCTACTACGACATCCTTCGCGCCGCCCTCACCCGGTCCGATCCGAAGGAGTTCCTGTTCTTCAACCGAGACGTCCCCGGCAAGAAGGCCGGCAAGGCGTTCGTGGAACGGCTCAAGGAGCGCACGGTTGACCGCGACAAGAAGATCAACAACAAGGCGTTCGGCACCCAGTTGAAGGCGATCCAGCGGTTCGGGCGCTCACAGCCGTCGGATCTGTCCGTGATCATGCAGCCGACCCTCATCGCCAACGGTGACCACGACCGCATGGTGCCATCGGTGCTGTCGACTGATCTGCGGAACCGGATCGCGAACAGTGAGCTGATCATCTACCCCAACTCCGGTCACGGCGGCATCTTCCAGTACTGGGAGGAGTTCGCCCCTGTCGCGGTGAAGTTCCTCACTGACTGAGCCCACCTCGGAAGGGCGGCAGTGCCGCCCTTCCGTCTCAGGCGAAGGGCGGCAGCTCTGGGTAGAGCGCTTCGATGGGGCCTGCAAGAGCCGCCTTCACCTTCGCGGTCTGCTCGTCACCGATCACCTCGACAGCTCCAGCCTGCAACGCGTCGAACACCTGCAGGACGAGATCGCCGGGTTGCAGCTTCTGCCCCTGCGCCTGCGCCGCCATGGCGGTGTCGACATAGCTCATGTGCACCCCGATGACGTGCACGCCTCGTGGTGCGAGTTCGAGGCGCAAGGCGTTCGTGGCGGCCCAGAGAGCGGCTTTCGCGGCACTGTACGCGCCGCCATATCCAAGCCAGCTGCCGATGGAGTGCACGTCGATCAGGATCGGGTGCGCTGCCTTCAGCAGCGCTGGGGTGAATGCGCGGGCGAGCAGGACCGGGGCGAAGAAGTTGATCTCCATTGTGGTCCGCAGTTCGGACTCGGCAATGTCGATCAAGCTGGCCGTCGAGGGGCTGGCACCGGCGTTGTTGACCAGGACCGTGACGTCGGTGGCGAAATCAGCCGCAGCCTGAATGGAGGTCGGGTCGGTGACATCGAGTTGCAGTGCGACGATGCGCTCATCATCCCAGGCGCGCGGGGTGCGCGCGGTGGCGTACACCTTCGCCGCACCCCGGGCCAGGGCTTCGGCGACGAAGTGGGTGCCGATGCCACCGTTCGCGCCCGTCACGAGGACGACGGCGCCGTTGAGTGAGGTCATGGAGGCTGCTTTCAATAGTGCGCAGGGTCAGCTGCGGGTGAGCGCGGGGTGGTCGGTGTAGCCGTGGGCGCCGCCGGAGTAGATCGTTCCGGGGTCACCCGCTTCGATTGCGGACGGGATGATCGGCTGACGGTGATGCGGGGTGTTTTCCAGGTGCGACGTGCATTCGACGTGCATCAGCTGGGTGAACAGGTGCCCGGCACCGCAGTGCACCCGTTCGGTCACGCGGCGCCACCCTGCGATGCGCTCCGGCGTGAAGATACCGGGGGTGTCGAGATACCCCTGCCCATCTGTAGAGGGTTGTGTTCCCTCGGTGATGAGCAGCTCGAGCGAGGCGCGCTGGCTGTAGTACTCGGCGGCTAGGGCACCCGGGGTCCCATCGGTATTTGCGCGGCTTCTCGTCATCAGGGTGCGAGCGAGCCAGTGCACCAGCTCGATGCGGCCGAGAGTGAAGAGGTGTCAGGGCGGAGGGTGCGGGCATAAGCGGACTCATCTCGAGGGGTCGACGACGACGGGGAGGGGTCTCCTCGGTGCCTGTGGGAAAGTAGGGCGGTAGGATCTCTTCCCATGCCACTTACTGACTCTGCTCAGCACTGAGCGTAGTCGTCTTCTACTCCCGGAGGGTCGCTCGTGACTGTGCCATCGACAGGAGCCGGCCGGCGCGAACGCAACAAGCAGGACAAGCTCGCTCGCATCACCGCGGCCGCGTCGGCTCTGTTTGCCGAGCGCGGCGTCGATGAGGTGACGACGCAGCAGATCGCTGATGCGGCGGACATCGGCACCGGCACGCTCTTCCTTTACGCGAAGACGAAGGGCGAACTGTTGCTGATGGTGCAGAACCACCACTACAAGGCTGCGCTCGAGCGCGGCACGCGACTCGCCGCGGAATCAGACACCGCGCTCGATGCGGTGATGGCAATCACCGCACCCATTATCGAGTGCAACCGTGCCCAGTTCGATAATGGACGGACGTACCTTCGCGAAATGGCATTTGGGGATCACACGGAAGAGAACCACGCCGCGGCGCTCGCAATCGTCGGTGACACGGAGATTGCGGTCAGCAGCCAGCTCAAGCGGTTTGCTGTCACCCCCGAGGCGGAAGCAATGAATCTTGCCCGCGTGGTGTCGGCGGTTCTGTTTCTGACGATGGCTACTTCGCCGAAGACGCAAACGGTGTCCGAGATAATGGCCGCAACTGAGCAGCAGCTTCGGGCCGCGATACGCCCGCGAAGATAGCGACCCTCCAATGTCGCCGAACTGACGTTGGTCGACCACGATCACAATCTTCTGGTGCGGGCGGTGATCAAGATTAGTTGCCCACAGTGGAATGACTGCTCGTCACGTCGGCATGGCTGGTGCCACTGTGAGGTTTCCGTGCGAGATCCGCTGCCGCCTCGTTCTTGACGTAGCCGAGGTATGACATCGCCGCCAGAACTCGATGCCGGGTGACCGGTCGCACGTGCCCAGTTTTGTTGATCACTCGCGATACGGTTTGGTGGGAGACCGATGCCAGGGCGGCGACGTCATAGATGGTCGGAGCTTTTGGCGGCTGATCCTGCTCGGACAGCCAGCGCGGTCGTCGGCTACTCATCTCCGGGCTCAACATCCATGATCGGCTTGTCCTCTCCGAGAAGCGCGAAGCTGAGTTCTCTCCGCTGTTGGGCCAGCAAGCAACGGATCCATGGACCACCGCTCGCTGTATTTCGAGAGCTGAAAGGTCAGGGCTTCGCTTGATGGTGTCCAGGCGACTATTTTGGCGCTCGGATGCTCGTGGTGGAGTCAGTGCTTCGACGACCGACCGAGATGGGGATGATGGCCAGCGCGCCAAGAATCCCGACGATTCCACCGACGATGTACACCGCGGTGTAATCGCCGGTCGCGAGTGCGATGATCCCTCCCGCGACGAGCGGCCCGACGGCCTGCGGCACCTGGTTCGCCAGTTGGATAATGCTCATGAACCGGCCGTTTTCGTTCTCCTCGCGTGGCAGAACGTCCTGCTGAATCGCTTGATCGACTGCGCCGTAGACACCGACGGCGAGCGTGCTGAGCGCGCTGCCCAGGAGGAACTGTCCCTCGCTCTGAGTGAAGGCGACCACGACCATTCCGGCGGCCAGAATGAACGCACTTGCGATCAAGAATGGCTTTCGGCTGTGGAATCGGTCCGAGAGGTACCCGCTGGCGATGGCGCCGACGATCGCCGTGACGATGCCGATGAGACCCGACGTTGCAAGGATCGGGGCGGCCTCCGCGAGCGTGATGTCGAGACGCTGCCCGAGGAGGTAGACGCCGTAAGTCGTGGAGAAGGACAGTGCGAGGAAGACCAGAGCTCGGCTGATCCATACCCAGCCGACGTTGGGGAACTTCCGTGGGTTGAAGTAGAACCCTCGCGCGATGGACTTGATGTCGACGGGCTTGCGCTCGCTCACCGATCGCTTGTCCTTCATCAGGCCCGCGAAGATCAAAACGAAGATGAGCGCGAACGCCGCCGGAGCCGCGAACATGATCACGGGGATCTTCACGAACGCACCAGCGAACAGGATTCCGACGATCGGGCCGATCTGCGTAACTGAACCGGTGAGGCCAGAGACCTTCCCTCGCTGTTCCTCGGGGATGAGGTCGCTCTGGTGCGTCAGGAGCATTGCGCCGGCAGTCGAGTATCCGACGTAGGCGATGGACCATCCGACGATGAGGAGCGGGATGGACGGTGCGAACCCGACGATGAGCGATCCGAGCAAGCCCACGATTACCCCGCCGATGATCCAGGGGCGCCGGCGGCCGAAGCGGGATCGAGTGCGATCGCTGAGGAGCCCGGCGAGCGGGGTGGTGAAGAGGACGATGATGCCCGGGATCGCGATGGCGAGTGCGATCGCGCCGTTTTTGCCGACCGGGTCGATCTGCTGTACCCGAATGGAGAGGGAGTAGCCGATCGGGGTCACCCACGCGACGTACAGCGCGAGTGTTGCCACGACCAGGCCAATGATGTAGCGCGCGCTGATCTTCTTCAGGGGGTCGGCGCCGTGGCGGACCGCGTCGCCAACTCCCTCCGCAGCGATTTCGAGTCCGCTCGGAATTCCGAGTGGGACCTCGTTTGGCTTTGCTGAGGAGTGCGGCGCGGTGCCGTCGGGTGAGGACATATCAGAACTCCGTTGTTGTGATGAGTGACGCAGGCGGTCAAGTAACGCGCGTTACCGAAGTATCGCCAGTGCAGGGTCTAAAAGCAAGAGGTGGTACTGATCTGGCGTAACGCGCGGTACCAGCGGCCGTGCACCCGCTGCTGAGGTGGCGGTCACGCTTGCCGAAGGTGAGAAGACGTCGCTTGGCATGACGTCTTCGTTCCGCTCCTAGTGACCGTGTCGGAGATCACACGTCGTGGATCGACAGGGCGGCGACGAGGTCCCGTTCCATCGCCGATGAGTTCGGGTGCTGCTGCGCGAGGGTGCGCACCGGCGCATCGCCGAGGCGGCTACCCGCGGCTTCGACCGGCACACCCGGGAAGTACGAGCGGAGGACGTCGAGAACGGCGGCCCAGACGGCGTCGTCCTTCATGGTCTCTTTGACGCTGGAGTCGAGTGTCAGCTCTGCCTTCTCGCCGAACCCTGCCGGCGCCGCGTACCGCCATGAGTGCCGACCAGGAGCGACATCGACGGCGAGCTGTTCTGGATGCAGCGGGGGGATGACGGTGGCGGTGGCTCCATCGGGTACGACAACCTCCAGTACGAGGTCACCGTCGTCGACGTACCAGTGGCTTTCCACCCGCCCGAGCACCGTGTCGTGTTTGGCGTGGGCGGATGTGAGTCCTCCACCCGGCTGCGGGGCCACCGTGAATGTCCGCCAGCCCGGCGCAGTTCGGGTGAGACCGCCGACGACACGGTGAAGCCAGTCGGCGACGGCCCCGAGGGCGTAATGGTTGAGCGACGTCATGCCAGTGGCGTTGACCGTACCGTCGGCGAGCACAGCGTCCCAGCGTTCCCAGACCGTGGTCGCACCCATGAGGACGGGGTAGAGGAAGGAGGGACTCTTCGTCTGCATCAGCAGGTCGTACGCGACGTCGACGTGTCCGGTGCTGCTGAGCGCGTCGGTGACGAGCGGGGTGCCGGCGAATCCCGTGCCGATCGTGGCGCCCGACTCACTGATGATCGCTGCGAGCCGATCTCCAGCGACGCGCTGCTGGTCGTCGTCAAGCAGTCCGAACATGATGGGAAGGGCGTATCCGGTTGCCGATTCGCTCACCACGCGGCCGACGGGGGTCACGAAGTGACGCCGGAAGGCCGTCCGCACACGTGTGTGTAATTCGTCGAAGTGCTGAGCGTCTGCATGCTCACCGAGAACTGCCGCAGTTTGCGCCATCTCCTTCGTCGTCTTGGCGAGGTACGCCTGGGCGACGAGGTACCGGTCCGTCTTTCCGCCGGCGGGGTTGTCGGACGGAGCGTCGGGGTCGAGCCAGTCACCGAACTGGAATCCGTGGCCCCAGAGCCCGTCGTCGTCGAGTACTGATTCGACTTCGTCGACGAAGGCCGTCATCGATTCGTAACTGCGTCGGAGGATCTCCGACTCCCCATACTCCTGGTACAGGGCCCACGGCAGGCTGACCGCCACGTCACTCCACAGCGCAGTAGCGGTTGACGGTGTCGGGAGGACGTCCGGGATGCTCCACGGGACGGTCCCGGTCTCCTGTTGTTCAACCGCGAGGTCCTTCAGCCAGGAGCCGAGCACCTCGCGGACGTCGTAGAGGAACGTGGCGGTGGGCGTGAATGCGTTCAGATCGCCCGTCCATCCGAGTCGTTCGTCACGCTGCGGGCAGTCCGTCGGTACGCCGACGAAGTTGTCGCGCATCGACCAGACGGTGTTCTCGTGCAGCTTCGTGATGCGGGGGTCTGATGCCTCGAACCAGCCGGTGCGAGTCATGTCCGTGTGCACCACAATGGCGCGCAGATCAGCGACTGTGGGTACCCCGGGCCATCCTGTTACCTCGACGTATCGGAAACCGTGGAAGGTGAAACGTGGCTCCCACGTCTCCGCTGTGCCGCCCCGGAGGATGTACTCGTCGGTCGCGGCCGCGCTGCGAAGGGTCTCGGTTTCAAGGGAGCCGTCTGGCTTCAGCAGTTCGGCGTGACGGAGCGTGACGGTGTCGCCGCTTTGCCCGTTCACCGTCAGTCGCACCCAGCCGGAGATGTTCTGCCCGAAGTCGACGATCCACTGCCCAGCGGACTGCTCGGTCACGGAAACCGGCTCTAGTTCCTCCATGCGCCGGATAGGGGGTGCACCGCCCTCGACGAGCGTCTTGGTGTCCCAGTCGAAGGCTCGCGCGGCGCACCAGTTCGCAGCGTCGAACGCCGCTGTCGACCATCCGATCGGTTCACTGCGCGCGTCGTAGCGTTCGCCAGCGTAGATCCCGCTCGAGTGCACCGCTCCGGTGCTCACGAGGACTTGCTCGTCGCTTCCGATGACGTCGATGTGATCGTCGTACTCGAGTTCGAGGCGCGCCCAGAAGGCAGGCCTGTCCGCGTAGTTGTGTCGCCGGTTCTCCCAGGTGAGAGCACCGACCGCCCACCCTTCACCGACGATCGCGCCGAACGCGTTCTCGCCGTTCGTGAGGAGACCGGTGATGTCGTGGCGTCTTGCGACGAGTCGGTGCCGATACGACGTCCACCCTGGGAAGAGCACTTCATCACCGACGCGGTGTCCGTTGACGTACGTCTCAGCGATGCCCAGCGCAGACACCGTGAGCGTCGCTTGGCGGAGTCCTTCGGCGACCGTGAAGTCACGCCGGAAGTACGGTGCCGGGTCGCCTTCGACGCTTGCAGTGTCGGCGCTGACGAAGACGGGTTCGGTGGACTGTGTCATGGCGTTCCTTCTAGGTTCGCAGAGGAGGAGAACGGTTCCGGCGGACGGTCAGTGCACGGTGAGTTCGACGATTGCGGAAGCACAACCGGGTGCAGTGACCGTCACGGTGATGACGCCTGCAGCGGTCGGTCGGACGATTGCGAGGGCGGTTCCGTCGAAGGTGCACCGAGTTGTCTCGGCGAAG
Organism: Curtobacterium sp. PhB128; assembly: GCF_004340725.1. Lineage (NCBI taxonomy): Bacteria > Bacillati > Actinomycetota > Actinomycetes > Micrococcales > Microbacteriaceae > Curtobacterium > Curtobacterium sp. PhB128. The sequence goes on from NZ_SLUR01000003.1 coordinate 65,774, forward strand.
AGCGACACCGGTGCCGGATCCCCACTGCCGAACGACTGAAGGGTCCCTGCGCCCTCAACGAGGACAGTCACCTCGCGATCCATCAGCGGTCGAACGACGCCCGCGGTGTCGGTGAGTGAGATGTCGATGTATGCGAGGTCGGTCGTGCCGTTGGTGATCTCCGTCCGGTCCGCCGAAACGGAGAGGATCGTCTCATCGGCGGCGGAGCGGAGCGACGTTCGACCGGTCTCGACACCGCCGGCGTACGCCACGGCGGTCAGTTCACCGGGCTGCCACACCGTCTCGATCGTTGCCCGGAACGCCAACTCGGCTCCGACGGCGGCGCGACCGATGATGTCGCCGTCCAGCAGCAGCTCGACCTCGTCGGCGTCGCTGTAGACCTCGACGGTTACGGGAAGGCCGTCGTAGCCGTCCCAAGCCCAGCTCGACACACTGTCGCTCCACGACCAAGGGGTTCCGAGCACCGTCTGACCGTGACGCGAGGGCCGCTGCACGGCAACGTACGGCTCGCGGCGAAGGCCGAACACGATCTCTCGGTAGTACGAAACGGGCCGACGGCGTCCGATGATGTCGAGGTCGCCGCTGGCGGCGGCGAGCCAGGGCCAAGCCTTCGCTGCGGCAGGACCGGCTGCCTCGTCGTGATAGCTCACGCCGCCGAGGCCCGCTTCGCCGAGGTAGTCCCACCCCACCCACGTGAAGTCGCCGATGACGTGGTCCAGCCGCTTGACGAGGTCCCAGTTCCGGGCGATGTGCGAGGGGAACGTCTCGCTTCCGACGATGACGCGGTGCGGGAAGAGCTCGTGGTCGAGTTCGTACCGCCCGTCGCCGTAGTTCATGCCGGCGACGTCGAGCACGGAGAACGATTCTTCGGTCCGCGCGGTCACGGGCGGCGAGGCCGAGATCTGGTTCATCATGTCGCCGACCTGGCTCATCATCGCATTCACGCCGCCGGCTTGCGGCTCTGCGGATGCCAGCGCCTCCCGCTGCTGCGCCATACCGGCGGTGACCAGGTCGAGGACTGACACGAATCCGTTGATGCCGTTCGTGACGAACCGGTTGGGGTCGAGCGAGCGGAGCTTCTCGGCGAGACGCCTGCTCCAGATGCCGCCACTGATGGAACCCGTTTCTGGGATTTCGTTGCCGATGGAGTACATGATGACGCTCGGGTGGTTGACGTCCTTGGCGACCATTGACTCGACGTCTCGCTCCCACCACTGGGTGAAGTCGGACGCGTAGTCGAAGTCGGACTTGCTCGAGGTCCAGACATCGAACGTCTCGTCCATGACCAGCATGCCCAGCCGGTCGCACGCTTCGAGTAGCGCCGAACTCATGGGATTGTGCGCACTTCGGATCGCGTTGAACCCTGCGTCTTTGAGCAGCTCGATTCGGCGCTCCTCTGCGCGGACGATCGCGGCAGCACCCAGGGGGCCGTTGTCGTGGTGGATGCATGCTCCGCGGAGCAGGACAGCTCGTCCGTTGATCCGAAGTCCGCGTACGGCGTCGAGCTGCAGAGTGCGGATGCCGAAGGTCACCTGTTCGCGGTCGACCTCGTCGTCACCGTCGGTCAGGACGACGGTCGCGCCGTACAGCGTCGGCGAGTCCACGTCCCACAGCGATGGGTTCGTCACAGGCAGTCGGAGTCGGACGGTGGAGCGCTCGCCAGGAAGGAGACTGACCGGAGCGCTGCTCGTGACGAGGGAAGCGGACGATTCGGCCTGGGTCACCTGCGTGATGTTGGTCGTGAGACGGAGAGTGCGGGTCGTTGTGCCGCCGTTCTCGACCTCCGCAGCAACCTCGACGACCGCTCTGTCCACATCGACGTCCGGGGTGGTGACCTGCACGCCGTCGACTGCGATCCGCGCGGCACTCTTCACGATGAGACGAACGTCGCGGTAGATTCCGGCTCCGGTGTACCAACGGCTGTCCTGGTGAGTGCGGCAGTCGACCTTGATCGTGTTCGTTGTCCCGGCCTCGAGCCACGGGTCGATCCGCACCACGAATCGGGAGTATCCGAACGCGTGTTGGCCGGCGAGTGCACCGTTGACGTAGACCATCGCATCTCGGTGGACACCGTCGAATTCGAGCGCCCAGAGCTGACCACCGAAGTCCGCTGGAACTGAGACCTCGGTGCGGTACTCCCATGCTCCACCCGGGAAGTAGCCAGGCGCGGCGCCGTTCCGGAGATCAGGCGTTCGCGCCGTGGTGATCTGTGCATCGTGCGGCAACGTCACGTCTTCCCAGTCGCCGCCCGCGCCGCCGAGTTCGGCAAACGCGCTGACCTTCGGACGGTAAGACCAACCCTGGTTGAGCAGCTGCACGGTCATCAAGGTCTCCACAACGTCATCGTCTGCGCAGGTATCGCGCGTTACCTAGCCAATCAGCTCGGGTATTGCGTGTCAACCGCCGAGACGGTTCCCCCGCATGCCGATCACTGGGGGCCACTGATCCAGGACGGACGCGGCCGAGCACCCTCGCCGACGACCCGCCAAGCCCAAGGCTCCGGTTCGTTGCGTCGCACCGAAGCACTCGCGGACAACGCGGTGCCGATCGGCATCCTTTTGCACCGGCTGGGAACCTCAACAGCATCCCGCTCGAACCAGATGGCGCGGTTGACGTGGACACGCGACCGCTCTAGCGTCAGTTACGCGCGTTACCAACGAAGGGATGGACACGTGTCCGAGTCGAACAAGCCACTCACTGGCCACACAATGATCGGAGCGTGGCTTGAGCACCCCGCCGGGGGTGCGGTGCTTCGCCAGTTCGGTGAACAGCTCGGCATGCAGGAATCGGCCCTTCGCCTACTCCGCCGTGTGCCACTCGAGACCTTGATCGCTGGGATGGGGGACCGAGGTGACGGAGTGCTCGATACTTTGACTCGGGAGGCGAACGGGCGAGAAGTGTCTCCGGAAGAAGAAGCCGAAAGTGCGGGCTGGGTGGAGCGCATCTCCGCCGGTCGGTTCGACGGCCGCACCGTCATCGTCACGGGCGCCGCTTCGGGTATCGGCCGTGCCGTCGCGGTGCGTATCGCCCGCGAGGGCGGAACCGTTGTCGCTGTGGACATCGCCGAATCGCGCCTCGCCGACCTGGTGGCAGCGTTCCCGTCCGTGCGGCCCGTCGCAGCGGACATCACCGCCGATGACGGCGTCGCGCGGATCGTTGAGGCTGCCGGAGCCCGTATCGATGGGCTCGCGAACGTCGCGGGCCTCCTCGACGATTTCAGTCCCCTTCACGAGACGGACGACGCGATGCTTCGTCGCGTGTTCGAAGTGAACGTGTTTGGTCTGGTACGACTGTCTCGAGCGGTCATTCCTGCGATGATCGCCGCTGGCCGCGGATCAATCGTGAACGTAGCGTCCGAGGCTGCCCTGCGCGGCTCCTCTGCGGGGTTGGCGTACACCGCGTCGAAGAGCGCCGTCCTCGGCGTCACGCGCTCGTCTGCGTTCATGTACGAGCCGAACGGGATCCGCGTGAACGCCGTCGCTCCTGGCGGTACCCTCACCGGCATGCGTCCGACAGCGACGAACACCTTCGGTCAAGAGCGATTGAACAGTCACACCGCCGACGTCCCGATCGCCGTTCCGGAGGCGCTTGCAGCATCCATCACGTTCCTGCTGAGCGACGACGGCGTCAACGTCTCGGGCGCCCTTCTGCCGTCTGACGGTGGTGAGTCCGTGTTCTGACGCATGCGGTGAGCGTCGGATCGTTCTCCTCGGGTCAGGTAGTACCACGCACGACGACCCGAAGCGGGTTCTCGGCCGGCTTCGGGTCGGTCGTTGTGAGCCCGAGTCCTTGGATGACTCGGTTGATACTTGACCGCGCCGCGCTCTCCAGATCGACGTGCACGGTCGACAGGGGCGGGATGGTCACTGCTGAGAGCGGGGTGTCGTCCATTCCGATCAGCGCGACGTCCTCGGGGATGCGGTACCCGCGTCGCGTTCCCGCGGCGAGCAGAGCAGTTGCGACGTCGTCGTTGTAGCAGGCAATCGCGACACCAGGCGCGGCAAGCGAATCAAGGGCGGCGTCTGCGGAGTCAGCGTTGATCTCGACACTCACGTTCAACGGGTCCGGGAGGCCGGCGGCGCGGCAGGCGTCTCGCACTCCTGCCTCCCGGGCCTGACCGAAGGGGTCGTCACGCGCATCGTGAAGATGAGCGAACGCAAGGCGTTGGTGACCCTTCTCGATGAGGTGCTCAGCCTGCAAGCAGCCGATACTCCTGTTGACGTCGTCATCTGCGGCGCGCGGTCCCGGGTCGACGGCGAGGACCCCGTTCCGTTCGAGTAGCTCTCGCTCGAAGCTGTCGAAGAGCGTGAATGAGATCACGGCACGTGGATGCAGACCGCGGACCATCCGATTGAGTGACTCGGCCGATGCGGTCGGGAATCGCAGCAGGAGCGTCAGGCCACGATCGGCAAGCTCGTCGGTCGCTCGCTCGAACAGGTCCTGCAGGTTGCCGTGGAATGTCGTGTTGGGGATGAGGGCGATGACGATGTCGCTGGAACCAGTCGCGAGGGCCCGTGCCGCGACCGACGGCTGGTACCCGAGGTCGAGAGCGATCCGTTCGACCCGTTCGCGCGTCGCGGGTGAGAAACGTGCACCGCGACCGTTCAGGATTTGGCTGACGGTCGCTCGCGAGACACCAGCGGTACGCGCCACGTCTTCGCTCCTGGTCACCATGCGGTCTCCTCCCGGCCGTGCCCAGCTTAATGGGGCGGTGACGCGCGATACGCGACCGACGAAGATCGTCTAACTGCTGGTGGATCCGACGAGTGCTGGATGGAGCACGGTCCTCATTTCCGTCTCACGCCAGCGTCGAAGCAACGAGTGGAACCGCACGGGACCGGGACTGTAGCTCCCGCCGCCGCGGCGGCGAGTCCCCTCGCCGTTGTAGTACCCAGGCGTGCACTCGGCGAGGAACGCCGCATTGTTCGTCTCGACGGCGCTGATTGTCTCGGCCCAAGCATCTTGCGCCTCTTGAGTCGGTTCGACGAAGCGGGCGCCCTCGCTTCTCGCTCGTCCGAGGATGGCGGCGATGTGGGTTGCCTGCTCCTGGAGGACGTGGACGAAGTTCACTGAGTTGGCGTTCTGCAGCGACCCGAGGTGGAAGAGGTTGGGGAAACGATGCGACATGAAGCCGTGGAGCGTCTTCGGCCCCTCCGCCCACGCCTGGAGGAGCTGGTCCCCGCCGCGACCGAGTACCGGTAGCGTCCCGGAGACGACTCCGGAGACGCCGGTCTCGAATCCGGTGGCGAAGATGACGCAATCGACTTCGTACTCGTTGTCGCCGACGACGACCGTGTGCTCCGTCATGGCGGTGATGCCGCCACTGTCGGCCGTGTCGATCAGAGTCACGTTCTGCCGGTTGAAGGTCTGCAGGTACGTGTCGCTGAAAGTGGGTCGCTTGCACATGTACCGGTACCAGGGCTTCAGCTTTGCGGCGGTGCCGGCGTCGTCGACGATCGCGTCGACGCGGGCGCGGATCCGGTCCATCTTCTGCGCGTCTGCAACCTCGATGACGAGGCCTCGGTCTGGTGCATCGACCCTCTCGTCACTCTGACCGGTGAGCATCGTCCGTTGTAGGGCAGCGGTGGAGGTCCACCCGTCCTGGACGAGGTCGACGTCTGTCTCCTCGCCGGACACGACCGCGAGGAAGTTCTCCATTCGTTCTTCCTGCCAGCCGGGCGGCAGCGACTGGGTCCAGCCAGGCGGCAGGTCTCGGTTGTCCCGGACATCGACGCTGGACGGGGTGCGCTGGAACACGAAGAGGTGCTCAGCGGAGCGAGCGACCTGAGGAATGACCTGGATCCCGGTGGCGCCGGTGCCGACGACCGCGACCCGCTTGTCACGCAGCCCTCCGAGGTCGCCGTCCTGCGTGCCCCCCGTGTAGCCGTAGTCCCAGCGGCTCGTGTGGAAGGTGTGACCGCGGAACGTCTCGATGCCAGGGATCGCGGGGAGCTTCGGCTGCGAGAGTGTCCCAGACGAGACGACGACGTACCGTGCACGGAAGCTGTCACCACGATCGGTTGCGACCTGCCACTCGGCGTCGTCCTCGTGCCATCGCAGTTCCGTCACGCGGGTGTGGAACAGGACGTCGTCGTACAGGTCGAACTTCCGGGCGATGGCCATCGCGTGCTTTCGGATCTCCTCACCCGGCGCGTAGCGCCTGGAGGGGATGGTGCCGACGTCCTCGAGCAGTGGCATGTAGATCGACGACTCGATGTCGCAGTGAACGCCGGGATATCGGTTCCAGTACCAGGTGCCACCGAAGTCGCCGCCCTCCTCGGACATGCGAACGGACGTGAAGCCGGCCTGCCGCAACTTCGACGCGGTGAGCAACCCACCGAACCCGCCTCCGACGACGAGCACTTGGACTGCACCGTGTTCCACGGTCCGTTCCTTGCGCGGCGTGTAGGGATCGGTCTCCCAGTATCCGAAGGACCCGCGGGTTCGTCGGTACTGCCGGAGCCCATCTGGCCGGATGCGACGGTCGCGCTCCTGCGCGTACCGCGCGCGGAGCGCAGGCATGTCGTTGGCGGTGGGGTCGGTCATGTTCCTCCAGAACGGGACGATCGGTGACGATGCGTGACCGCCTCGGTCGACGGCCGGTTGGTCGACGGTGAGTTCGCTCGTCAGTCTTCAAGCGCGATCGCGAGAGCCGGGCAGACCGCGACGGCGTCGCGGACCTCCTCGACTTCTTCTCCGGTCACGTCGTCCTTGAGGAGAAAGGCGATACCGTCCTCGTCTCGTTGGTCGAAGACGTTCATGGCAGCCATCACGCACTGACCGCTTGCGACGCACTTGTCTTGGTCGAGGATGACCTTCATCGGGTCTGCTCCTTCTCTTCCTTCTGTGGGTGAGCCGGGCACCAAGTGACCGGGAGTTCGTACACCCCGTAGACGGATCCGTCGTGCTTGAAGGGGATCGCGTCGAGGGTGGTGGCGAGTGTCAGCGTGGGGATACGTCGGAGCAGCGTGGCGTAGGCGACCTGCAGCTCCATTCGTGCCAGCGGTTGGCCGAGGCACTGGTGCACGCCGAACCCGAACGCAACGTGCGTTCTGGGGTTCCGTCCCACGTCGAGCCGGTTTGGGTCGCTGAACACGGCGTCGTCCCGGTTGCCGAGGTCGGTCGCCACGATGATCCCGTCGCCAGCGCGGATGGTGACGCCGTCGATTTCGATGTCCTCGACAGCGACTCGCTTACGCCCGTCGTGCGTGATGGTGAGGTAGCGCAAAAGCTCCTCTACCGCGGACGCCACGAGCGCGGGGTCGGGATCGTCGCGGAGTCGCGCCAACTCGTCAGGGTGTTCGATGAGCGCGAGCGTGCCGAGGGCGATCATGTTCGCCGTTGTCTCGTGACCGGCGATGAGGAGCAGGATGCCCATCTGCACAGCGTCGGACATCTCCAGCTCGCCGTCGGTGACGCGGCGGCCGAGGTCCGAGAGCAGGTCCTCGCCTGGTTCGGCGATCTTTCGGTGCAGGAGCTGCGCGAGGTAGGCGCCGAGCGATTCGAAGGCGCGACGCTGTTCCTCACGAGCGACACCGCGCTTGATGATGGTTCGACTGTGCTCCTGGAAGTCGTCGTGATCGCCATAGGGCACGCCGAGCAGCTCGCAGATCACCAGCGACGGGAGCGGAAGCGCAAATTCTTCGACGAGGTCGACTGGTCCGGTGCGGGAGAGCATCGAGTCGATCAGGTCGTCTGCGATCCGTTGCACTGCCGGTCGCATGACCTCGATGCGCTTCACCGCGAACGGCGCCGTCACCATCCGGCGCAATCGCGCGTGGTCGGGATCGTCCATGAGGATGAAGCTCAGACCGGAACCGCCGCCGTCGACAGGAGCCGGGGATGGGTAGCCGGGTCGGCTGATGTCCGCGCTGATGCGGGCATCAGCAAGGATCGTCCGCGCTTCAGCATGTCGAGTCACGTACCACGGCGTGGAACCGTCCCAGAGGCGAACCCTTCGAATCGGTCCCTGCTGCTGTTCATGGGTTGCCGCTGGAGATGGGTCGAACGGACATGCGCTCGCTCGCCGCATGGGGAACGCTGGCGGTTCAGCCTGCTGCGTCGATGCAATGACATCAGTCATCGGGTTTCCTTCCTCTCGGTGTTCAGATGACAGCGGCTTGACCGGCGAAGAGGTCAGTGAGCAGCGCGCTCGCGAGGCGTGCCTGCTTCGGCATCCCCCACCCCAGGACACCGACGGGTTGACCGGCCCGTGTGGCGAGCGCGACAAAGCGACCTTCCTCGATCGATCCCTCGATGACTGCGCTGTCATCTGCGTCGCCGGGGAAGCCGTACGCCTGGATCTTGATCCCGTACTGATCAGACCAGAAGTACGGAACCGGCACGTAGGGTGCTGCCGCGTTCGCGTCGAGGATGTTTCGGGTCACTGCCGCCGCTTGTTCCGTTGCGTTGGTGCGGTTCTCGAGCCGAAGGTCCCGGCCGAGGCCTTCGTGACGCCAGCGTGCGACATCACCAACTGCCCAGATCCCGGGTGCAGCGCGACAAAGACCATCACACAGGACACCGTCAGACACATCGAGACCGCTGTCGCTGAGCCACTCCGTGTTCGGTGTCGACCCGATCGCCACGATCACTCGACCAGCCTGAAGCTGTGTGCCGTCATCGAGTACGGCGCCGACCACGCTGCCGCGATCCGGCAGGAGTGATCTGACGCGGGACTCACCGCGCAGGACGACGCCCGCGTCTTCATGGCGGCTGCTGAGCAGGGCAGAACCGACGGAGCCGAGCTGGGCGAGCATCGGAGTCGGCTCCGGGCCGACAAGTGTGGTTGCGGACCCAGAAGCGACTGTCGCCGCGGCGATCTCGCTGCCGAGGACCCCGTTCCCGACGACGAGTGTGGGCACCGTCGATCGGAGCGACTCGCGGAGTTCGCGCGCGTCATCGAGCGAGCGAAGGACATGGACTCCGAGGAGGTCGTGCTGGAGAGGAAGCTGACGAGCACGGACACCGGTCGCAATGACGATGTTGTCGGCTGCGATGGCCTCGTTGCCCGCCGATACTGTTCGGCGCGCAACGTCAAGTCCGGTGGCGGAGTGCCCGAGACGGAAGACCGCGCCGAGGCCATCCAGCGACCGTTGCGGCCGGAGCATCACCTGCTCGAGGTCCCAGTGGCCGCTCAGGTACTGCTTCGACAGCGGCGGACGGTCGTACGGGGTGTGCTGTTCGTTGTCGAGCAACGTCAGCGGGCCGCTGTGCCCTCGTCGTCGCAGCCCTTCCGCAACAGCGATCCCCGCGGCGGACGCACCGACGATGAGCACGCTGCTGTCGATTGCAGATGTCGTCATGTATGCCTCCGCACGGAAGCCGAATCTGCGAGTCAGAGACGCTCCGTCAGGGGTAGTCAACTCCGACGAGCAAGATTTTCAAACACGTGATTTAGATTCTCACCGCTTTCTCACCCGCCCGTGCCCCACGGTCCCCTCAACGGAGGACCCACGGCCCAGGTCACGGCAGACGGTCAGCCGTGGGCAGATCGACGAACCACAGCGCGGAGATCGCGTTGGTGAGTGCTGCTGCGACATCCGACCAGTCGGACCAGATCCTGGGCCCTCCGCGCTCGAGGGACCGTTCGTGCTCCGCGATCATCTGCGTCAACAAGATCCGGCCCATGGCATTGCGTTCCGCCCGCACCTGCCGAGGGAGGTCGGGTAGGCAGCTCCTGATGCCTTCAGCGATGCGAAGGAGGCTCGGAGTCTCGCGCGCCTCGTCCATCGCGATGTCTGCCCACGCCGGGTCGGTGGCGACCTGTGCGCTGAACCGGCCGTACCAGGTGGGTGAGCCGAGTGCTGCGAGATGTGTCGTTGTTGCTCGCACGAAGCATCCGATCCAGTCACGAACGTCGGTGGACCCGTCGATGCGCGCAAGTTCCAGGAGACGCAGCTCGTTGATGCGCCGCTGGTGTCGTCCGAGGATGGCGCGGATGAGTTCGTGCTTGCTGCCGAAGTGGTAGCTGACGACTGCGGTGTTTCCTTGGCCCGCAGCCTCTCCGATCTGCCTGTTCGAGATGTGTGCGATGCCGTACTCCGCGTAGAGACGCTCGGCGGCGGTCAGGATCAGTTCTCGCGTTGCTGTGACGCGCTTGCTTCGAGCGCCTTCTTCACCGGTGGTCATCGCGATTCCTCTCCGCGATGAGATCGTAGCGACTGCGCTCGTTGGGCTGTGCGCGAATGGGACCTGCCGGTCAGTCGCAGGCAGACGACAGCGGGGGTACCGACGAAAGATTCGTCGATACCCCCGCTGTCGGGAATGTCAGGAGGCCTTGATCGCCTCTCGCTGCGGCTCAGTGTTGGCAGCCGTTTCGTCCTCGGTCAGGCTGTGACCCTCGGTGTCGAGATTCGGCACGATTCGCTCCAGCCACTTCGGCATCCACCATGCGGCGCGTCCGGCCAACGCCAGGAGCGCCGGCATCAGGACCATGCGGACGATGAACGCATCCGCTAGCACGCCGATCAGGAGTCCGAACGCGGTCTCCGACGCGAACGTCATCTCGCTCGACGCGAAGCCGCCGAACACGAAGGCCATGATCAGGGCTGCGGCGACGATCACCGGGCCGGACTTGCTGAAGCCCGCGAGGATGGCTTCCTTGGGCCGGAGCCCGGAGACGTACTCTTCGCGGATCCTGGAGACGAGGAAGACCTGGTAGTCCATGGCGAGTCCGAAGAGGACGCCGACGAGGATGATGGGGAGAATGCTGCCGAGGGGGTCGCCCTGGGGTGCGGCGATGATGAAGTCCAGCCACTTCCACTGGAACACCGCAGTGAGTGCACCGAGTGCGGCACCCAACGACAGCAGGTAGCCGAGGGTCGCGAACAGCGGTACGAGGAGCGACCGGAACATCACGACCAGCAGCAGGAACGACAAGACGACGATCACGACGACGTACTGGATCAGTGCCTTGTTCATCTGTGCGGTCGTGTCGAGACCGATTGCAGTTTCGCCGGTCACTTCGAGGTGCACACCACCGACAGAATCGGCTTGGTCGCGGATGTCGTGGACAAGGTCCTTCGTGCCGTCGTCGATCGGGCTGCCGTTCGGGATGACGGTGAACAGGGCCGTGTCACCGGAGGTGTCGATCTGGGCAGGGGTGACCATCCGAACGTGAGCGAGGTCATCGAGCGCGTTCTGCACGTCAGGAGCCTTGTCCTGAACGTCGTTGCCTTCGGCGAGGACGAGGAGCGGTGACTGCGTGCCACCGAACTTGTCCACGATGAGGTTGTACGCGTGGCGCTGTGTGGAGTCCGGGTTCGAGCCGCCCGGGATGTTTGCGGCGGTCTTCATGCTGAACAGCGGGATCGCAACGATGGCGAGAACTGCAACGCCTCCGATGAGCATGAGCAGGGGGTGCCGGGTGTTCGCCGTTCCCCAGCTGCGCAGGAACGAACGCTTCTTCGGGGCGACGTCGATCGTTCCGCCGGCGCGGAGCGTTTCGCGGTCCTTCTTCGGCAGGGCGCGAAGGCCGAGGCTCCGCAGGATGACGGGCAAGAGGGTGAGGGCTGCGAGCACGGCGATCGCGATTGCGAAGGCTCCTGCGAAGCCCATGTCCTCGATGGTGCTGATCCGAGTGACGACCAAGCCGACGAGCGCGATGATCACGGTGAGGCCAGCGAAGACGACGGCTGTGCCGGCCGTGCCCGTGGCGTGAGCGACGGCGTCCTCGACCTTGCGGCCGGCACGAAGCTCAGCGCGGAAACGTGTGAGGATGAAGAGCGAGTAATCGATGCCGACCGCGAGGCCGAGCATGCCTGGCAAACTGATCACGGTGGTGTCGAGAGGGTGGATTGCCGACCATGCGAGCACGCCGAGGATGCCTGCTCCGACGCCGCTGAGGGCGACAAGCATGTTGGCGCCGGCGGTGATGAGCGATCCGAAGGTCAGGAAGAGGATCAGAAACGCAACCAGGAGGCCGACGATCTCCCCGGCTCCGCCGATCGGGTAGCTGTCCTCGGCGATCTGCCCGCCAACTTCGATGCGAAGATCTGCGTCGTGCGAGTGAACGAAGGAGAGGACCTTGTCGTAGGTCTTCTCAGCGTTGCTGTCCGTGATGCCGCTGAACGTCAGCGTGGACACGGCGGTGGTCTGGTCCTTTGACACGTAGGGCTGCTGCTCGTCGAACGGGGAGGTCACGGACTCCACGTGCGGGAGGTCCCCCGCGGCGTCCACGATGCGAGTGACTCGGGACACGGAATCGGCGTCCGTGATGTTGGCGCCGTTGCGGCCTTCCATCACCAGCTGCAGGGTCTTTGCCTCCGAGCCGGAGGATTTCATGCCCGGGAACTTGTCTTGGAGTGTGTCCAGCGCCTTGGACGCGGGGGTGTCAGGGGCAGTGGTCTTCCCGCCGCCCAGGTCAGCTGATGTGGCGGTGATTCCGGTGAAGACGGCGATGATCAGCAGCCAAGCTGCGATCACGATCAAGCGGTGTCTGGCGCTGAATCGCCCGACATCCGCGAGGAACTTCGGCATGAGTGCTCCTGAAGAATGAGGTGCCGCCCTGGAGGAACTCGGGCCGGCAGTTGATGTCTCAATCCTCGGGTGACGCAGTCGTCGGGGCGTCGTCCGTGCGAAGCGCCGTTCCTACTTCATCTGCAGTAGATGACGCTCCGATGTCCGGAGGGTCAGACGAGTCCAGCGCGGTAGGCGAAGGCGACGAGCTGAGCGCGGTCGCGCGCTGCGACCTTCGCCATCGCGCGGGTGGCGTGAGTCTTGACGGTGAAGGGTGAGACGAACATCGCTGCGGCGATCTGCTCATTGTCACCGCCCGCGGCGACGGCGATGACGACGTCGAGTTCGCGGGGCGTCAGCGCTGCGAAGCGCTGTGCGAGTTCGGCGTCGACTGGTCGTCGGGGACCAGTTTGGACGTGTCCCACGACCGCGCTCGACGCAGCTGGGGAAAGCACTGCATCACCCTGCACCGTTTGCCGGAGTCGCTCGAGGAGCGCGGCTGGGCCGACGCCTTTGCCGAGGAACCCGTTGGCACCGGCCTGGAGTGCGTCGAGAACCACGGCGTCGTCCTCGAAGGTGGTGAGGACGATGATCGGGAGTTGCTGCGCTGATCGTGTCGCTCGTACCCGTCGGGTTGTCTCGACTCCGTCGATCCCAGGCATCCGTACGTCCATCACGATCAGGTCTACGGCCTCGTGGTCGAGAATCCGTAGGGCCTCGAATCCATCGGATGCTTCGGCCACGACAGCGAAGTCCGGGCTGGAATCGATGATGGCTCGGAGACCGAGAAGGATCATCTCCTGGTCGTCGACGAGTAGTACGCGACAGGTCATGCTTGCTCCTCGGGGATGGTCACGAACACTGCGAACACGTCATCGTCGACGTCAATCCGAACGGTGCCACCAACAGATTTGACGCGCTCCTGCATGCCCATGATGCCGAACCCCGTTCCGTGAACATTCGATGCGTCCGGTCGGGTTGGGTTCGTCACCTCCACGTGCAGCGCACCGGCGGCAGCGTGGAGCGTGAGTGCTGCCTCGCCGGCGCCGTATCGATGAGCGTTCGTGAGCGCCTCTTGCACGACTCGGTAGACGGTCACGCCCACCGCGTCCGAGGTTTTCGGCAAGGGAGTTGGGATCTGCGCGTCGACGTCGAGACCGATCTCGGAGAACGATCGAACAAGCGCGGCCATGTCCTGGAGGTTCGGCAGCGGGCTCGATGCCGCGGCTGCGTGCTCGTCTGCGCGGAGAACCCGCAGGGTGTGCTGGGTTTCTGCGAGGATGCGTTGCGTGGCGGTCTGTGCGGCCTCGACGGATGCGGCAGTCCGTGAGTCAGTCGCCAGCCCGGATACGGCAATCGCCCCGAGATGCATGTTCACGACCGCGGTCTGGTGTCCGATGATGTCGTGGAGATCACGAGCGATACGGATGCGCTCCTCAGCGACTCGGCGAGTTGCCTCAATGTCTCGGGTGACGATCGCGTCCTCGGCACGTGCTCGCAACGCCTCCCAGGACCTGTACTGCTGGAACAACGCCGATCCGATGGCGCCTGCCGCGACGACGCTCAGAACTCCCGCAGCTCCGTCCCACTGGACAACCCGACCGTGGTCGAGGTAGCCGCTTGCGGCGACGATCCCGGCAACCACTCCCGCCGACAGCAACGTCGTTCGGAACGCCGGGGTGCCGGTAGCCGTGATGGCGAACAACGTGAATGCCACCACCGTGAACTCAGCGAGGGCGTCACGGTGCCCCAGTGTTGCCAGTGCGGTCCCCAGAAGGACTGCCCCGATGCCGACGTGAGGTCGCCGACGTGCCACTACGGCACCGACCGCGCAGACCACGGCTCCCGTGTATCCGAGGAACGACCCGCCGAGAATGATCGCGGTGGCGATCTCGACCAGCATCGCCGTGACGCTGATGTACGGCATGGAGCGAGGTACCGCGCGCTGCGCACGCAGCCATCGGGGCGACTCGATCTCAGGTCGCTGAGGTTCGTCGTTCACGGTTTGATTGTGCCTGGAGAAGATCGGCGCGCGGCCTGCAGACGTCACATGCCTCGGATGTTCGGACGATGTCGTCCTCTGAGCCCTGTTCACCGCCGCGCGCCGGACCGTTCACCGATCGCCAACGGCAGCCTCGCGTTCGTCGGAGACCGGGGTGGCTGAGATGGTGTCGCGCGCCGTGGTCTCTCGCTCTGACGCTCGGCGCTCCGCGGGTTCCGCGGGTTCCGCGGGTTCCGCGGGTTCTACGGATTTCGGGTACTCGAGCAGCACGGCAGTCATGTCGATCGGCACGGTGTCCTGCAAGAAGAGATCGTCCGGGCGGACGGTCTGTCGCAGCAGTACGGATTCCGCATCGGAGCGGCCGAAGCTCATCGTCATCGCGAGATCACCGTCACAGCGAGCTTCTCGACACCCATGGCGACGAGCACAACCATGAATCCGGCGAACCGGACCACCTCGGAAACGGTCATGAGTGTCCCCCAGGCGACCAGCTTGGGAACTCGGGCAGTGCGCGCCACGGCACCCTCAGCGGGACGGATGCGTTGCACAGTTGACGGTGTGGCGGACTGGATCGCGGTCATGATGACTCCTTTGTGCAGGGTCTAGCCCCGATGAGTTCATCCTCAGCGCCGGACGGCGGCTGGTCGTCGTCCGGCAAGACTCGATCGCCTACTGCAGATGGAGTAGACGGCTCCCGCGACCCCGTCTACCCCCTGATCTCGACCCCACCGACTTCGACAGAGTCACCGGCGGAGAGTTCACGGTCTGAGTGCAGGTCCGACGAGTGGCGTGGCACGAAGGCCGAACGCCCTCGGCGAGGTGTTCGGCTTATTCGCGGATGCCAGCGGTGGCGCGGATCGCGGATCCCAGTGCTGACGGACGTTCCACGGGTATCGGGATTCTGTTCCACGAGGTCGGTCCGCGGCTCGATGCAGCAGGACCTCAGCGGTAGCTAAGCCCGCGCCTCGCCGCGTCCGCCGCGTCTGTGGGCTAGAGGGTACCCATCCCACAACCGACCATCGAGCTCACGACCGTTCTGTTTGGGCGTGCGACCGCCCCACTGCTTGAAGAAGAACGGCACGTTGGCGGCCAGGCACTGGTCTCGAATGTCACGGACCCACTCCGCCTGCATCTCGCGGTGGCGCGGCCCTGACTCACCGCCAGCGATGACCCAGTCAATGCAGTTGAGGGGGAGGTCCGGGAGCGCCGCGATCAGCGGCTCGCAGGAGAGGAAGCGGACGGCAGCTGGAACTTCGGCGAGGTCTGCTACGCGGTCAAGAACCTTCGGTTCCTCGACGGACGTGCCGACCCACACGTTCTCTGGCCAGGGCAGGTCGCCCGCCATCCGCCGTAGTCTCGTCGGGCGCTTCGTCAGGATCTGGTAGGTGTGCTGCGGTGTGGCCAACATCACGTCAAACACGTCCTGGATGAAGGGCTTCGGCACTTTCGCATGGAAGAGGTCACTCATCGAATTGACAAACACTGTTGTAGGACGCTTCCACTTCGCGGGCTGGGCGAGCACCTCGGGATGAGTCGTCACCCCGAAGCCGGGGCCCGAGGTGATGGGGTTGCCGTCCTTCTGGTACTTCTCGGCTCCCATCGCCTTCAAGCGCTTGGCCAGTGCTAGTGCGTAGCAGTTGTCGCAGCCGGCCGTGACACGGTCACAGCCAGTGACCGGGTTCCAGGTCGCCTCAGTCCACTCGATCGTGCTCTTCTTCACTACATCACCTCGGTGAGAACTCTAGGCTCGCCAGATCGTCTGCTTCTCGAGGCTGCCCTTCGGACAGCCGTTCGTGACGCCCTCCGTTGCGAGCTCCTTCCAGGCTGCCCGTATGTGTGTCTCGCGGGCGATGCCTACGGCTGTCCCCAAGACCTTGTCGAGGTTCTTACTCACGTGGAGGCGACCCAACTTGCTCAGGTGAAGGGTCACTGAGTCCTTCACGTCATCGATCGCCTGGCGCTTCGTGGCCTCCTCGTCGTCGGCGAAACGTCGTCTCGCTTCTGCGAGACGGCTCTCGCCTAGAAGAGGATTTGTCTCATCGAGGGCCTCAGCTTCAGCGAAGTCCATTTCAGCCAAGAACTTTCGCCAGTCCTGTGCAGCCAGGCTCACGTGGTCGTTGTAGCTGTAAAGCGCGTTGATGCGAGGGAAGAAGAGAGCGAGCATGAACAGTGGCTTGTCCGTCGGTTTGCGCCTGATCTCCACGTCGTAGGAGTTATAGCCCAGCGCGTCGCGCACGCGCGCCGCGTACTGCCCCCATACCGCGAGCGCAGCAGGATGCGCACGCTCCTCACGGGGCAAGGCGAGCAGTTCCTCCTTGAGGAAATCCGCACGCCACCAATCGCCGCCTAGCCAGCTGTCGAGGTTGGCCAACGTCGCCGCTCGGCCTTGAGCGCCGTCATCCTCATACAGGCGAGCCCCCATCCTACGAACCGCCTGCAGCGAGAAGTTCAGGAGTAATTCTGTCGGCACTGTGTCCCCGCGCGAAGCGAGCGCCGCCACCGTCTGGTCATGGTCCAAGGACCGGCCGAACGGGTCGAGGAACACCAGCGTAGGGATGTTCGCGGATCGCCGGATCGCGTCCTCGTAGTGATCGCTGATGTCTCCCTGTAGCGCTAGAGCCGAGCGGTCTCCGCATGAGTCCACGAGGGTCTTCAGCTGCGCGAAAGCGTCGGGCCGCTTCTCCACGAAGGTGCACTCCAGCTTGATGCCGCGCGACCGAAGGTCCTGCGCGATGGTGAGTGCGATCCTCGGGGAGCCAACTTCCGTGACCCCAGTAACCGGGTGTCGGTACTCACCTTCCCCAGCGAACCCATCGATGAACGCGACTCGGCGACCGGGCGCGGTAGTCGCAGTCGCTCCGGCGAACTTCGCGAGGTAGCGACGAAGGATGCCGTGTTTGAGGACCGCGGCGGCCTTCTTCGGGTCCTGAAAGAAACCTTCATTGCTGGGCATGTACACCTCGAGACATGACAGAAGCTTGCCTCCTGCCGAGAGCGAGCAGGCGCGACACGCGGCGGACGATCCACGACAAGTGACCTGCTTCTCTCACCGGGTTGAGGGGAAGGCGCACTGACAAGCTCACGAGCGCCGCCCAGATGCGGGCCTCCTTTGCACTGAAGGCCAGGAGCACGGAAGGGCGACGGCAGGCAACGAGGCAGCGAAGCGAACGCCAGCCACACAGCAGACTTCGCGGCTCGCCTTCCAGGAGGGAGTGAGGATTGCTATGCTTTTGAAGGTGAGCGACGAGGGACCATCAAGCAGCCGTTGGCCTCTTCGCAGAGAGAGTGCGCGGCACATGCCACATCTGGTGCGGCTCGCGCTAGCCGCAGCTGGACTCGCGGCCCTCTCCATGGGCACTTGGGCTGTGCTTCGACCTCATTCGGGGGATCTGGGCAGTACCGCGCTGATTGTGGTCGGAGGCGTGCTGGTTCTACTCGCAGTACTTGGTCGCTTCCCGGACCGCCTGTCGGTGGGAGACGTTGAGATGGAATTCCGGCGCGACTCGCTGGAAGAGATACTCGCGGTCGTTCGTGCGGAAGCGCCTGAGATCTTCGATCAGGTCGTTGACATCGCGCGAGGCGGTACTCGGACACCGGACGCCGTGGACGAAGCGGCGCGCGCCGCCCAAGAGGAGCAGCGGCAAGAAGCAGCATTCGAAACGACTGTGATGCTCCGCGATTCTGTACCCGCAGCGGAGGCAGCCGAGAACGTCGACCTCGGCTCTCTCAGCGGACTCCGTCGCGACGTCGACGTTGCCGTGCCATCCCGCGGCCGGCCGCCACGCGTTGACGCTACCTTCCACCTTGACGGGAAGGTTGTCGCGATCGAGATCAAGAGCAGCTGGAGCCGCTCCACCAGCAGACTCGTCAAGCAGCGCCTCGCGAGGGTACTGACGAGTCCGGAGTATGCCGCTGCCGTTCTCATCGTTCCGAGGGAACTGCTGACGCGCGCACTCGCGGATATCGACGATCCGCGTATCGTCGTTGCAACTCCCGACGACGTCGCTCGGCTACCTCAACTCGTACGCACGGCGATTGCCGAGAGCGATTGACGAGTAGGCCTCGCTGGTCACTCGAACGACCGATTTTTTAGAACGGTAGACCGGCGCTGGACGACCGCGCGGACCGTATCAGGTGCAGAGCTTCCTAGGTGGTCACGTGCCAGTCATTGGTGGGGCGTGCAATGCCAGCACTGAGACTTGCAGGCCGAGGCACGACGTCGTGCGCGGCAGTCGACGAAATCGACAGCAGTCTTTCTTGCTTGAGAAGCGCAACATAGTTGTCCGCCAAAATGGCCCCCGCGCCGAGGGTGTAGGACGCGAAGGCCACGGTCGACGCGATGCGGAGTCGTCCATCCTCTTGACGGGCCTTGAGCGATTGGGAGTCGGGCGTACGCGCCGATAACGCTCATTGCGTCCGTTGCGTTAGACCGTTGTCAGGCGTGGAAGGTCAGCCCGGCGGCAGCGAAGTCGGGGCGGACGCCGGCTTGGTGGAAGATGTGCAGCGCGCGGTCGTTAAGCGTTCTGCTGCCGGCTCGGTCAAATCGTGCACATCGGTCCATCGCTGCCATCATCGCCGCGCCGTCCCTCTCGAGGTAGCGGATGAAGCCTCTGTAGGCGGGCGCTGTTGCTGAGTCGGCAGCTCGTGCCTGGCCGCCGTTCTCGTGCTCGTCGATCGCCGCGAGCCAGAACGCCAGCCCGTCGGGATGCGTGCCGAGCTTCCCGAGCGCGGCCTCGGGCGCTTCTCGCATGGGTCGTTCGTGCCGTACCCACGCCTGCGCTGCGCTGCGAGCGGCGTCGCCGAGCGGGGTGTGCGCGTGCCACTCACCCGATCGGTCCAGCGTGTGATGGGTCCAGGCAGATCCGTCGAAGTATCGCCGCCCGGAAGCGTTGAGCGGGTCGGTCCGCCAGCCAGGGGCACCGGTCGGTCCTTCGGGTACCGGCGTGAGTGGCTCGGCAGTGGGAGCGGGTGAGACAGGCGTCGCTGTCGGTGCCCAGCGCGCTGGCCGTTGGGCTAGCCGGAGTGCGAGCGTGTCCCAGTCGCCGAGCGTTCGCGGTGTGATTTCGAAGATGTCGAGACCTGCTCGTTTGGCTGCCCTGCGTTTCGCGGCGAAGCGAGCGTCGTAGTCGGGGTCGCCGTGTAGCCCCAGATACTCGATGATGAGGTCGCCGACGAGGAAGTCACCGCGGTAGTTCGTGCCGGGGTAGGAGGGTTCGCGGGTGTGGGCGATGCCTTGTTTGTGGAGCCAGTCGTCGATTGTTCGTTCCCCGTAGGACAGGCAGAGATGTCCGTCGTTGGCGATGGATCGCACGCCGCGGCTCATGCGTTCTGTGCCGTCGCCGAGTACGCCAGATGCTGCGAGCGCTCCATGCCAGCTGCCGAACACCTCGTTGACTGTCGAGCGATCTGGCCAGTCCCAGATGAGGCGAAGGAAGGCAAGGAGCTCCTCCGGCGATGCGCTTCTCGGGTACTTATCAAGGAACGCGTAGCCCGAGCCCCCCCTGCCGAGGGATGGCGCCGGTGACCGCGTGGTATTGCTTCATGCTCGCGACGATCTGGTCTGGCGTCAGTTCGACGCCTCTGGGTCGTTCGCCGGGGCCGATTTCGATGAAGCACTCTGGGCAGATCATTCGGGCGGCGGTCTTGTTCCGAGTTGCGTTCACTCTTCGTGCTGTCGTCTGATCCATCGGATTGAGGCACAGCGGGCAGGTGGAGACGGCCCCCGGACTGTCCGCCGTCGTGCCGCCCGAACGGCGCCCGCCCGTTATTGGCCACCAAACGGATGGCGGCAGCGAGTAGTCCCCTACGGGCGCAGGGTAGCGACGCATGTCATGACCTGCACGAGGGCCGGCGGCGATCGATACTGGCGCCGGCAAGGGAACGAACGTTGACGGATCGGCGGTTCGGAGGAGCTTCTTGAGTGCGCGAGGTGCCGGTGCCTCGACTCGAAGCTCGAGCCCGTCCTCCGTTTGCACCGCGTTGACCAGGAGATTGCAACCGACATGCGTGAGCGCCGCCGTGTACCGCTCTGCATCGTCTCCATAGATGTAGGCAACTTGTTCGTCGTCGAGCCATACCCCTACTGCCGTCGCGTCTGCAGGGTTGCCTTCTTCGGGTACCAGACGGAATTGCCCGTCCGCAAACCCCTGTTGGCGTCGCCGCCAGCTCGTGAACCAGCTCTCCCCTGTGGTCCGCAGCTTCTTGGTTGCGAGGCCCTGCACGAGGAGATCTGCTCTGAAGCGTGGTGTCCCTCCCCGCGAGTTCCGACCAGAATCCGGAGAAGGGGCCCGGTCGACATGATCCCGGCAGCTGATCACGGGCACGTCGTCGGTCACGATGAGATTTTCCTTCTCGTTATGGGGCGAGTCTTCCTCACCTGGCCATCGCATGAGGTTAGCGTCCGCGTGTGACAACGACTCGTCGAGATGACCCGACACATCTGTCGACCAGTGTCGTAGCCCGGCTGCTCGGCGTGAAACCAGACGGAGTGCGAGCCATGATCGCTGCCGGCACACTCCCGGAGCCGCAGTGGCTCAACCTCGGGCGTCGTGACGAGCGCATTTACTCGTTGGAGTGGCTTGCTTTGGCGAACGAGCACCTCAACGTGCGTCGACTCGATGGACTCGAGATCGATCACTGGCTTCGACCCGTAGATGGCTTGCAGATCGCCGTTCGCATCGATCGCCCAGAGTGGACCGCGCGGGATGCGGGGCTGACCATCCTCGCTCTCTCGAGCCTCTGGGACGCCTGCATCCGAGCCGTCGAGCCAGGCTCAAACGATGACCTGCCTGGTCTTGCGGTGCGCCGGATGTCCGCCGGCTCCCCGTTGGACCTGCTCGCATGGGTGCACGTCGGCGCAGGCGTGGCCAGCGCTGGCGGTGCGGCCTCGCTGTTCATGTATGTCCTCAAGCATCCCGAGCGCGTGAGCAGCGCGATCCCGCGGCTCGTCGCGGGGTGGCGACAGGGATGGGCGGAGGCGAGCGACGCCAAGCTTCGACTGCTGCAAAGCCGCCAGAACGTCAACCGATTCACCGAGGAAGCGCAGCACGCACTCACGGAATTGGGTTCTCACCCGCGGCAGATCACCATCGACGGTGAGGCCACCGGCAACCTCGAGATACTGGGCGCCGAGTCCGAGGCGCCACACGACTCCGACAGCGAGACCAGCGAAGAGGGCTGATGATGCCATCCTTCCGCGCGTGCCCTCCTAAGTGTGCGACGCGGACATAGCCGGGCCCGAAGTTTGAATCGCCGACCCAGTACGGGGGGCATCGGGCGAGTCGGCTTTCGATCAGCAACGCGGGTTCGGAAGAGTCGCTGCATGCGAAACGAACGACCCCGGAATCGCGATGAAATCCCCCGAGAGGATTGGGACGGCCCTGAGGAGTTCGGACACACCTGGTTCGAGCATGCGGAGGAAGTCCGCGACTACGTCGAGAAGAAGAAGCTTCTCCCACCGCATACCACCGTCTCGCGGGGGTTGAAGATCGGCGCGTGGCTCGACAAGCAGCGGCGGCTCGGCAAGGCCAGGACCGGCGAAACCTTGCATCCAGCTCGGCAGTACTACCTCGAGACATGGGTGCCCGAGTGGGAACTGTCCCCGAGCGAGCAGCTGTGGAATCGACAGGCCGAAACGCTACAGAAGTTCGTTCGCACGAACGACCGTTTTCCGCATACCCGTGAGGTAGTGGACGGATATTCCCTCGGCACGTGGCTCGTCTTCCAACGGGAGATTGATCAGAAGCGGGGCGAAGGAGCCATGCAGGTGAAGCGGGGCCAATGGCTCGACGAGCACGTGCCCGGATGGAACGTCGCGGCAACGAGAGCTACATGGTCTGAGATCGCTGACGCAGTCGCGACCTGGATGGACAGGCATGACGGACGCCGCCCGGATCGCACCGTCGTTATCTGCGGCGTCAACGCACTGCAGTGGCTGCGGTTCCAAAAGGACCGACCACGAACCACCGACCAAAGGCGATGGCTTGACGCCAACATCCCCGGCTGGAACGACAGCCACCGACGCTCCAAGAGCGTCTCTGACGGCGATCGCTGACGCGAGCGCCTCGCCCGCTGCCTTCTGAAGCGCCTCCGATACGACGAAAGCGCCGCCCACCTGTGGTGGACGGCGCTTTCGATGACCTGATGAAGCGTGCTGCTTGTTGGTGTTCCCTTCTTCCGGCGGTGACTCGCGTTCGGGAAAAGCGATTCAGCGGACAGAGCCGAGGAAACTCGACTCGGAGGTGTGGCGGGTCATGACGGCGTACTCGACCTCCCACGCGGACTGCCGACGGACCGGCGACGGGGTCTTCTCGTCCCAGCCAGCGTCGTCGTTCGACTGCTGCGGGCTGTACCGGGCTGCGGTGAGGCGGATGTTCGTCGCGTCGAAGGCCACTCGCTGGCCGGCGCGTCGCGGAACCGTCTGCACGGTGGGAGCGAAGGCTGCGTCGAACCACCGCTCGGCGGCGCGCTGGAGGGCGGTGGCGCGGTCGGAACGGTGCTTGTCGTACCCCTGGTAGTCGTACTGGCGGGTCGGTGGGAGCTGGGTGGCGTCGAGGCGGTGCGCGTATCCGCCGCAGATGGGGTCGTTCGGTGCGGGCGCCGGTGCCGGGATCGGCGCTTCGCCGTCGAGGTCGGTCTCCCCGCAGGTGCGGATGGTCACCACAGGCCACTCGGTGCAGTGCCAGCGGAGGAGCACGCTGCTGACCTGCACGTCGGCCTCCACCCGTCGACTGACGCGCAGGTCGGCCTCGCTCGTGCGCGACACCTCGACCGGTTCCGGCTCGGTCCGCACCTCGTACATGTCCTCGAACTCGCCTCGCCACTGACGGATCATCGGGCAGGTGATCTTCTGCTGGCCGCGCTGGCCGGCCCGGTGCCGTGCGATGCGGAGCTGCTGCAGCTCCAGCATGCTATGGCGGTGCGGGGTCGTGCGCGTGCAGAAGGCGATCGAGGTGACGGTGTTGTACTTGTTGGAGTTCATGGCTGGGGTCTTCCGAGTTGGGGCGGAGTGGTTCTCCGCCGATGTCAGCCCTATGCCAGAGCGCGTCCGGGAGCGGGGCTGAAATCCTGTTCGCGAGCACCAGCAGAGCCGAAAATCGGCGAAAGACCCTCGTTCGCGGGACAAAATGGCGCCGACGGGACCCGTCATGCCCCGCGAAGTGGGGTCAACGCGGCTCGCCACCGACGACGCGCCAGAAGCCATGGCGCAGCACCGCGACTCCCGCTGAAGCTCGTCAGCTTTCCTGCTGCCGGACTCAGAGCGGCCGAAACGGCTGCGAAGAACGGAGCGCTCTCGTAGCGTCCTCGACATGCTTCACGTCGCACCCCCCACCGTCTGCGTCCTGACGACGCTCCGGTACCGTCGCCGCCCGGCTGCCACCGCTGGCAAGAGCGCCGGCCGATGAGCGGAAACTCCCCCGACATGGGCTCGGGTCCCGGGAAGCGGCCAGGCCGTGCAGCCGTTCGCACCGTAGCGCGTATCCCGCTGTCGAGCATGCGCGACCAAAGTCCCCCGAACCTGCAGGAGCTCTACGCCGACGTCCGCGACGACCAAGCCCTCGTCCCTGGACTCGAGATGGGCATCGGTGCCCTCATCGTGCAGCGTTGGGACCCGACTTACGCCGCCGCGGGGTGGACGTTGTACGGAGCGGACCTCACCCTCGACATGGGCCACCCGTTCGGGTCCATGTTCTACCGCAGCGACGCCGACGGCCGCGTGCTCCGCGTCGGCGTGAAGTGGCACCCACCGGTACAGCAGCTCGAGTTCCCAGCCCTGCACCCGTCGAAGCCGGAATTCACCTCCGACTGCAGCGACGAGGAAGTTGCCGCAGTGGTGCTGGATGCCCGGAGCCGTATCGAGGTTCTTGTCGCCGCTAACGCGCAGATCGGGTCCTTCGTCGCGACGGAAGAGTCTGAGGACGCGATTCTCGAAGCGTCTGGGCTTGGCTTGGAACGGCTGGCGGAGGACGATCCGCGGCTGGCCCGCGATGTCTGACCGTCGAGCACCGCAGCCGGCGCCCTTGCGGCAGCTGCTGCTTCCGCGCAGACGCCACTTATGACCTCCGCTGGTTGCACGTCCAATGACCGACGAAGCAAACGAGAGCCGTCCGTGAGGTTGCAGTTGGTGTCTCTGACGTTGGCGTTCGACGACGTCCGGTTTTTCGGCGCCGCCATCTTCACTGACTCGAACGATCCGGATGGGCCGTGGGCGACGGTTCTGGTCGACCACTCGGACGAGGAGCCCTGGTTCCGCCTCACCACCACCGACCCGACCGGGAGCGACGTGTCGGTCGCGGCGATGGCGGAAACGGAGCGCCTGATGCGGTTCATCCTCACCGAGCAGCCGGAACGCATCGGCCGAACCCGACCCAACCCACCGGCCAGCTGACCTGCCCCGGTCCCGCTCGCCTGTTGACGATTTCTTGGAGGTACTGCTGATGATGCGTCTGGTTTCCCTACACCTCTCGAACGACCGGATCCTCTGGGGGCATGTCCTCCTCGAGGACACCGACGACCCGGCAGCGTCGATGGCGCGGATCATGATTGAACACAGCGACAAAGAGCCCGGTTACGAGCTCGTTGACCGGAACCGGCGGCATCTCACCGACCTGACCATCCCCGCAACACGCGAAGCGAACCGCATCGTCCAAACCCTGCTCATCCCCGCCTCCGAGATCGCGAAGCGGGAAAAAGCGGTCCGGGAAGTCATCCACTCCGGCTACCTCGAAGGGTTCCCGGACGACATGCCCTGGCAAGGCCAGTTGTGGATGTACGCCCGCGGTGAGATCAGCATCGACCAGCTCCAGGCCTACACCGACCAAGGCCGCCAAATCCCCCGCGCACCCGGTGCCGCTCCTGCCGACGGTGCTGACGTTCCCGAAGAGTGGTGGCAGGCCACCCAGGCACGCATTCGCCGCCACCTGCTGGAGACGACCCTCACCGAAGCGGAAGCCGCCGCCGCGCTGCAGATCAGCGTTGATGAGGTCGGTGAATTGTTCGGGTCGAACCTGCTGACCAGCTTCGACCTCGACGGTGAAGAACGCATCCCCGACTGGCAACTCGTCCAACCCGCCCTCCCCGAGTTCGGCGACCCCGCCGTGCTCCTACCGGGGCTTGACGTGCTGTTCGCGGCAGCGCCGCAGCGGCTCCTCGACGCGGCAGCGATGACCGAGTTCATGACCACACCCCGGCAGTTCCTCAGCGTCGACGACGTGCCCCTGACACCGTTGGCCTGGATGCAGCAAGGACGGCCCGTCGCCACCGTCATCGCCTTATTCCGCGGACGGCGGTGGCGCTGGTGACCACCCGACCGGAGCTGTTCCTGCTCACCGTCGCGTTCGACATGGCCGGCACCCACGGACACATGTACTTCCGCGACCCACCCGACACCGAACTCCGGCAGGTCCTCGTCAGCAGCACCGACAGCGACGGCGGCTACCGCTGCGAACCAGCACACGGTGACACCCGCGACGGATGGGAGCCGTTCCTCACCGAAGCGAGTTGGCTCATGGCGCTCATCCGCCCGGACACCCCGGACGAGCGCCGCTGATGGGACCCGCACTGCAATGGGTCGCCGACGCCTACGCGGGACGTCCGCACATCACGCTCCCGTATGGGCTTGGCGAGACCGCGGACCTCACCGACGCGCTCGCTGTCCTCAAACTCGCCGGCCTGAACGCGGTCGTCGAGTCCCACGACACGCTCCGCCTCGTAGACGGCCGCAGAGCCCGCCTCCACACCGCCACGAAGAACCCCCGCACCGAACAGCAGAAGGACTCTGAACTGATCCTGCTGGTACCGCGGGTGCTGTCACCGTCGCTGATCGCGCTCGCGGAACAGAACCCGAACGTCCTCCTCGTTGACGTCGAGCGACGGCGCCTTTGGGCGGACGGGAAGCAGCGGTTGGGTAGCTGGGATCGGTGGAAGGACGCCGCCCCGATCTACATCACATTCGCTGTGGCACGGATGCTCGCCGTGAACGGGGCCACCTTCGACGAACTTGTCGAACGTGGAGGATTCATGCCGGGGCAGGTGGATGACGCACTCGCACGACTTGGCAAACGCGTGCACAGGACCAGCATCGGATGGGAATCCCGTCAGGTCGGCGGCCTCGTGGACTTTTCGATCGCGTGCTATCCCGGGGTGGGTGGAATCCGCGCGAGATGGCGGTCAGCGTTGCCGATTCAGCATCAAGCAGAAGTTCTGATCGGTGCGGGCTGCCTGATGTCGGGCAGGTGGGCAACCGAACGCGACGCATCCCGGTTCCGGCCCGACCACGTTCCGCCGCCGTTCCGCCTCGTCGCCTACGCCCCGGCCGAGATCGACATGCCCGGACTCGGCTTCGAACCCGAAGACCACGACTACGCCGGCACCGAACTCATCATCCCCGCCGACCCCACCATCTTCCCCACCGCGAAAGCAGCCGGGTACAGCAACCACACGGACGACTTCATCACCGCCAACACACTCCTCCGCGCCGACACCCGCAACGACGACGACAACAAAGCCCTCCACGACATCCGCAACCGGCTCCAGTTCCTCGCCGACACTGTCTACGACCTCCGCTGGAATCTTCCATCGTGACCAACACCAAACCGAGATGAGAATCGACAACACGCTGGCAGCGTCACGAGCCCCCGAGCTCCTGCCCTCCCTACTGCTGGCCCCGGACGCGAACGCCGAGGAGGAGCTCTGGTACCGCGACAACGACACCCGCACCGCGTGGGAGCCGCTCAACAACCTGCCGCAGGCGAAGGACATCATCCGTGCACGCACCCCGCAGAACCCGTGGGCGGCGATCATGCGCACCTTCGACCTCGACGACGCCGGCACGTTCGGCAGCGTCAACACCTTCGAAGTCCTCGGCTGGGCAGACCGCGTGTACGTCTGCGGCGATGTCTCCAGAGTCGGGTACCAGTGGCGGTGGTCGTGCTGGCCCGTCACCGCACGACCAGACGGTGGCGCCAGGACCCGAGTCGGGCCGCGCTGGTACCAGGCCGACGTATACGAGGCGCAGGTCGTCACGGTCAACGACGCCATCGCTCAGCTCGTTCCAGCACTTCATGCGCTCCCCGAGGTCCCGAATCAGGCGCCCGGGTTCCTGTGGCTGCCGCGGGAACTCGACGTGGCGTTGAATCAACACTTGCGGACACCGATCGACGGGTAGCCGATTGGGGCAACCGGGGAGACGTGCCCTCGAGTGGGGCATTGCAGCCGAGTCGAAAGCCTCCATACGCTTCGACCGTGGCCGCCTTGCTCGTCGTCCTATGCGCATTGGTGATCGCGTACTTCGCCGTCCGCGCGCTCCGGCACCAATCGAAACGGGCTCCGCTTTCATCCACCCCGCCGGACACGACCTCGCAGCCAGCGAAGCCGAAGGTAGCGACCGGGGCGCCCGCTGCAACGCTGCAAGCGGCAGCACAAGAACGTCGGGAGCGTCACCCCGACTTCAGCGACGCCGAGGACCTCACGTCGCTGGCCGCTTCCCGGTTCCGAGTCAAGGGCACCTTCGCCTACGTGCCGGACCGGCACCGCCACTCCGTCGGCGGGCACGAGTACTGGCTCGTGCGCGAACCACGGAACCGACATGACAACAACGCCGTCGCCGTCTGGGACGCCACACGAAAAGTCGGCCACATCTCCGCAGCCAAGGCACGCCTGTTCGCACCAGAGCTTGACCGCATCGGCGCGGCAGCGTTCCGCGTTCGCGGCGAACCACCAACCGACCGGATCTCGCTCTTCGTTCACCTGCCGAACATCGCCGGCGTCCGCGGCCACCCACCCGTCAAACGGGAATCCCCCTGACCAGGGGCGCCCTGCGAACGCGATCCGCCACACTCCGTAAGGGGCCGCTTGACGGGCATCGGACTTCGCCGCATAGCTCCCCATGTGACTGACAACTCGCTTGAGAACTCGCGCTTCAACGCGGAGACCGCAGCCAAGCCCCTCACGCTGACCGGCGCCGCAGAACTCCTCGCACAGATGACCGTCGGTAGCGTCCTCGTGGTCAGCGAGACTCGCGACAACGCTCGCTTCGTCCTCCTCCGCACGGAGCACCATGGACGTCCGCACTGGTGGAGTGCCTTTCTAAACCGCCCCCTTCGTCAGCGACGCACTGTTCGACATCGCCGATCTCCTCGGACGCTCCGCCGCCCACGCGGTGCTCGTGGGGACAGGCTCTGACCGCTTGTTCGATCTACCCGACAACGCACCCGACGGTCCATACAGCTACACCGCCCGAGTACCCACCTGGCGCGGTGAGCTGCTTCTCGATCTCGGCCGCACAGCGCCAGATAGAACGGTCCTCGCCATCTACGCCGACGCGCAACCCTTCGCCGTCGTTGAACCGGGGCGAAACACGTGGAGCGTCGCCTCGGAGGGTTCGACCTCCCTGCTCACCGACGAGGCGCGGCAAGTACTTGTGGGACGTCGCTGCACGCTATTCAGCGTTTGACAGTGCGGATCAGCTCGACCGCTCCTCGGCTCGATGCCGCACCGCACTCCGCAACACCCATGCCGTCAGCTTCGTCTCGCCGCGACCCGCTTCCACCCAGACCGCATCACGAGTCATGCTTCGAGCGACCGCATCATCTCGGCGAATAAGCCTGTCCGGCAGCTGGAACCAGGCGTACACCGGCATCGGCTGCTCAAGCTCCCGCACGTCCTCGCCTCGCGCCTCTTCCTCAAGCGAGAACGGCTGCGGCGGCACCCAACGATTCGAACGACGACGACCTACGGGACGGATCGTACGAGCGAGGACTGACGCTGGCGGCCCGCCCGTATAGGGCACCCGAAATGAGATTCGATGCGGACCACCTATGTGCGACGGAGCTGCCCGGCGCCACGTAGGACGGAACGGCTCACCGCCCCGAGTCAGCGAAGTGCCCAGCCAACGACCGGCTGTCGGGACGGAGTGAACGTCACCGCACCTCGTCAGTCTGCAAACGTGGATGACCTATGGTGTGAGCAGCTTTGCTCCGTGTCGTGAGTCGGACTTCGCTCCGTGTCGGGTTGGCCGGTTGCTACGGCTGCAGGAGCTCTCGCTCGATGCGTTCCGCGACGGCGTCCCGCATCGGTCGCACGTCGTCTGGCGACCAGGAGGTCGGGTCAGGGAACGACCACTCCAGGACCGTGCCGCGTGGTTCTGCAGGCAGCTCAAGGCCGGGCTTCATAAGGACGACGATGTCCGCCTGTTCGAGTAGGTCGGGCGTCACGCGCCGGGGTATGCGTCCGGTGATGTCGAGGCCGAGCTCGTCCACGGTCGCGGCGATCGAGGGGTTCAACTCGTCGGCTGGGCTGATGCCGGCGGAGGTGGCCGTGTACCGGTCGGGTGCGGCGAGTTCGAGGAGTGCTGCGCCGAGCTGGGAGCGGCCGGCGTTGTGCTTGCAGATGAACAGGACAGTGGGCTTCGTGGTCATGGACGCAGGTTCGGTCAGTTGGTGCAGCACGAGGTGTTGCCGGTAGCCGAGTCAGGCGGAGTGCAGCAGGCAGCGTCCTCAGCTGCGGGAGTGGCAGTGGCGGCCGGGGTGGTGCAGCAGGAGCTGCCACCGATGTCGGTGGAGCAGACACCCGTTTCGGGGAGGACGAGTTCGAGCTGTCGGGCTCCGGTGTGGTCTCCGGCGAGTTCGGCGGCGATGGAGCGGACCTGCTCGTAGCCGGTGAGGAGCAGGAACGTGGGGGCTCGGCCGTAGGACTTCATCCCGGCGATGAAGAAGTTCGGCTCCGGGTGCGCAAGCTCCGCGACGCCGTGCGGGGGCACGGACCCGCAGGAGTGCAGGTTCGGGTCGATCAGTGGTGCGAGGGCGCGGGGTGCTTCGACGATGTCGTCGAGGCCGAGCCGGATTTCGCGGAGCATGTCGAGGTCGGGCCGGAACCCGGTCGCGTTCACGATGACATCGACGGTCACCGCGAAGGGCTCGCCGGCGCGACGTCCGGTGATGGTGACTTGGTCGCCGTCGGGTTGGACGTCGTCGATCTCGTACGAGGCGATCTGCTGCACTTGACCGGATTCGACGAGCCCGTGGACGGTGGACCCGAGCTGCCCGCGGGCGGCGAGGCCGTCGGCGGCGTCGGCGCCGAGCCGGGCGGTGCCGGCGTTTCGGACAGCCCACAGCACGTCGGTTCCCGGCGCGGTCTTGGCGAGGCTGGCGAGCTTGATGAGCGTGTTCGCTGCGGAGTGGCCGGCACCGACGACGAGGACCCGACGACCGGCGAACCGGGCCCGGTCGGCGCCGAGGACGTCAGGCAGTGCGTGGACGACCCGGTCGCCGAGGTCCGCGGCGGGTGCGAGGCCGGCGGCAGTGAGGGGGTTCGGGGACGTGTAGGTGCCCGAGGTGTCGACGACCGCACGCGCAGTCACGTCAGTGACGCCGTCGGCGGTGTGGAGGCGGAGCAGGAATGGGGTGTCGGCTCGGCCGGTGGAGCGGGTGCGGTCCATGCCCTGCCGGGATACCGCTTCCACGCGGGTGCCGTACTGGATCACCGGTGCGAGCTGCGGGGTCGCTGCCAGGGGTGCCAGGTACGTGTCGACGAGGTCGTGGCCAGTGGGCAACGACGCCGCTCGAGGTGCTTCCCAGCCGGTGGCTTCCAGGAGGCGCTGGGCGGCAGGGTCGATGACGTACTGCCACGGGGAGAACAGCCGCGTGTGCCCCCAAGCG
Source organism: Curtobacterium sp. PhB128 (assembly GCF_004340725.1). Taxonomy (NCBI): domain Bacteria; kingdom Bacillati; phylum Actinomycetota; class Actinomycetes; order Micrococcales; family Microbacteriaceae; genus Curtobacterium; species Curtobacterium sp. PhB128. Next base: position 96,890 of record NZ_SLUR01000003.1, read on the forward strand.
CGAACGCTCGTCCCCACGGTCGGCCCAGCTTCGTAGACGACGACATCGAGGCCGCGCTCAAGGAGGTGCGCGGCGGCAGCGAGGCCGACGGGGCCGGCACCAATGATCGCGACGGGGAGTCCGGTGAGGCGGTCCGCGTCGGTCCGGGGTGGGACGGTGAGGGTGAGCGTCATGGTCTGCGGCTTCCTGGTCGTTACGCGGTTGCTTCGGCGGGCAGCAGCTCGGCGAGGAGCGTCTGGACGCGGTGCTTGATGTCGTCGCGGATGGGGCGGACGTCCTCGATGCCGCGGCCGGCGGGGTCGGTGAGTTCCCAGTCCTCGTACCGCTTCCCGGGGAAGATCGGGCAGGCGTCGCCGCATCCCATGGTGATGACGGCGTCGGAGTCGCGGACGGCGTCGGTGGTGAGGATCTTCGGCTGGTTGCCGGCGATGTCGATGCCGTCTTCGGCCATCGCCTGGATCGCGATCGGGTTGATCTGGTCCTTCGGCGCACTGCCGGCGGAGATGACCTCGACGCGGTCGCCGCCGAGGGCCTGGGCGTAGCCGGCGGCCATCTGGGAGCGTCCGGCGTTGTGGACGCAGACGAACAGGATCGTGGGCTTGTTGCTCATGGGTGTGTGTCTTTTCGGGTTCAGTGGATGAGGGTGAGCCAGCCGGCGAGGGCGGCGAGGGTGATGGCGAGGACGGGGATGGTGAGGACGATGCCGGTGCGGAAGTACTGCCCCCACCCGATGTGGATGCCCTTCTTCTCCAGCACGTGCAACCACAACAGCGTCGCGAGGGATCCGATGGGGGTGATCTTCGGGCCGAGGTCGGAGCCGATGACGTTGGCGTAGACCATCACGTCGTGCGTCAGCCCGGTCGCTCCGGCACCGCTGATGGCGAGAGCGGCGATGAGGACGGTGGGCATGTTGTTCATCAGGGACGCGAGGATCGCGATGGTGAACCCGACGCCGAGCGCGGTGACGAGGACCCCGTGGTCACCGAACACGTCGAACAGCGTCGCGAGGTGGTCGGTGAGGCCCTGGTTCTGGAGGCCGTAGACGACGAGGTACATGCCGATGGAGAACAGCACGATCTGCCACGGCGCCTCCCGGATCGTCTTCCACACCGGAATCACCCGCCCCGACGGCGCCCCTGCTCCGCCACCAGCGGCACGGACGGTGGCGGTGCCGCCGGTGGTAACGAGGACCGGTGCAGACGCAGTGCGGGCGAAGAGGAATGCAGGCTGCCGGGCGGCAACGAGCACGATCACGACGGCACCGACACCGGCGACGGCTGCGAGGGGGACGCCGAGTGGGTCGGCGGCGAAGTAGCCGACGAGCAGCAGTGCCAGGACGACCCAGCCGGCGCGGAACGTCGCTCGGTCCTTCACCGCGGCGGCGGGGTTAGTGAGGGCGAGGACGTCATACCGCTTCGGGATGCTCCTGCCGAAGTAGGCCAGCAGCATGCCGAGGGACGCCAGGACCGAGACGATGCCGACGGGGATCATGACGGCGGCGTACTCGGCGAAGCCGAGGTGGAAGTAGTCGGCGGAGACGATGTTGACCAGGTTCGACACCACAAACGGCAGACTGCCGGTGTCGGCGATGAACCCGGTGGCGAGGATGAACCCCAGCGCTGCCTTCTGCGGCATGTTCAGGGCTCGGAGCATCCCGACGACGATCGGGGTGAGGATCAACGCGGCACCGTCGTTGGCGAACACCGCGGCGATGACGGCGCCGAGGCCCACGATGAGGACGAACAGCAGCCGTCCGTTGCCGCGGCCCCAACGGGCGACGTGGAGGGCCGCCCACTCGAAGAACCCGGCCTCGTCGAGGATCAACGAGATCAGCACCACCGCGACGAACGTCAGCGTCGCGTTCCACACGATCCCGACCACTGTCGGGACGTCGGAGAGGCCAACGACAGTGGTGGCGAGGGCGACGACGGCGCCGATGAGCGCGGTGTAGCCGATCGGGAAGCCCTTGGGCTGCCAGATCACCACCACGAGCGTCGCGACGAAGATCGCCGCCGCGACCACAGCCATCACCATCAGGCGGTCACCCCGGCCTGGTTCGCCGCTGCGGCGGCGCGTTCCCAGCCCTGCGCGGCGACCTGCACGGCGTCCCACGGGGATCCGAGCGGCGGCGTGTAGGAGAGGTCGAGATCGATGACGTCGTCCACGGTGAGCTCCGCGTAAAGGGCAGTGGCGAACGTGTCGATCCGCTTGCTGATCTCCGCAGTCCGCTGACCGACGATCTGCGCACCGAGGAGCCGGCCCGTGGACTGGTCGCCGGTGACGCTGATCGTCAGCGGCACCGCACCCGGGTAGTACCGCTTGTGGTCATCCGCCACCGTCACCCGCGTCAGCGGCGACACGTCCAGTGGGCCGGTCTCGTGCTGGCGGAGGCCGGTGCGGGCGGCGACGAGGTCGAACACCTTCACCACCTGCGTCCCCACGGAACCTGCGAAGACCTTGCTACCACCGAGCATGTTCTCCCCGGCGACGCGACCCTGCTTGTGCGCCGTCGTACCGAGCGGCAACCAGGTCGTGCCGAGGAGGCGGTGGTGCGTCACGACGCAGTCACCCGCAGCCCACACATGCGGCACCCCAGTCCGCATGGACGCGTCGACGACGATCGCGCCGGCCTGACCCAGCTGCACGCCGGCAGCGACAGCGAGGTCCGTGACCGGGCGGACACCGACACAGACCACGACGAGCGCAAACGTGCCCTCCGCATCACCGGACGTCGAGCTGGTGGCGACGCGCCACTCACCGCCGGCGGTTGGTGTGATCCCGGTGACGGTGGAACCAGTCAGGACGGTCGCGCCGTGGCGGCGGACCTCGGCGGTGACAAGGGAGCCGAGTTCTGGGTCGAGGGTGGAGAGCACTTCCGGGCCGCGCTGGATCAGCGTGGTGTCGAACCCACGGGCGACGAGCCCTTCGGTCATCTCCAGGCCGATGTAGCCGGCACCGACGACCGCGACCCGGCTCCCCGCCGGCAGCAGCTCGAGGGCAGCGACGACCTGCTCGGCATCAGTCATGGAGTGCAGCAGGTGAATGCCCGGCTCCCCGAACGGGACCCCAGCCGGACGCACCGGCTCGGCGCCGGTGCCGATCAGCAGCTCGTCGTAGGAGATCTCATCCTCGCCGGCGGGACCGATGACGGTCAGCAAGCGACGGTCGACGTCGACGGCGGAAGCCCACGTGGAGGAGCGGACGGTCATACCGGCGGCCTCGAGGTCGGCGCGGGAGCGGTGCGCGAGCGACGCTTCCGTGGCGATATCCCCGGACACCCAGTACGGGATACCGCAGATCGAGAAGTTCGGGAACTCATCCGCGAGCACCACCGTCACATCCGTCGACGGGTCGAGTTCACGGGCGCGGAGCGCCGCGGCAATGCCGGCGTCACTGCCACCGACGGCGAGGAGGTGAGTCATCAGGCTGGTCCTTCAAGGATCGAGCGGGAGCCGAAAGACGGCGCGTACATCGAAGCACGTCGATATCGATGAACGCAAATATAGACGCGTGTCGAAGTCCGTGGGAGGATGAGCCCATGACGATCGAGCTGCTTCCCATCCAGGACGTCACCGCGTGCTGCTCGCCAGTCACCACCGAGCCGATGGACCAGGCGTCCGCTGAGGTCCTGGCGAAGTCGCTCAAGGCGATCGCCGACCCGGCGCGGCTCCGGCTGATCTCGATGGTCGCCGCGCACGACGGCGCCGAGGCGTGCGTGTGCGACCTGCAGGAACCGCTCGGCCTGTCCCAGCCGACCGTGTCACACCATCTCAAGGTCCTCGTCGACGCCGGGATCCTCCACCGCGAGAAGCGCGGCACCTGGGCGTACTTCTCCCTCGTGCCCGGCGCGCTCGATACCCTCGCCGGCCTCATCACCGCACCGACGCGCTAACCCTCGGCCGCGCGGTTACCTTCCGGGACGCCGGGCAGTTGCGCCGATGCCGTCGGCGATGACGCACTGCGTGCTGCAGTGCTCGTCACGGTCCGGGCATCCCGCGAAGTCCTGATCCGCTTGCGCCAACCGCCCGCGGAGCTGCTGCAGTCGGGCGATCTTGTCGTCGATCTCCTGAAGACGTCGGGCGAGGACGGGACGCATGGTGTCGCGGACGTCCGTGCAGGATCGGGTATCAACCGTGACGAGGTGCGCGGCGACGTCGACGAGGGAGAGGCCGAGCTCCTTGCTCGCCTGGATGAACCCGACCCGGTCGATCGCGGCGTCGTCGTAGTCGCGGTACCCGTTCTCGAGCCGGCGGCTGCCGATCAGGCCAAGGGACTCGTAGTACCGCAGCGTGGTCGCTGCGACACCGGTTCTGCGGCTGGCTTCCGAGATGCGCACGTCAGCAGCGTACGGCTTGACCTTCCAGCGCACTGGAACGTTTAGGGTCAACGTTCGTGCACACCCCTGATGCGGCCGGAGCGTTCCGGTGAAGCGGCTCGTCTCCGCGATGGAGGCTCACCAGATCCTGCTCTACCTGGCCGCGATCGCCATCGGCGCCGGAGCCGGACTGGTGCTGCCTGGAGCGGAGCGCCTCGAGGTCGGTATCAACCCCGTCCTCGGACTTCTGCTCTACGCGACGTTCCTCGGGGTGCCGTTCGCCGCGATCGGACGAGCGGTCCGAGACGTTCGCTTCCTCGGCACGGTGCTCGTGCTGAACTTCGTCGTCGTGCCGGTCGTGGTGTTCGCGCTGTCCCGGTTCGTTGCCGGCGACCCGCCACTGCTCTTCGGCGTGCTGCTGGTGCTGCTGACACCATGCATCGACTACGTCATCGTGTTCTCCGGCCTCGCCGGCGGTGCGTCCGCGCGGCTGCTCGCGGCGGCACCCCTGCTGATGTTGATGCAGATCCTGTTGCTCCCCGTCTACCTGCTGCTGTTCATCGGCCCCACCGGGGTCGCCGCAGTCGACATCGGACCGTTCGTCGAAGCGTTCCTCGTCCTGATCGTCTTGCCGCTGGCCGCAGCCGCGGCGACGCAGGCACTCGCGAAGCGGACGCGTTTCGGCCAACGTGTTGAGGGGCTGATGCAGGGCCTGATGGTGCCCCTCATGATGGCGACCCTGTTCGTTGTCGTCGCTTCACAGGCGGGCGCCGTCGCCGAGAACGTCACCCGGCTCATCGTGCTGGTACCCATCTACGGGACGTTCCTGGCGGTGATGGCCGCACTCGGGACGATCGCCGGCAGAATCGCCAGGCTCGACGTCCCCAGCCGGCGCGCGCTGGTGTTCAGCGGTGCCACGCGGAACTCCCTGGTCGTCCTCCCGCTCGCACTCGCACTCCCACCCGACCTCGGCCTCGCACCGGTCGTCGTGGTGACGCAGACCCTCGTCGAGCTCGTCGGCATGATCATCTACGTACGGCTGGTACCTTGGCTCGTTCCAGCCAGAGTCGGGCCAATGACCACTTGATGCTGGGTCCTGCAGCGGTCGACCACCATTTCGTCAGCGCGGACGAGGCGGCTTCGGCGACGGTGTGCGCGGGGCACCATAGAGGCGACGAGCGACGAGCGACGTGTGGTCGGCGGGTCACTGCGAGATCCACGAGCTGGGTGGGGAGTTCCGGGGGTTACAGGACAACTGTTGTGTTCGCGATCATGCCTTGCAGGATGGACATGATGAGGGTCCAGACCCCGGTCAGCATGGCGATCCCGGTGGCGATGAGGATGCATCCGCCGAGGAGATTGATCGCCCGGATGTGGGTCCGTAGGAACGTCACGGTTCGGCTGGCCCATCCGAAGCCGGCAGCGACGATGATGAAGGGAATGCCGAGGCCGAGGCCGAGGCAGTAGGCCAAGCCGAGGGCTGCGCCGCGGAGTCCTGTACCGGAGTCGAGGCTGAGAGCGGTGATGGTCGCGAGGGTGGGACCAAAGCAGGGCGTCCAGCCCAATCCGAACGTTGCGCCTAGGAGTGGTGCTCCGAGGAGACCGGGTCGCGGTCTCCATGATGTTCGGACGGTCCGTTGGAGTGGACGGAAGAGCCCGATGAACGCGGCTCCCATAATGATGACGATGAGCCCCAGGATGCGGATGATGACGTCCTGCCATCGGAACAGCCACGCGCCAGCGGTGCCGAATGCTGCACCGTAGGCGACGAACACCAGTCCGAACCCGACGACGAAGAGTGCGGCTCCGCCGAGAGTGCGTCGCGTTGTGACCGTGGACGCGGAGCCACTGACGAAGCCCAGGTACCCCGGCACCAGCGGAAGAACGCATGGGGACGCGAACGAAATGAGCCCGGCGAGCATGGCAATCGGAACGGCAGCCAGCATCTGCCCACTGAAGACTGTCTCCTGCAACGTCATCGAGGCTCCTGGTTTCGGGGCTCGGTGGGGTAGTCGGAGGCGCCGGGAGGGCCGTCTTTGCCGTTTTGGGATCGGGGGTTCGGGGACCGAGAGAAGGTGACCGCGAGGATGACGACGCCGACGAGGATGGCGATGTCCGCAACGTTGCCGATCGCGATGTCGGCGTAGTTGATCATGTCGACGACGGCACCTTCGCCGATGTTCTGCCCGCGGGTGAGCCGGTCGCTGAGGTTGCTGGCTGCGCCACCGATCAGACAGCCGACACCGACAGCGATGATGAGTCGGAGGCCGGTCGCCGCCCACACCAGCAGGCTGGCTATCACGAGTGCTGCGAGGACGGAGAGTATCCAGGTTCGTCCTTCTGCGAGAGAGAACGCCGCTCCACGGTTGAACGCAAGTTGCAAGCCGACGAGGTCACCGAGGACGGGGAGGGTCCGGTGCGGGTCGAGGTGCCAGAGCGCCCACAGCTTGGTCTGCTGATCCACGGCCGCGACGAGGACTGCGACCCCGATGACCGTCGCGAGGGAGCGCCCGCGCTGAGAACCTGGGCTGCGGTCGGCGTCGGTCTGGTGACCTGGCGGGGGGTTGTTCCTCACGCTCGGGTGAGTTCGTCTTCGATGAGTGTGGCGAGGGTTCCCGGCCCGCCGATAGCTCCGAGGATCCGCACGGCGACCCTGCCTCGCACGTCGAGAACGATCGTGGTGGGGACAGCGTTTGGCGCCACGTCGCCGGAGAGCGCGAGTTGCATGCGACCGGTGTCGTTGTCGAGGATCGACGGGTACGTCACGTTGAAGCGGCGTTCGAAGGCTTCCGCTGTGCCCTGCGCGTCGCGGACGTTGACGCCGATGAACTGTACGTCTCGGCTTGCGAAGCGCTCCGCGACCTTGTTGAGGTGCTTCGCCTCAGCGCGGCAGGGCGGGCAGGAGGCGTACCAGAAGTTGAGAACGACGACCTGCCCGCGGAGCTCCTCGCTGTTCAGCTGCGTGCCGTCCATCGCGGTCTCGTCAAACTGTACCGGAGCGCTCCGGTTGGACGTTGGCACCTGCGTCACGGTGCCGTCGCCGGAGACGTAGTTCTTCGTTTCGCCGCCGCGGTACTGCGAGCTCAGCGTGCCGTTCTGCCCGCCAGCGCATCCCGCCAGCAGCATCACCGCCATGATCGCCGCCGTTGCGGGCGCGGCTCGTCGCCAAGATGGCCGGCGGGTCATCGACTTTCCTGCACAGCGGCGTCCACTGCGGTCTGCAGGTCAGCGTAGGTCTGCAGGGGAACCACTTCGCCGTTGATGAAGAACGTGGGTGTGCTGTTCACGCCCAGTGTCGTTCCGAGATTGACGTCTCGTTGAATGCGCTCGAGCACAGTCTTGCTGGTGACGTCGCGGTCGTAGCGGCTCATGTTCAGGCCGAGGTCTTTGGCGTAGCCGCGGAATCGTTCGGCCTGAGAGTCGGTGCCTCGCTCGCCCCACTCCTTTTGCGTCTCGTACATGCGCTGGTACATGCCCTCAACCTTGTTCTGCTGGGCGGCAGCCTCGACGGCGGCGGCAGCGGTGCGGGAGTTGCCATGGCCGGGGAGGGGGAAGTACCGGAACCCGAAGGTGACGTCACCTTCGTACTTCTTGCGGAGGTCCTCGACGTAGGGGTAGAACGCCGCGCATGCTTCGCATTCGAAGTCGAGGAATTCGACAACGGTGACGGAGCCCTTGCCAGGGGGCCCGAGGACCCGTGTTGGCGTGACGGCACCGGTTGGGCTCGAGGACGCCGCTGTTGCTGCGGTCGGCGCGGAGGGAACGTAGGCGCGGATGACGAAGACGGCGATGACGATCAGGACGAGTGCGCCGGCGATGAGGCCGGAAACGACACCGATGCGGGTGCTACGAGTCATGAGGTCCCTTTGCTGGGTTGGGAGCGGGGGCGCCGCGTCGAGCGGAACGTGCGAGCAGGAGAACGGTGGCGTGTCCGATGAGGGCGAGCCCGAAGCAGACCGCGCCAATGACGTAGATGCCGCCGGGCCCTGGGCCGTCGCGGAGCAGCATCACGCCGCACACTGCAACGGTGATCGTCAGGACAACGACTTGCACGGCGGACCACGTCGCCCGAATGGGCCCCATCACGCCCCCTTGCCATTGAGGAACGGGGTTGGTGGGATCGCGGTACCGCCCTGACGCACCTCGAAGTGCAGGTGACAGCCAGTGGAGAGTCCGGCATTGCCGACTTCCGCGATTTTCTGTCCGGCGCTGACACGCTGCCCGACAGCAACTTGCACCCCGGCAGGGAACATGTGCGCGTAGTTGGTGGTGACGCCGCCGCCGTGGTCAACCGTGATGAGGTTCCCGTAGCCGCCGTACGGGCCGGCGTAGGTGACGGTGCCGGCGGATGCGGCGTAGAGGCCGGTGCCGCATGCGGCTCCGAAGTCGTCGCCTGCGTGGAGGCGGTAGTAGCCCAGTACGGGGTGCAGCCGGTTGCCGTACGCCTGGTACGAGCGGTACGACGTGATTGGCATCGTCCAACCGGATGCGGAAACCGCGCCGGGGTTCGACGGGGTCTGTGGACGGTTCTGCGCGGCTTGTGCTGCAGCAGCCGCCGCGGCGGCTCGTGCAGCTGCAGCGCGGCGCCGCTCCGCCTCCGTGTATGCCGCCTCCGTGCTCAGCGTCCGGTTGCGCAGCACCGCGAGCTGGTCGTTGAGTTCCCGCTGGCGGCTGCGCTGGGTGGCCTCCGCAGCGGCGGCTTCTGCAGCGGCCGTTGACGCTGCGGTGAAGGCGCCGGCAGCGGTGTTCCGGAGCTGGTCCCGCTTCCGTTTCGCTGCCTTCGCTTGCTTACTCAACGCCGTCGCGGTCCCAGCCTTGGTCGCGGCGTCTCGGAGCGTGGTGTTCATGGTGTCGGTGACTTTGGACGCCGTGCCCAGACGAGAGAGGAGATCGTCAGTGTCCGCCGTGATACTCACCGTGAGATCGCGTCCTGCCGACCGGGAGAGATACGCCGACCAGGACGCGATCTGCTCCTCCGCGCCGGCGGCGTCCGCTCGTGCATCATCGGCCTGCGCGGTGAGCGTGTCGAAGCGGCCCGCCGCAGCGTCTGCGGCATCCTGAGCGACTTGCAGCTCCCGTCCGCGAGCATCAGCGGCCGCCTTGGCCGTCACGGTCGTGTCCTCGAGTTCCGTGACGAGCGCTGCGATCTGCTCGGCCTGCCGGGAGGCGGCCGCCTCATCGCCTCGAGCGCGGAGCACGTCCGCCCAGCTCGGTGCCGGTGCCGTTGCCGCCGCCGCGGGTACTGCAGGCAGCGCAGCGATGACGATCGCGATGATGGTCGCCGCGGCGACCGTGGTGCGCCGCATCATTCGGGAGCCTTTGGACGGCGGCGGGTGATGAGCAGGATCCCGACGACCGCGAGGACGAACAGCCCGGTCAGACCGCCAAGGGCCCAGATCGCCGGACTGGTGTCCCTCCCTCCGCCCTGCGCTGCGGCCGTTGCTCGTGCGGTCGGAGAGGCGCTTGTCGGTGTTGCCGATGGCGTAGTGGCCCGTGCCGTCGGTGTGGCAGATGCGGTGCTGCCGGTGGAGGTGAACTGGTAGCCACCGGAGATCGGGTGCCCATCAACCGAGACGCTCCGCCAGGCAAGGTTGTACGTGCCGGGGGCGGTGACATTGACGGATTTGGTGAGGGTGCTGCCGTCGACTTCCAATGTGCCCGTGGTGACTTCGGCGCCGTTGGGTCCGGTGACGCTGATCACTAGTCCGGATTCCAGCCCCGCCAAGGGCTGCTCGGAGAACGTCAGGGTGACCGTGTCGAGGTCGCCGCTGATGGTGGTGTCTGCGGCGGGCGTTGCTGATGAAAGTGCGTCGTGCGCACTTGCCGGGGCAGCAATGGTCAGTGCTGTGGCGAGCACGGTTGCCGGGATGAAGATTGCGATGAGGGTGCGAAGTCGCACGGGTGCCTTCCTGTTAGAAGTTGCGGCCGGCGTTGCTGCGCAGCCACGCTGCCGGGTCGATGGGAGTGGCGCCGCCCTGATGCACCTCGAGGTGCAGGTGCGCGCCGGTACTCCGGCCAGAAGATCCGACAAGCCCGACTCGAGCGCCAGCGGCGACGCGTTGCCCCGTCCGGAGCGGGGATGAACCGATGATCATGTGGGCGTACAGGGTAGATACGAGCTGCCCGCCGACCTGGTGGTCGATGATCACGTACTGCCCGAACTCAGAGTGCATGCCGGAGACGCGGACCACGCCCGCGGCGACCGCACCGATGGGAGTTCCAGCTCCGGGGGTGAGGTCGAGGCCCTGATGCGCTGTCGAGCAGGTGGCGCATGGCGCGATGCGATATCCGAAGCCGGAGCTCTGCGGCACCGGACCGGGGAACGGCCAGCGAACATCGCCCCCGCCGGTGACGGCGCCCACCTCACCGGCCGCGGTAGCCGGTGCGCTGCCGACCACTGTTGGGGTGCTGACGGTGAAGGAGTCGCGTTGGGCAGTTGGGTCCAATGCGGCGGCTGCTACCTGGAGGCTCTGCCCGCTCACACCGGGGGTGAGGGCTGTCGCCGGCGCGGCCACGGACGCCGTTGCCGGCCCGGGCAGTGCGGCAGTTGCGAAGAGCACGACGGCTGCTGCCGCACTGGTCAACACCAGCTGCGAGGAGACAGCCCTCCTCGGGCGAGCGGGGGAGGGCGCGCCGGCGATGGGTCGCGGACGGGGAAGTGGCCGGTGTTGGAGCTGCCGAGGGGTGCGTGCTCGCTGGGCGTGGCGTTCAGCGTCGAGGGCTGCGCGTCGCGTGAGGGGAGTTGGGGAATCGGGTACGAGGGCGGTCTGGTTCGTCACAGGTCTGCAGGAAGGCTTCCGTTAAGCGGGCAGGACGCTTTTGACGTCCCCGCGTTGCGGGGTCGTCCGGAAGGAGAATCAGACGCGTGCGATCGACAGGACCGTCAGCGAGACCGCTGTCTGGTCGTGCCGGATGAGCCGCGGCCGCAGTCTGGCGAGGACCCGGGACAAGGAGAACAACGGCCGGCGGAGGTCGTGCGCGAGCAGTGCCAGGACGAGGCCGGCACTCATCACCAACGCCGCCAGCCCCAACAATGCGCAGAAGATTCCACTGACGCCCTCATGCTGGTCCACGTGGGCGGTACCGGAGGTGCCCTGTTCCAGTTCGGACACGGTAGATGCGCCAGTGAGGCTCGCCACCGGGTCGTCCGTGTGCGCGGCCAGGTTTTGCAACGTCATCGCACCGAGCAACAACAGAACGGCTGCGATCACCGCGGTGGCAGCACGAAGCAGCCGGAGCGGGAGGAGGTGGCGAAGTGTCGTCATGATGAGGATGGCCCGATCGGTGCGGCCGCATCCATTGTGCAGGACGCTGTCAAGGGGTACAGGTGAGTTCGCTGGGTGTGTCCGGGGTGCCTGAGCATGCGGTGCCGGTGGGTCATCCGTGCTGCTCGTGGGGTGAGGTTGTTCGTCCTTGCAGCCGTGCGAGGTGCGCGTTGTAGGCCTCGAGGTCCGGGTCACCATCGCGATCGATCTCACGGTCCCGCTCTCGACTCTTCCGGGATTCGTGGCGGAACCAGCTGGTCATCAGGATCAGCACTAGGGCGAGTGAGGGTGCTTCCCCATACGACCACGCAAGGCCGCCCGCGAACGCTTGGTCGCCGACTGCGGTGATGCCCCAGGAGGCAGGAATGTTGGTGAACGCGGGTACGAGTGGCACGGTCGCCATCATCAGGATCACTCCGAAGAAGGCGTGCAGCGGCATCTCCAGGAACGCATCCAGGAGTCGGCCGAGGTGCCCTTGTCGGCGTGGCAGTGGGTCGGTTGGGATCAGCGGGGCGGTGAAGAGCACTCCAGCGGCGAGGAATGCGAGCTCGAGGCCGACATGTCCGGCCCACGTCTGGAGGAGGGCGTCCGCGGCGCTGGTGAGGTAGAGGCCGTAGAAGGTGATGAGGAACAGCGGGATCATGAACCCGGGATGCAGCAAGAACCGGCCGAGCCGTGACCGCAGCCCGAACACCGCCGTCTGCAACACCAGCCGACCGGGACCTCGATGCGGTGTTGCTCGGAGGAGCAACGTGCCCGGTGCGCCGAGGACAAGCAGTAGCGGAACCGTCATCATCAGTGTGAGCTGCTGGAACATGAACGCGGAGAACAGTACGAAGCCGTACCCCTCGATGCCGGCACCCATCGTGACGGCAAGCAGTCCGCATCCGGTCAGGAACAGCACGCCACGCCACACCGGCCACGTTCGGCGTTGCAGTCGTAAGCGTAGCCATCCGGTCACGTACCCAGCAGCGAGCAGCACCGCGATGACAGGGATCACGGGCACGGGCTGCAACGTCGGTGCGAGCAACGCAGCGACAGTCGGCGGTGCGGTCGGTATCCACGCCAACGGTTCCATGCCACCCGACGGTAGACACACCACCATCAACATGCAACTATATTCGCATGAGCGAATACACGAATGTTGGGCAGGCGGAGTTCGATGACGCGCACGTCGAACTAGCCGCAGAGATCTTCGCGATGCTCGCCGACCCGACACGTATCCGCCTCGTCCTCGCACTGCGTGAGGAAGAGATGCCGGTGGGGCATCTCGCTGCCGTCGTCGACCGGTCGCAGGCTGCCGTGTCTCAGCACCTCGCGAAGCTGCGCATGGCCCGCATGGTCACCACTCGGCAAGACGGCAACCGGGTCTACTACCGCCTCGCGAACGACCACGCGAACAAGCTCGTGCACGATGCGATCTTCCAGGCCGAGCACACCGTCGGCGACGTGGTCCGTCACCACCACAACACGGAGCACGACGCATGAGCACCTCACACGATCATGGCATCGACGCGCACGCGGTGAACCGCCGCCGGCTCGCGATCGCGTTCGGCATCACCGCAACGATTCTTGTGGCCGAGATCATCGGCGCGATCGCGACGAACAGCCTCGCGCTCCTCGTCGACGCAGCGCATATGCTCACCGACGCCGGCGGGCTAGCCACCGCACTCGTCGCAGCGAACCTCGCACGACGACCCGCGACCGCGAAGCGCACCTGGGGCTTCGCCCGCGCCGAGGTGCTCTCCGCCACGGGACAGGCGGCAGTCCTGCTCGCGGTCGGACTGTTCGTCCTCATCGAAGGGGTGCAGCGGCTCTTCGCACCCCCGGAGATCGCTTCCGGCGGGCTGCTCGTCTTCGGCATCATCGGCCTCGCCGGCAACATCGCGTCGATCCTGGTGCTCGCCTCCGGCCGGAACGCGAACTTCAACCTGCGCGCTGCGTTCCTCGAAGTCCTCAACGACGCTCTCGGATCAGTCGCCGTCATCATCGCAGCGATCGTCATCGCCATCACCGGTTGGGGCGGGGCTGATGCCATTGCAGGTCTCCTCATCGGCATACTCATTCTGCCGCGGGCGTTCAAGCTGCTCCGAGAGACCCTGAATGTGCTGCTGGAGGCCACCCCCACGGGCCTGAACCTCGACGACGTCCGCGCACACCTGCTCGAGCGGAAACACGTGATTGACGTGCACGATCTCCACGCGTCCCAAATCGCGACCGGCCTTCCGGTGCTCACCGCGCATGTCAGCATCGACTCCGCATGCTTCACCGACGGCAGCGTGCCGGCCTTGCTCGACGACCTGCAGCGGTGCGTCGCGGAACACTTCGATGTCAGTGTTGAGCACTCCACGTTCCAGCTGGAACCGGCTGGACACAGCCAACACGAACACACCCCCCACGTCTGATCCCGCGCATCCCTGAGCCTGCTGCGCACCAAGGAAACAGCGGCCCGACAACGACTTGTGATGACCCATTGACTGACACGAACCACCGCTCGGCAGACACGCGCACCGCACCCATTGAGGTAGCGCCCGACACCGTGGCAGTTCGCTCGACACTCACCATCTCAGTGCCACTCGCACTGGCATGCGCGCTGCTCGGGCTCACCCTGACCGGGGCGCTCGGGGAAGCAACACAGCTCGTCGACGCCGGCCGGCTTGTCGACTACGGCCTACCTGTCGCGCGAGTGGTCCACGACGCCATGGCTGCAGTGACGATCGGGCTGCTCATCGTCGCAGCGTTCGCGCTGCCCGGTCAGCGGAAGGAACGGGGCCGGCTCTCCTGGATGCAGTACCGGGCCGCACGCTGGGCGGCGTGGAGCGGCGCGCTGTGGTTCCTCGCCGCCGTGGCCGGAATCGTGTTCACCGGCGCCAACACCATCGGCGCGCCGATCACGAGCTCCGTGTTCGCCCGAACTTTTCCGGAGTTCCTCTTCCGCCTGGAAGCCGGTCAGGTGTACCTCGTCTCCGCAACCGCGGTCCTGGTCGCCACGATCATCGCCGCCTCCGCAACACGTGTGACCAGCATCGCCGTCGCGACGGTCTTCGCCATCTTCGCCCTCCTGCCGCTGTCGCTGTCGGGTCACGCAGCTGGATCCCTCGAGCACGCCAACGCCGTGAACTCCCTCGCGATCCACCTAATCGGCGTATGTGTCTGGGTTGGCGGGCTCACCGCGGTACTGCTGCTGCGCACGATGACCCAGGGCAGCACCGGCCGTGTTGTCGCTCGCTACTCGACCCTCGCCGGCTGGTCCTTCGCCGCTGTTGCCTTCTCCGGAATCGTCAACGCGGCACTCCGACTCACCGGCCCCGTCGACCTGATCACCACCTCATACGGCTGGCTGATCACCGTCAAAGCATCGGCGCTCATCCTTCTCGGCATCGCCGGCGTCGCGCAGCGCAGAAAACTCGTGCCAGGGCTTCTCCGCGACCCCGCCAACCGTCGGCTGTTCGTCCGGTTCGCTCTCGCCGAGATCATTTTCATGGCGGTCGCGATCGGCGCCTCCGTCGCGGTGTCCCGGAGCCAACCGCCGATCCCGCAGACGCCGGAAACCGGGGCAGACACACGTGACGGGCTGATCGGGTTCACCTACCCGCCCACCCAGACCCTGCAGAACTTCCTGAGCGCGTGGCACTGGGACTGGGCATGGACCGCTCTCGCCCTCATCGGCATCGGCTGGTACCTCTTCGCCGTCCGCAAGCTCCACAAGCGCGGCGACAGCTGGCCGGTCGGTCGGACAATCAGCTGGGTCACGGGCTGCCTGATTTTTATCTGGACGATGAACGGCGGCCCCGCCGTTTACGGCATGATCCACTTCTCCTCGCACATGATCCAGCACATGCTGCTGATGATGTTCGTCCCGCTGCCGCTCGTGCTCGGCGGCCCGGTGCTCCTTGCGCTGCGCACGCTGCCGGTCCGCAACGACGGCTCACGCGGCGCCCGTGAGTGGCTGATGCTCTTCGTACACTCCCGCTGGATGCAGTTCCTCGGCAAGCCCGCCGTCGCTGGGATCATCTTCGCCGGGTCCCTTGTGGTGTTCTACTTCACCCCGGCGTTCCAAGCCTCGATGCAGTCACACGAGTGGCACATCGTCATGGTCGTCCACTTCGTGCTGAGCGGCTACCTATTCTTCTGGGTCTTCGTCGGCATCGACCCGGGCCCGCAACGGCCCGCCTACCCGATCCTCATCATCGCGCTCCTGGCGACAATGGCGTTCCACGCGTTCTTCGGCGTCGCAGTGATGACCTCAACCGAGGTCTACGCACTCGACTGGTTCCGCGCACTCGGGCAAACCAACGAAGCCGCACTCCTCGCTGACCAGCACACCGGCGGCGGCATCGCCTGGGGCGCGTCCGAACTGCCGATGGTGTTCGTCGCACTGCTCGTCGTGCGGAACTGGGTCAAGTCAGACAAACGCGACGCCAAACGCCTGGACCGTCAGGCGCAACGCGACGGCGACGCTGAGCTTCGCGCCTACAACGAACAGCTCGCCGCGATGAACGGGCGAGATCGCTCGCGCGAGTGATCTCAGCCGTTACCGTTCGCTTCGTCGCTGGTGAGGCTCGAGCCAGTGCTGCCGTGATGGTGCGCTGCAGGGGACGAGTGAGAGTGTTCGCGTAGGTGCGGGTGATGTGCTGCGAGTCCCGATACACAAGCACGTTCCCAACCACCGCAGGACACCACCCAGCACGACAGAACGACGACGTCAGATCCAGCACCTGTGCACCGCGGATGCGCTGCGCCGCAACAGCGAGGTAGTCCTTCGCCGCGAACGCTCGTCCTGTGCTCAATCGACAGCGGGAGACAGCACCCGGATTCACGTCGAGGCAACGTTGCACACCGGTCCCAGCTGCGGGGGTGTCCCGAATCGCAAGGACAGTGGCCCCTCGGGTAATCACCGGATCCCATGACGCGCGGTAGCCGCGCTGCGCCGCCCGATCATGGTCAGCTCCCACCGGTCGTCCGCGGAGGTCCGCAC
The DNA here is from genome assembly GCF_004340725.1 of Curtobacterium sp. PhB128. Classification (NCBI taxonomy): domain Bacteria; kingdom Bacillati; phylum Actinomycetota; class Actinomycetes; order Micrococcales; family Microbacteriaceae; genus Curtobacterium; species Curtobacterium sp. PhB128. The sequence goes on from NZ_SLUR01000003.1 coordinate 113,448, forward strand.
GAGCGGCCGTGAAGACCAGCGTGTAGGGGGCTTCGGCTTCCAACGAGCGGTCGACGTCGTCGTTCCAGATGGCGCATCGACGTTGATTCGTGTCCGACACGTCCGACCATCGCACGCGTGAGAAGTCGCACCCGCCCTTGACATAGAGGTGCAGCTCCCAGCCTCGTGCGCGAGCAATTTGTATCAACACCGACGACCACTGGTGCGCGTGGGAATCCCCAATCAACGCCACCCGAGTGCCCCCTCGCACCCCGACCACGCAGCTGCGCGCTGCGGTCGTCTGCGCCTGGCACTTGTCCCAGGTCGGGTCGATGTCGTACGCCGCGGTCAAGGTCGCCGGGGTGAATGGTTGTCGCGGATCACCGCTGAGCCGGCAGGAACGGTTCCACGCAGCAGCAGCACCGAAGCAGCCGTCCCCGCGCAACATGGACACGACATCCCGGTCCCGACGCTCCTGACTCTGCAGTGCCGCCCAGCCCGCGGTCGGGACGATCAGCAACACCACCATCAGACCTGCCGCGCCGGCGAGAACAGTGGCTGGACGGTACCGTGAGAGCAAGCCGGAACGAACGCGCTTCTCGATCAAGACGTGTGTCAACTGGGCGAGGATCAGCGCGAACACGACAGTGGCGACGATTCGAACCGGCGGTGGTAGTTCAACAAGTCGCGGGAGCAACAGCGCGACCGGCCAGTGCCACAAGTACAACGGGTACGAGATGGCGCCAAGCCAGCGCACCGGACTCCAACGCAGCATCACCCCGATCACCCCGCCCTCGGCGCCTGCGGCGATGATCAGAGTGGTCGCCGTGACGGGGATCGCTGCAGCAATGCCTGGGTACGGCACCCTTGCCGAGAGTGCGACGCCGGCACCAATCAGGCCCATCCAACCGAACAGAGCAGTTCCAAACCGCAGCCGCGCAGGAACCGAGAACCGTCGCCCGGGGTTTGGCCCAAGCAACGCCAGTAATGCACCGACGCCGAACTCCCATGCGCGCGTATGCGGCCAGAAGTACGCAGCTGCGGGGTCTGAGACCGTCAACCAGATGGAACTGACGACTGAGGCTCCGGTCACTGCCCCCACGACCCAGCGCAACGCCGATTTTCGTGGAACGTACTTCCACACCACCAGGAGCAGGACCGGCCAGCCGATGTAGAACTGCTCCTCGACGCTGAGTGACCAGAAATGCTCAAACGGAGTGGACGGTGTGCCAGCCGCAAGGTAGTCAGTCCTCGACGCGGCAAGCGCCCAATTCTCGACGTAGGCCACACTCGCGGCGAACTGCCCCCCAACCTTCGGCCAGTCTTCCTTCGGATACAACACCGCTGCGGCGATTCCAACGGTGACGAGGACGGCCAGCGCCGAAGGCGCCAATCGGCGAACACGGCGAGCCCAGAACCTCGGGAGGTCTATCCGCCCCTGAGACTGGAGCTCTCGAGCGAGCTGGGTGGTGATGAGGTACCCGGAGACGACGAAAAAGGCATCCACTCCCACAAAGCCGCCACGGAACCAGCCGAAATCCACGTGATACAGCACCACAAGCGCCACGGCGACAGCCCGGATCGCGTGCACGTCGGCTCGGAACGAGCCATACTCCCGAGGCAGCATCGTCCGCGACGCTAGCTACCCCGGGTGAACTCGAAACGACGAGCGCTTGTCGGCCCGGTTCGGCGCCCCAGCTACTGAACGTTTAGCTGATGCGGCGAGGACCATCGCTGCGATTCCGAGCGGCGCGCAGAACACCGCCTCTCGCGTCGTGCACACCGTCAAGCTGCACCGTCGCGGAGGCCGATGGTGCAAGCGCAGGCTTAACCAGTGTGATTGAAACTTGGATCGACGTGGCGCCCAGATGCACGCGGTTGAAACCCGGGGCCCGCGCTAAGCGGCGGGACCTGGTCAACTGGCGATTGGTCATCATGCGCCGTATGGTCATCGCATGCTGACACTTGCTTCGCGGCTTGACGTGATGAACCGGCTCGGCCGGGCGATGGCGGATGAGACCCGTTCTCGGATCCTGTTGAGCTTGCTGGACGAGCCGGGGTACCCGGCCCGGCTGGCTGACGAGCTGACGCTCACGCGGACCAACGTGTCGAACCACCTCGCGTGCCTGCGCGGATGCGGCATCGTCGTCGCGACCCCGGAGGGCCGCCGCACCCGCTACGAAATCGCGGACCCGCACATTACGAAGGCGTTGGAAGCGCTCGTCGAGGTGGTCCTCGCTGTCGATGACGGCGTCGACTGTGCCGACCCCGCATGCGACGTGCCGTTGTGCTGCGACACGACGACGTCCAGTGTCCTGCAGGATATGAAGGCGATCCGATGAGCCGCGAATGCTGCGGGCCGGAGGAGGGGCAGGAACGCCAGCCGCTTGCCGTGCAGGTGCGTCGGCCAGAAAGCGAGCTGAGCCTGCAAGTGACCGGCACCGACTCACACGGCCACGCCGACGATGACTGCTGCAATCACGACGCCGCGGCATCGGAGCACGACGACGACGGACTCGTCCCCGTCTGGCGCGATCGGGCGCTACTGTTCCCGGCCCTCGCCGGCGTGTTCCTGCTGATCGGCTATGGGCTCGACTGGAGCGGTTTCACCGTCGCGGGCACCATCGTGCACGGCGCCGCGCTGCTCGCCGGAGCGTGGACGTTCGTCCCCGGCGCGATCCGTCGGGTACTCCGGGGCCGACTGGGCGTGGGTCTGCTGATGACGATCGCCGCGATCGGCGCGGTTCTGCTCGGCAAGGTCGCAGAAGCAGCCGCGCTGGCGTTCCTGTTCTCAATTGCTGAAGCTCTCGAGGACCGGGCGATGGACCGCGCACGGCAAGGCCTCCGCGCCCTGCTGGACCTGATCCCCAACACCGCCCGCGTCTCTCGACTCTCAGGAGAGGTTGAGATCCCGGCGCAGGAGATCCGAGCGTTGGACCTGCTGGTGGTGCGCCCCGGGGAACGGGTCGCCACAGACGGCATCGTCACCGCTGGTCGGAGCAGCCTCGACACGTCCGCAGTGACCGGCGAGTCCATCCCTGTCGAAGTGGGTCCCGGCGACTCGGTCCCGGCCGGATCGGTCAACGGGCAGGGCGCCTTGCAGATCGAGGCATCAGCGGATGGCCACGACAACTCCCTGACAACCATCGTGCGACTCGTCGAAGATGCACAATCCCGGAAGGGTGAACGCGCCCGTCTTGCGGACCGCATCGCCCGCCCCCTTGTCCCGGTCGTACTCATCGTCGCGGCGCTCGTCGTCGTGTTCGGGTTCATCGTCGGTGACCCGGCGACGTGGACCGAGCGCGCACTCGTTGTCCTTGTCGCAGCATCCCCGTGCGCACTCGCAATCGCCGTGCCCGTCACAGTGATCTCCGCGATCGGGTCGGCGAGCAAGTTCGGCGTCATCATCAAGTCCGGAGCGGCATTCGAGCAGCTCGGCGCCGTCACCGCGGTCGCGTTCGACAAGACGGGCACGCTGACCCGCAACGCCCCCGAAGTCGTCGACGTCGTCACCGCCCCCGGTCACGACCGCCAGGACATCCTCACGGCAGCAGCTGCACTCGAACGACACAGCACCCACCCGCTCGCAGCAGCGATCTCCAACGCCGTGGACCAGCCGCCGGCAGCATTCGACGTCACGGAAGAACCCGGCCGCGGTCTCACCGGAGAGGTCCACGGGCGACGAGTCCGAGTCGGCAGCACGCGCTGGCTGCAAGCCGGAACACTCCAGGCAGACATCGACCGGCTCGAGCGCAACGGTGAAACCGTCGTGGTGGTCGAAATCGACGGCGTCATCACCGGCGTCGTCGGCGTCCGCGACGAGCTGCGCGACGAAGCCGCCGAAACCATCACAGCACTGCACGAAGCGGGCATCCGCACCCTCATGCTGACCGGCGACAATCAACGCACCGCCACCACGCTCGCCGCCCGCGCTGGGATCCACGACGTCCGCGCCGAACAGCTCCCACAGGACAAAGCATCCGCGGTCAACGAACTCCGACGCAACGGTACCGTGGCGATGATCGGCGACGGCGTGAACGACGCGCCCGCCCTCGCGTCCGCAGACGTCGGCATCGCGATGGGCGCCACCGGTGCCGCTGCAGCCGTCGAATCCGCCGACGTCGCATTCACCGGCACCGACCTGCGCGCCATCCCGGCAGCGCTCCTGCACGCACGCCGGGGACGTCGCATCATGACCAGCAACATCGGACTCTCCCTCGCGATCATCGTCGTCCTGTTCCCGCTCGCCCTGGCCGGAGCGCTCGGCCTGGCTGGTGTCGTCCTTGTTCACGAGCTCGCCGAGGTGGTCGTCATCGCCAACGGAGTTCGCGCTGCACGACGACCACGCGCGTGATCCGCTCCAGATCCCGGACCGGGTCACCGTAACCGTGCTGCCGTCGGAGCGGGAGTGAGCATGCAACAGGCTGCCCCTGACAGACAAATACTTGCCGCGGCTCCTGCTCCGCAGCACCCACTAGGTAGAACGCTGACCTACTTCAGTGGATAGCAGCCCCATCGGCAACATCAGCCCGCGTCGCCAGGCACGGCGTGAGGGCGATCATGCCGGCCGCGAGCGGTGAACCATGTCCCGTCCGAGACTGAAGGCAATGCTTGGGTTGAAGACGAGCCCGTCCGTCCGAGGTGACGCCGGGTTAGCTGTTGCGTCCAGCAGCTGAAAGGGCGGGGGTTGGTGAGGCCCCCGCCCTTCTTCTCGCGGCTCTGATCGCAACGCGAGGCAGCCCCAGTTTGCTCATCTGCAGCTGTGCGCGTTGCGGTGGTGTTCTGCATCCCGTTGGTCCGCTCTTCGCCCCGCGAGGCACAGAGTGTGAGCAGCTTCGCTTTGTGTCAGCTTTTGAGCGGTGTTCGGTGTCGCTATGAAGCGGTCGTTTCAGTCGTCATCGTCGTCTTCCACGAGTTCGCCTTCCCACGCTTCGCGTCCTTCGTGGATGGCGAAGAGGGCGATGACGAATCCTGCGACGGGGTCGAGCCAGGCTGCGCCGGTGAGGGTGTAGAGGAGGAGTCCGATGAGGGTCGCGACGCTGAGGAGGACACAGATTCGAGTTTCTGCCGCGTCGGCGAGGATGAGCGGGTCGTCGAGCTTCTTGCCGACTCGGGTCTTGAGTGCGGCGAGGACCGGCATGACGATGATCGAGAGGACCAGCAGCACGATGCTGACCGGGGAGGTCTCCGGTGTTTCGTGGGTGATCAGGCTGCGGATGCCATCGATCACGACGTAGGCGGCGAGGAGGAAGAACGTCACGGCGACGAACTTCAACGTGCGTCGCTCCTTACCCTCGTCCGCTTCGCCGTGGCGGAGCCTGGCGGCGAGGCGGATGCCCACCAGCACGGCGACGATCGATTCGATTCCGGAGTCGATACCGAACCCGATGACGGAAACGAGTCCCGCGGCGATCCCAGCCGTGATGGCGACGATTCCTTCGAGGACGTTGTATGCGACGGTGAACTGCGCGAGGCGGAGCCCTCGTCGGGTGAGCTGCTCCGTTTCGGTTTCGGTGAGCGTGCTCATTCGCCAGCCCTCGCGTCCGAGCCATAGGTGCCGCAGAGATCGACTTGGTAGCCGGTGGCCTGCAGCAGTGTCTCCGCGGACTCGAGGAGGTCCATCAACTCCGGACGGGCGAGGCTGTAGAACACTTGCCGGCCCTGCGCCCGCCCCTCCACGAGTGCGCAGTCGCGAAGGCACGCGACGTGCTCGGAGAGGGTCGATTGGGCAAGACCGAGCTCCGCGACGAGGTCGCTCACGCGAGCTTCCCCGTGGCGGAGTCGGCGCAGGATGCGCAGCCGGGTCGGGTCTGCGAGAGAGTGGAACAGCGATACCGCGGCAAGATCGCCCCGCGCTTCTACGATCGGCATATGCCGATGATATCGGCGTAGCGCGGTTCGTGCGTTCAAGGTCGGCCATTGGTTCTGGGGCGGTGCTTGCTCGATCGTGACCATGGGGATGCCGCCGTCGACCATGCGTTGCAGCGGGCTGCACCTGGGTGTTAGAGGAGCGTGACGTACTGGCCGATGTGTGCGCCGACCGTGTACATCAGCGATGACCACAGTCCGGTGACCATGAGGACACCGATGAGGATCAGCGTGCCACCACCGATCAGGTTCACGGTCCGTAGGTGCCGTTTAACGCGGCTGATCGCGGTGGTGGCCCAGGTGGTTCCAAGGGCGAGGAGGAGGAAGGGGATGCCGAGTCCGAGGCAGTAGGCGATGCCGAGCAGGACGCCGTTCCAGGTGCTCGCGGCTTGCAGGCTCAGCAGGTTGATCGCGGTGAGGGTCGGGCCAAGGCAGGGGGTCCAGCCGAGCCCGAACACGATCCCGAGCAGGGGTGCGCCGGCGATGCCGGTGGCCGGTTTCCATCGTGGTTTGAGGGTGCGCTGCAGGATCCCGAAGCGGCCGATGAACACGAGTCCCATGATGATGACGAAGCCGCCGAGGATCTGCGTGAGCAGGTCGCGCCAGCGGATCAGCCAGAAGCCGGCGGCGCCGAATGCGGCGGCGTAGGCGACGAAGATGACGGTGAAGCCGAGGATGAACAGGAGCACGCCCAGGGTGAGCGTGCTGCGGCGGCGTTGCTCTGCGACACCGCCGATGAAGCCGAGGTACCCGGGGACGAGTGGGAGGACGCATGGTGAGAGGAAGGACACCAGCCCGGCCAGGAGTGCGACCGGCACGGCGATCAGGAGCTGTCCGCTGAGGATCGCTTCCGCGAAGGGGTTCCCGTTCACGCTGATCGCTCCGTGGGCGCGGGCTCGTCCTTGTGCCTGCCCGGCATCAGGAAGCGGATCGCGAATCCGGCGATCCCCAGGGTGGCGAAGATGTCGGCGACGTTGAAGATGGCGAACCAGTCGATGTTGATGAAGTCGACGACTTCGCCGGTGAGTGGCCCGGACTCGGCGCGGGTGATGCGGTCCCAGAGGTTGCCTGCGGCGCCGCCGACGGCGACGCTCATCAGCCCAGTGGCGAGCATGTCGGCGCCGCGCACGGCGCGCACGACTGCCCACGTTGCCAGGCACAACGTCAGGGCGATGATGCCGAGTGCGAGCGGCGGCCCCATCTCGCTGCCGAGGCTGAAAGCGACGCCTGGGTTGAACACGAGCTGGAGGGTCGCACCCGGAGCCAGCTCAATTGTGCGCGACGGGCCGAGGCCGGACAGTGCCCACGCTTTGGTGAGCTGGTCGATGGTGAGCGCGGCCGCGGCGATCAGCAGCACCACGACCACTCGGATGCTTGCTCTCACGAGAGCACGTCGATGAGGCGCACGATCACGCCGGACTCGATCAGGATGTAGAGGCCCAGGCCCGTGAACACGGCGGGCACGAGCCAGTGCTCGATCTTCTCGAGGGCTTCCGTGACGGTCTTGTTCGTCCCCACGAAGCGAGCCACGAGGCACCACACCGCGACGAGCACGAGGAACACCGCAATCGTGACCACGGTGTCCGGGATCGGGGTCGTCCGGAACACCGGCGTGTAGAGGGAGATGTTGTCGGCGCCGTTGGCGATGGTGATCCCGGCGACTCCGAGGACCCCGCCGGCGCGCACTGCCGAGTCGTCGTCATCGTCGTCGTCATCACCGCGTCGTCGCAGAGCACGGACCAACCCCACCAGACCAATACCCAGGGGGATGAGCCCCAGCAGTCCCACCCACTTGTCCGGAACGATGGTGAGCCCCGCAGCAGTGAGGACACTGATCGCGACGAGGGCGATGAAGCCGGCGTACTGACCGACGACGACCTTCCACCCCGGCAACGTTCCACGCGTCGATGCAAGGAACAGAACCGTCAGGACCACGACGTCATCGATGTTGGTGGCAGCAAAGAGACCCACCGCCGCCGCAATCGTGCCGATCATCGGTTCGACTCAACAAGCGGCGGCCGAGACACGGGAACCATCATCCGGCAAGTGATCGTCATACGCCGATCATATCGGTATCGACCGATGATCGGCGACGTGCAGCCGGCCGGCTCTCCACAACGCTGCCGCCGGCCCGGAGGCGATCGTCGGCGCGCGATCGGATGGTTGCCGCGGAGCGGGCTGAGTGGGCGCCGCTCACAAGGTGCGCCCGGCATTCGTTGTAAGCCAGGCAATGGGGTCGATTGGGGTGCTGCTGCCGAGCATGACCTGCAGGTGCAGGTGGGCGCCGGTGCTGGCGCCGGTGTTGCCGACGAGGCCGACGAGCTGCCCGACGGCGACGCTCTGCCCGGCATGCAGCGGTGACGAGCCGAAGATCATGTGCGCGTAGAGGGTGGAGATGGTCTGACCGTCGATCTGATGGTCGATGATGACGTACTGGCCGTACTCCGGGTGGGTGCCCGAGATTCGGACGGTGCCGGCGGCGACGGCGCCGATGGGGGTGCCGGCGCCGGGGGTGATGTCGGCGCCCTGGTGGATCGACGAGCACGCCGCGCACGGGGCGAGGCGGGGGCCGAACGGGGAGCTGACCCGGATGCTGCCGGCGACGGGCCAGCGGATATCGCCGGCGCCGGTGTTCACGATCGTCCCGGTGGGCGCGACTGCAGCCGTGCTACCTGCCGCTGCTGTGGCGCTGTTCGTGGTGCTGGTGGTCGTCTTGGTGATCACGGGCTTCACGGCGGGCTTGGTGACGGTGTAGCCGTCCCGGTCAACGGTCACGGTCAGCCCGGTCGCGGTGAAGCTCTGCCCGGTAGCGGACGGGGTGCCGCCGGGCACGGTGACGGCGGGGCCGGTAGATGCCTGCGCGGGAAGCGCCGCGGCGGTGAACAGCGCCATCGCCGCAGCAGCACCGGTCAGCGGAATCGCCGCCAGCGCCCGGGATCGGAACGTCCGCGTCGGAGCCGGCGCGGCCACCGTCACGGCGGGCAGCGGCGGCCGACTCACGACAGCGGGGGTCCGGCGGATGCGGGGCGTCCGCGGAGCGGGGGGTGTGGCGCGTTCTGCGGCGAGGGCTTCGCGGCGCGTCAGCGGCGTTGCAGTGGGGGTGTGGGGGTGCTGCTGGGGCACAGGCAGGCTCCAAGAAAGACGGCGGACGGGGATGAGCACGTCAGAAGAAACAGGGCCGCTCGGCGGGGTGCTCGAGCGGGAGAGGGGGAAAGCCGGTCGCGGATCGCGGCAGGGAGGGGGGACACCGCCGCGACCCACGGCCGGGGTCACATCGACGCGAGCATGTCCTTCATCTGGCTGATCTGCTCGGTCTGGCTCGACACGATCGACTTCGCCATCGCGACCGCGTCGGTGTTCTTGCCCTTATCGACTTCGGTCTTCGCCATGTCGACAGCGCTGGTGTGGTGCTCGACCATCTGCTGCAGGAACAGCTTCCCGGCGTCCGCCGGGGAGGCACTGTCGAGGGCGTTCATATCGGCGTCGGACATCATCCCGCCCGACATGGAGGAGTGATCCATCCCGGACATGCTCGACATCTCCGTGGGCTCGCCCCAGGCCTTCAACCAGCCGGTCATCGTCTTGATCTCCGGTGCCTGCTCGGCCTTGATTTGCTTCGCGAGCGTGACGACGTCGGGGTCCACGTCGGAGCCCTTGGCGAGGAGCATGTCGCTCATCTCGATGGCCTGCTTGTGGTGCGGCAGCATCCCCTGCGTGAACGTCACGTCCTGGTCATTGTGCGTCGACGAGGACGACGAGGACGACGAGGAGGAGTTGTCCGAGGAGCCGGCGTTGTTGGTGGAGCATCCGGCGAGGGTGAGGCCGATGGTGAGGGCGGCGGTGGCCGCGAGGGTGCGCGTGATGGTGGTGTTCATGGATCCGTTCCCGTGATGCGTCAGGTGTTCCGGGCAGGCGAATACCTGCCCGTGTTCTGGGCATGCGAGAGCTTCCGAAGGGAGCGCTCCCGCCGGGGATGGATCAGATACGGATGATCTGCAGCGCCGTCAGTGATGGCGGCTTGGGTGCCGCGACGCGGCGTGCGACACGGTCCCCGAGGGCGAGGAGGCGTGCGAGGACGTAGAGGACCCCGCCGTTCCGGGTGCGCAGAAGCGCCCACGCGAACAGGGCGATCGTCAGCGCGCAGGCCATCCCCATCAGGGAGCACATCAGCGCGCACAGGCCGCCATCGCAGCCAGCATCACTGAGCACGCTCACCACCGCGCCAGCCGGCGCGGCAGCGTGCTCGGCTGCGTCGCTGTGGGTGTGCTCGGCCGTCATGGCGGTCATGGCGTGCTCGCCGGTGGTCGCGTGGCCGAGCATGCTGTGCATCAGGACCGTGAACCCGACCAGCAGCAGCAACGCCAGCACCGCCGTGGCCTGCAGCAGCAGGCGGCGGCGCGTGGTGTTCGCGGTGGTGAGCATGCGGATCCGTACTGATGACTGGTCGGGGTGCGGGTTCTATGGTGCAGGACGAGCGCTGAGAGGACAACCGCCCCGTCTGGCGGGCGGAGAGCTGGTTAGGCGCGCACGAGGCGGGCGATCGCGTCGGAGGCTTCCTTCAGCTTCACCGCCGCCTCGTCGCCGCCTTCGGCGACGGCGTCGGTGACGCAGTGCGCGAGGTGGTCATCCAGCAGGCCGAGCGCGACGGATTGCAGCGCCTTCGTCATCGCGGACACCTGGGTGAGGATGTCGATGCAGTACTGCTCCTCATCGACCATCCGCTGCAGGCCGCGGGCTTGCCCCTCGATGCGGCGCAACCGTTTGAGGTAGTCCTCCTTCGCGGTGATGTACCCGTGGTGGTGCTCTGCTGCGGGCGCGGTGGTGTCGGTCATGGACGCTCCTCGGGGTTCACCGATTACGGTAGCGGCGCTCATGCCGCCGTCGACCAATCGAACGGGGTCGGCGCGATCGGCGTACCGGACCCACGGGTGATGACGATGGCGATGTCCTGCTGGTCCTGCAGTTCCAGATCCGGCAGCGGCGTGGTGGTGCGGGTGCCGTTGACGAACACGGCGACGTGCCGGTCGTTCTTCCCGTCGACGTACCCGCCGACCTGCCCGTCTCGCAAGGTCACGTCCCACTCGGTAAAGAGCTGTCCGAGGGTGAACGGCTGCACCTTCGCGGACTCGACGTGCACGATGCCGGAGGTGTCGTGGGTGTGGAGTGCAGACATGCCGCCCCGCTGCACGTCGACGCCGATGTTCGCCGGCACCGCCACCGGCTCCCCGTCCACGGACACGGACAGATGCTGATGGGTGTGCAGCGCCGCACCTTCCATCCCCGCCACCTCGAGCCCGGCAGCCTTCGCCCGCGCCGCCGCATCCGCGGGGGCCGGCCACGGCGGTGCCGCCGTCGCTCCGGACGCTGTTGGCGCCGTGTCGTTGCCACGGTTCAGCGCGGCGACCGTGATCGTGGTGACCGCGGCGAGGACGACGACCACGGCGGCGCCCAGCAGCCACCACCGGCGGGTGCGACTGCGCTGCTGTTCCGCTCTGCGGTCAGCGGCTTTCCGCCGCGCCTCTTCGCGCCGATCAGTTCTGCTCGCCATCACGTCCTCTTTCCGGATGCCGGTTCGGCGGATTGGGAACACATCCGCCCGACCGGCGTTACACTCGCTACGGTACCCCCCTAGGGTACCTGATGAACGTGAACGACGAAGGGATCACCACGATGAGCGAGCAGCTGACGAACACGTACGCCATCACGGGCATGACGTGCGGGCACTGCGTGATGAGTGTCAACGAGGAACTCGCCGCCGTGCCGGACGTCACGGACGTGACGATCGACCTCAACGTCGGCGGTGTCTCCACCGCTCGGGTGACCAGCACCCGCAACCTGCCGCAGGAGGAAGTCTCCGCCGCTGTGGAGGAGGCCGGCTACACGTTGGTCGCATCATGACCACGACCAGCACCCCGCCGGTTGAGCTGACCATCGAGGGGATGACCTGCGCGTCGTGCGCGAACCGGATCGAGCGGAAGCTGAACAAGCTGCCCGGCGTGACCGCGAGCGTGAACTACGCCACCGAAAGCGCCTCCGTCACGCTCCCCGCGGACCTCGCTGTCGACGACGCGATCCGGACCATTGAAGCGGCCGGGTACGGCGCGCACCTGCCCGAACCGGCCGGCGCGGACACCGACGAGCTCGCGCCGCTGCGTCGGCGCCTGATCGTGTCCACGGTGCTCGCCGTCCCGGTGGTGGCGCTGTCGATGGTCCCGGTCCTGCAGTTCCCGGGATGGCAGTGGGCCGTTCTGGTGCTGGCGCTGCCGGTCGCTGTGTGGGGTGCGTGGCCGTTCCATCGTGCTGCCGCGATCAACGCCCGGCATGGGGCCGCGACGATGGACACCCTCGTCAGCGTCGGCGTCGCCGCCGCGACCGTGTGGTCCGTCTGGGCGCTGGTGTTCGGCGGCGCCGGGCACATCGGGATGCAGATGGCGTTCTCCTGGTTCCCGCACCCGGGCGCGGCTCCGGAGCCGTACTTCGAAGTCGCCGCCGCGGTGACGGTGTTCCTCCTCGCCGGCCGGTACTTCGAGGCCCGCGCGAAGGACCGCTCCGGCGCCGCCCTGCAGGCGCTCCTCGCCTTGGGTGCACCGACTGCGCGGGTGCTCCGAGACGGTGTCGAAACCGAGGTGCCGACCGCAGCACTACAGGTCGGGGACCGGTTCGTGGTCCGTCCCGGTGAACGCATCGCCACCGACGGAACCATCACCGATGGCACGAGCGCGATCGACACCAGCGTGATGACCGGTGAAGCGGTCCCCGTCGAGGCCGGCCCCGGCGACACCGTCACCGGTGCGACCGTGAACGTCGGCGGCCGACTCATCGTCGAAGCCACCCGCGTCGGCCACGACACGGAGCTTGCCCGCATCGGCCGGCTCGTCGTGTCCGCGCAGACCGGCAAGGCCGAGGTGCAGCGCCTCGCCGACCGGGTCTCCGCCGTGTTCGTCCCAATCGTCATGGGCCTGGCGGTGCTGACCCTCATCGGGTGGCTGCTGCTCACCGGCGACGTGCAAGCCGCGTTCACCGCCGCCGTCGCGACCCTGGTGATCGCCTGCCCCTGCGCCCTGGGGCTGGCAACTCCCACCGCGCTGCTCGTCGGCACCGGACGTGGCTCCCAGCTCGGGATCCTCATCCGCGGACCCCAGGTCCTCGAGGCCACCCGCCGGATCGACACCGTCGTGCTCGACAAGACCGGCACCGTCACCACCGGCAAGATGAGCGTCCACCAGGTGACCGCCGTCGGTGGGGAAACCGACACCCGGGTGCTCGCCCTCGCCGCCGCCGCGGAAGCAGGATCCGAACACCCGATCGCCCGCGCCATCACCGCAGCCGCCACCGACCACCCCACCGCGGAATCGTTCCAGTCCACCGCCGGGCTCGGCGTCCAAGCCGTCGTCGACGGCACCCTCGTGCTCGTCGGCCGACCCGCGTGGTTGACCGACCAGTGGGCCATCACCATCCCCGAAGCGGTCACGGACGCGGTCCGGACCGCAGAGCGGGGCGGCGCGACCGCGGTCGTTGTCGCATGGGACGGCGCAGCCCGCGGCGTCATCAGCGTCGCGGACACCATCGCGCCGACCAGCCCGGACGCGATCCGACGCCTCCACGACATGGGGCTGCGCACGATCATGCTCACCGGCGACGCTAAAGACGTCGCCCGGACGGTCGCCGCCGAGGTCGGCATCGACGACGTCGAAGCCGAGGTACGCCCCGAAGACAAGTACCGGACCGTCATCCGGCTGCAGCAGCAGGGCCGGTCCGTGGCGATGATCGGCGACGGCGTCAACGACGCCGCCGCTCTCGCCGCCGCGGATCTCGGGATCGCGATGGGTAGCGGCACCGACGCGGCCATGGAAGCCGCCGACATCACCCTCATCCGAGCGGACCTGAGCGCCGCGGCGGACGCGATCGCGCTCGCCCGCCGCACCCTCGGCACGATCAAGGTGAACCTGTTCTGGGCCTTCGCCTACAACGTCGCCGCGATCCCGCTCGCGATGGCCGGCCTGCTGAACCCGATGATCGCCGGCGCCGCAATGGCGCTGTCCTCGGTCTTCGTCGTCAGCAACAGCCTCCGCCTCCGCACCTTCCACACCCGATAGGAGCGACATGGACACCCACGAACACCACAGCATGACCGACCACGACAACCACCAGAACCATGGCGGCGGTCACGCGACGACGACGTGGACGATGGCCGCACAAGCGACCCTGCACTGCCTCACCGGCTGCGCGATCGGTGAAGTCCTCGGCATGGTCATCGGCACCGCGACCGGCCTGCACAACACCGGCACGATCATCCTGTCGATCGTGCTGGCGTTCATCTTCGGCTACGCCCTCACCATGCGCGGCGTCGTCCGGTCCGGGCTGAGCTTCTCCGCCGCGTTCAAGGTCGCCCTTGCCGCAGACACCGTGTCAATCGCCGTGATGGAGATCATCGACAACACCGTCATCGTCGCGGTTCCCGGCGCCATGGACGCGCAGCTGAACGACTGGCTGTTCTGGGGCTCCCTCGCGTTCTCCCTGGTGATCGCGTTCATCGTGACCACCCCGGTGAACCGGTGGATGATCAGCCGCGGCCTCGGGCACGCCGTCGTTCACGGCCACCACTGATCCAAGTGACTGGCCCTCGCGGCCGCCGGAGTGCAGAGGCCCCCTCAAGCTCCAGGGGGCGGCACATCTGGCGGGTGCGACGTACTTGCTGCATGCCCGCCAGATGTGTCAGAATCGTCCTGCGTTCATAGTGCGCGCCAACAGCCGGCCTTCGGGTCGGTTTTTTTGTGCCCGAAACGCTCTACCCGCGAAGGCCCAGCGGCGGCGATCGCTTGCGGCGAGATGCAGGCCTCTCCCCGCCCCTCGATGAAAGGGCGGGGGATGGTGAGGCCCCCGCCCTTCTTCTCGCGGCTGATCGCGACGCGAGGTGAGCCCAGTGTGTCGAGCCGCACCTGTGCACGCGGCGAGCTCATCGCGGCACCCACGTGGTTCGGTCATCGATGAACCGTCCCTCGCACCGCGAGGCCCACAGACCTCGGAGCACGCACTGGGCGTGCTCCCGAGAGCCAGCCCACGGGCTGGCAGATCGAACGGTGGAGGTTCCATGCCCCTGTCGATTGAGATCCCCGCTGCCGCTGGCTACGCAGTCGGATTCGCCCTCGCGATGAACTTCATCGCGATCGCGATCCGACAGGCGTGGCCGGTGCTGAGTGACAAGGCTGCCCGCCGCGTCGCTCGCATGCAGCGGGCGAAGGCTGCTTCGAAGAAGTAGCGCTCAAAAAAGACCCCCCTCCATCGTCGGGGAGAGCTCTGTGTCCGTTTCGTACCACAAACCTCCGATTCCGCTACAGCGGGCCGAGGTCGCGGTGAGACATCGGCGACAGCGGCGTGTCTTGTAGCGAAACCCAGTCCCGGAATCTACGTCCCGCTACTACCCCGTCCAACGAGTTTCGCTACGTTCTCTTCATGGGTCCTCGTTGTGAGCGGCAGCGCCTCATGGCCCGGTTCGGGCATCGTTCTTTGGCTTGTTAGCTGACGCCAATGACAAGAGTGCTGCGGGCGGCTTCGATGACGTCGTTGGTGATGACGTCGAGTTCGTTGATGCGGAGCACGCGTTGGATCTGCGGGAGGAGTCGTTCAAGGAGGCGGAAGTTACCGCGGGTGATCCGTTCGATGGCGGCGACGGCTTGGGCGTCGGTGAAGTCGTCAGGGTCGAGGGTGTGGCCGAGCTTTCGCCACTGGCGTTCGAGGACGAACAGCAGCTCGTCGTGGCCGAGTGGGCGGTACTGGTGTGCGAAGCCGAGACGGCTGTAGAGCTGCGGGTAGTGCGCGAATTGCTTCTCGATGCCGGGCATCCCGATCAAGATCAGCGCTGTGCCTGTGCGGTCGTACTGATCGCGGAGCCACTCGATCGCGGTGGCGGTAAGCCGTTCCGCTTCATCGACGATGACGAGCTCGAGCTGGGACGGTGGTTGACCGTGGCGGTAGCTGACGGTGTGACCGATGAGTCGGAGGTGTTCCTCGACGAGGATGTTCGTGTGGCGTAGGTCGTAGTCGAGCTGGTCGCGAAGGGACCGCAGGGAAGCAGCGACCTGCGGCGTGTAGAAGACGGTGCGCGCTCGGTGGGCAGCGGCGTAGACCTTGAGGTCGCTTTCGGATCGAGGACCCCATTGCTTGATGAAGGGTCCGATGAGGTCCCAGTGTGCGTAGCGGCGGGCCGAGAGCGTCTTGCCGACGCCGGCGGCGCCGAAACAGATTCCGATGGTCTGTTGCTTGCGAACGGCGTCGGCGAACTCCGTGAATCGACGGTGTTCCTTGGTGACGACGAACTGGTTGGGCATCACTGGTCCTCCTCGTAGGTACGGAGCCTCCGTCGGCGCTGCTGAGATACGGGCTCGGACGGTGGCTCCTGCGCTGGCGGATGTTCGACGACAGCGATGCGTTCTTGGATCTGTCCGCGGAGCGCTCGGCGGTGCGCGTTTCTCGCGGCCTGGATCTGTTTGAGGGAGACGGTTTCGCTCTGGTGTTCCGGGTTGACTGCGGTGCAGAGGTAGATGTTGCGGTGGAACACGCGGATCTCGGTGATGTCTCGTGGGTCGTAGCGGATCGTCACTGTCGCCCCGACGAACGGTGCCAGTGTTGGTGACGTGTAGCGAAGGCCCTGGAAGCGGATGCCGTCGCGTTGCACGATCCGGGACGCCGGCACGGTCAGGAGAAATCCGTCGAGCTGTTCGAGGGAGTCGGGCATGCGGGCCAGCCAGCCGCCAGCGATCCATGCGTCCACCGGGGACTGTTTCGTTTCCCGGTGAATGCGAGTGTTGTAGCGGCCGATGAACGCCACGACAGCCGCATCGAGGCCAGCGAGGTCGAGGACTGGTGACGGAGCGGGCGTCTTCGTCGTCAGGTGGCCGGGCAGGCCGGTGAGCAGTTCCGTGTTGACGGTGCCAAAGAACCGCTCAATCTTTCCGCGGCCTTGCGGTCGACCGACTGCGGAGTGCACGATCCGAAGGTGCAGTGATCCGGCGGTTGCACTGAGTCGGTGGCTGGTGAAGTCGGACCCGTGGTCGACGTAGAGCACGTTGGGGATGCCGCAGATGGGCCAATCGGGTTGGACCTTGTGCCAGATCGCCTGCCGGAGAGCGAGCGCGGTGTTCGCCGCCGATGGCGCACCGAGGAACACCAGATACCCGCACACCGCTCGGGAGTAGTCGTCGAGGATGACGGTCAGCCAAGGACGAGCCGGCCTCCCGTCCGGGCCGACAATCAGGATGTCGAGCATCGTGTGATCGGCCTGCCAGACCGCGTTCGGCTGGTCCGCTCGACGCCGGAGGAGCAGCTCGTGTTTATCCCGGTACGATGCAGGCCCGTCGAGCGCCAGGGTCACCATCCCTGGGTCGAGAGCGCGCACGATGTTCTGCACGGTCGAGTACGACGGTGCATCGGCGTCGCGGCCAGCGCAGCGCTCGACCAGGCGCCGGTGGATGGTGGCGATCGAAGGTCGTGGCCGGGTCAGGGCCAGTGCCTCAACCAGAGCCACGAGATCCGGCGATGTGCGCCTGACCCCACGATCCAGGCGAACACTGTCGGAGAGCGCGTCGTAGCCGCCTGTTCGGTAGCGGGCGAGCCACCGCGTCAGGGTCCGACGCGGCACACCCGTTGTGCGGACGAGCTCGGCAAGCGGAATCGCGTCATCGACATGCAGTCGAAGGATTCGCCACCGCTCGTCCGCGTCCACGGTCGCTACATCGACGGGGAGGGCTTGGTGCGTCGAGCGGTCATGACCTCGGTGTGCTTCGCGAGCGTGCGGTAAATGGTCGTCCTGCTGACTCCGAGGACGTCTCCGATCTGCGCGACGGTCATGTCCTGCTGCTCGTACAACCGGCGCGCCGTTCGGACTTGGTCAGAGGACAGCCGCGGTGGACGCCCGCCGGTGCGGCCACGGGCGCGAGCCGCAGCAAGGCCGGCATTGGTGCGCTCCTTGATGAGGTCCCGTTCGAACTCCGCCAGGGCCGCGAACACGTGGAAGACGAGGCGGCCGCCGGGCGAGGTGGTGTCAATGGTCTCCTGCAGCGACCGGAATCCGACACCACGGTCCGCGAGGCCGTGCAGCTGGTCGATGAGGTGCCGGATCGAGCGCCCGAGTCGGTCGAGACGCCAGACGACGAGTGTGTCGCCGGGGCGGATCTGGTCGAGGAGCTTGTCGAGTTCTGGTCGGTGCTCGAGTGACCCAGACATGGTGTCGACGAATACGCGGAAGCAGCCGGCAGCGTTCAGCGCATCGACCTGCAATGACGCGTCCTGGTCGGTGGTGGATACACGCGCGTACCCGAGGAGGTGCCCCATGAAGAGAACGTAGCGAAACTCGACCAGGAGGGGTAGAGGCGACACGTAGATTCCGGGACTGAGTTCCGCTACAAGACACGCCGTCTCGCATATTGCCGGAGCGTCGGTTCGGACAGTTGTAGCGGAATGGTTCGTTATCGGCACATAGCTAGATCCGGGCTTTGCAGGGAGCCGCTGCGGGTGGTGCTCTCAACGATGGCGTCCGTTTGCCGGTGACGGGTGTGGCGTTGCCAGGACGGGGATGACGCGGGCGCAAGCGTGGAGGGTGAGGTGTCGCATGACGCTGTCGATGGCCATACCGCCGCTGGCGACCACGGCGCGGAGTTCGGGGAGCATCTCGAGCAGTCCGGCAAGTGAGCGACGGCCGCGCCCGATGTCGTCGGGTCGGACGGGAATCGGTGGTTCCCGCGAGGTGAGGGTTAGGCGCAGGATCTGGCGTCCCAGGAGTCCGGTTTCGGGCGGCCCGCTCGGAGCGGGGGTCGACGTGGTCGCGGGGAGGTCTTCGGTAGGTGCTGGCTGAGGCGAGGGGCAATATCGTGCACATGTGAGGTGGACACAGCAGCGGTGGGAACGGGTAATGCGGTGGCCGCTTGCGATCGCGGCGGGAGCGTTTCTTGCTGCGTATGCGGTGGAGGTGCTCGCCGATCATCACGGCCGCAGCGCGTTCGTGTCGGATGTTGTGATCAACGTCACGTGGGCGATGTTCGTGGTGGACTACCTCGTGACGCTCCTGTTGGCGCGTCATCGTGGTCGGTGGTTCGTGCACCATCTGGTGGACCTGGCCGCTCTTGCGTTGCCGTTCCTGAGGCCTTTACGGCTGTTGCGGCTCGCGCAGCTGTTCCGAGTCCTGCAGCGGAGCACCGGGGCTGCCGTTCGCGGGCGAGTGATCGTGTACGTGATTGTGACGACAGCTTTGCTGGTGTTCGTGTCCGCGTTAGCGATCCTCGATGTGGAACGGCATGCCGACGGCGCGACGATTGTGTCATTCGGGGATGCGCTGTGGTGGGCGTTGGTCACGATCACGACCGTTGGGTACGGTGATCTGACCCCGGTGACCGAGACAGGTCGGTTGATCGCCGCGGGAGTGATGATCAGTGGCATCGCGCTGCTGGGTGTAGTTACCGCGACAATCGCGAGCTGGATCATTGATCAGGTCGGTCGACGTGACGACGAAGCACAGATCGCGACCCGGCGTGAACTACGTGAACTGTCTGCCGAGATCCGGTCGCTGCCGGAGGAGCTGCAGCAACGTCGACCGCCGTCGGGTGAATGATTCCCTGCCACGGTGTCCAGATCGTTCCGTGGCGTCATAGTAAGAGTGAGATCGGGTCTTCAAGGAGGCTGGTGAGCGTCTGTAGGTATTGAGCGGCGAGGGCGCCGTCGATGACGCGATGGTCTGCGGAGAGCGTGAGGCGGATCCTGTGGCGGACGACGAGGTTGCCGTCGTGTACGGCAGCGTCCGCCGTCGCTGCTCCAACGGCGAGGATTGCGCTTTCGGGCGGGTTGATGATGGCGGTGAAGGACTCCGCGCCGAACATGCCGAGGTTACTGACGGTGAACGTGCCGCCGGTCATGTCGGCGGGTTGCAGTTTCCGATCCGCCGCACGGGCGCTGAAGGATCGGCTGGCGGCGCTGATGCTGCTGACGCTTCTGGTGTCGGCATGTGTCATGACCGGGACAACGAGGCCGGCCGGCGCGGCCATCGCGATCCCGATGTTCACTGCAGTGTGCTGCGTGATCGCAGGATCCGGGTCGTCTTGGTAGGAGACGTTGATGGCCGGGTGCGCGGCCAGGGCGAGGGCTGCGGCCTTGACGATGAAGTCGTTGAGGCTGACTTTCGCGGTGTCTTGTCTGATCCGTGATGCGTTCACCATGGTGCGCAGATCAATGAGGGCGTCAGCGTCGGCGACGGCGGTGACGGTGAAGTGCGGGATGGTGCGGGCGCTCTCGGTGAGTCGGCGAGCGATCACCTTCCGCGTCCCGGTCATCGGCGTCGTCACGTCCGCGTCGGTGTCTTGCTGATGGTGTGTGGAGGCGCTGCCAGGCACGGGGAGCGTTGCCGTCGACGGGACATCGTGCTCTAAAGCTGCAGCACTCTGGTCCGCGTCGATGATGGCTTCGACATCAGCCCTGACAAGGCGGCCGCCGGGGCCCGATCCGTGAACGGTGGCGATGTCGACGTGGTGTTCGCGAGCGAGTTTGCGTGCCAGTGGGGACGCGAACGCGATGTGCTCTGCCGGCGCGGGTATGCCTTCGGAGCGTTCACGCTGTTGCGGCTCCACGGGGGGATCTTCCGATGTGCGTGCGGGGTGGTCGTGCTCGGATGATGTGTCGAACGCGGGAGCGGGGACGAACGTTGGAGTGGTCGGCGATGTGTGCTCATCGGCGGGCGAGTCCGCGCGTTGGCCATCCGCCGGGCTGAGCGCGGGGCCGGAACCGTCGTCGAGCGTCGCGATGGGAGTCCCTATCGCAACGTTCTCTCCTTCGGGAACGAGGATCTCCGTCAAGGTGCCAGCGTCGTAGGCTTCGTATTCCATGGTGGCTTTGTCGGTTTCGATCTCGACGAGGATGTCGCCGACTTCGACGATGTCGCCGGGGTGCTTGTGCCAGGCGGAGATGGCGCCTTCTTCCATCGTGTCCGACAGCCGCGGCATGGTGATCTGGATCATCGGGACGTTCCGTTCCGGTCGGAGGCGCGCCAGCCGACCGCGTGGAGGGTTTCGTGGACGGCGGTAATCGCGTCCTCGAGCGCGGGAAGGGCCACCGTTTCGAGGGGCTTGGCGTATGGCAGGGGAACTTCGGCCATCGCGACGCGGCGGACTGGTGCGTCGAGGTCGTCGAAGGCGCCGTCGGAGATCGACGCGGCAAGCTCCGCGCCGATGCCGTAAGTGAGCCAGTCGTCTTCAAGGACGACCGCGGCGTGGGTCTTCCGCACGGAACGGATCACGGTCTCGCGATCGAGTGGGCGGAGGCTTCGCAGGTCGATGACTTCGGCGTCGATGCCGTCCTCGGCGAGCCGTGTTGCTGCTTGCCGCGCCAGGTGCGCGGTGCGTGAGTAGCCGATGAGCGTGACGTCAGACCCGACGCGGCTGACAGCGGCGCGACCAATTTCGACGTCGTCGACGTCATCGGGTACGTCGTCCTTGATGTTGTAGAGGGCGAGGTTCTCGAGGAACAGCACCGGGTCGTCGTCCCGGATCGACGCACGCAGGAGCGTACGTGCGTCCGCTGGGGTGGACGGTGCGACGACTTTCATACCGGGTACGAACGCGTAGTACAGCTCCACGTTCTGCGAGTGCGTTGCACCGAGCTGTTGACCGCCGCCACCTGGTGTGCGGATCACTAGCGGTACGCGGCTCTGCCCGCCGAACATGCCGTAGATCTTCGCGGCGTGGTTGACGATCTGATCGAGTGCGAGGAGGGAGAAGTTGATGGTCATGATCTCCACCACCGGTCGCAGTCCGAGCATCGCGGCACCGATCGCGGCACCGGTGAACCCTTCTTCCGCGATTGGGGTGTCGCGGACACGGCGTGGCCCGAACTCCTCGAGCAGCCCCTGAGTGATTTTGTACGACCCTTCGAATATCCCGATCTCTTCGCCGAGCAGGAGCACGTTCTCGTCCGCGAGGAGTTCCTCGCGGAGCGTCATCCGGAGCGCGTCCCGGTAGCTCATCACAGTCATCGGGTCTGCTCCTGACTTGTCGTGGCGGGATAGTTCGTGTCAGTGGGCGGTGGGAACAGCGGCTGTGCAGGGAGCCGGCGCGTGTCGTTCGGGACCGGTGTGGCGTAGGTGTAGTCGAACAGGGTGCTGGGGTCCGGGTGGGCGCTGTTCGCGGCGTAGTCCGCTGCCGCGGTGGCTGCAGCGATGGCGGCGGCGTCCATGGCGGCGGCGGCATCGTCGTCGATGATCTCTGCGGCGATCAGCGCCGCCCGGTAGGCGGCGACCGGGTCGTGCTCGCGGAGCGCTTCCGTTTCGCTGTCGGTGCGGTACTTCGCCGGGTCCACCACCGAATGGCCTTTCAAGCGTTCGGTGGTGAGTTCCAGCAGGAACGGCTCATTTCGACGCGCTGACGCGAGTGCGCGGGTCATCGCTTGCTGCACGGTGACCGGGTGCAGCCCGTCGGCGCGTTCGGCGGCCATCCGGTAGGAGGCAGCGCGCTTGTACAGTTTCGGTTCCGCGGAGGCGTGTTCGACGGTCGTGCCCATCCCGAGCTGGTTGTTGATGATGACGTACACGATCGGCAGATGCCACAGCGCGGCGAGGTTCAACGACTCGTGGAACGCGCCGATGTTCGTCGTCCCGTCTCCGAGCGTGCACACCACGACCTCGTCGCCGCCGCGGTAGTCGATCGCGAGGGCTGCCCCGGTGGCGAGCGGGATTTGCCCGCCGACGATCCCATAGCCGCCGAGGAGCCTCGCGGTGAGGTCGAACATGTGCATGGAGCCGCCCCAACCACTGGAAACCCCGTCGACGCGGCCGTACAACTCCGCCATCACCCGGTTCGGGTCGATTCCGCGGCCGATCGCGTACCCGTGCTCCCGGTAGTTGGTGAACAGGTAATCCATCGGCTGCATCGCGGTCGTGATCCCGGCGACCGCAGCCTCCTCGCCGAGATTCAGGTGGCAGTATCCACCGATCAGGGCTTGCGTGTAGGCGCGGGCGGCGCGTTCCTCGAACCGCCGCACTCGGAGCATCAAGGACAGCAGCTCAGCTTGTTGCTCTTCGGGGATGTTGTCGGGCTCTTGCGTCGGCGTTGTGCGGGAGGTCATAACGGTCTGCTGCTCCTTTGCGCAATTGCCCATCCGACCCGTAACGCATTCACGGCGCGGAGGTGTTGTTCGGCCCGGTGCCGACCGTTGGCCGGTGAGGGGTGTGGCGCGGCGATCACCGGTAGCACAGTCGGGGCGTCTGTCATGGTGAGGTACCGCATGACGCCGTCCAGCGCCGTGGCTCCGAAGGTGACGATCGCGGCCAGTTGCGGAAGCGAGGCAAGGAGCGTCGACAGCGCGGGGATGCTTTCCACCAGATCTGCTCGCGTGGGTCTTCTCGCGAGTTCCCACGGCACGATATTCCACCGCAGGTACGCCGTACGCGGCAGCCCAGATTCCGCACGCGCGCGCCTGAACGCAGCCACTGTCGGGCCGGGATTGTCCTCGCTGCAGATCGCACCCGCGCCGACCGCGATCGTGGCGGGACCGGGCGATTCCATCAGCACCAGGACCTGGGATTCGACCCCACCGGAGTGAGCGTCGAAGCCCGGCACGAATCGCCTGGTCCCATCCGGTGCGAGCCGCCACATCTCCGCCAACCCGTTCAGCGACCGAACATCCGCCGGTGCGAACGTCCGACCGGTGTCGCGCACAGCGGCGGCAGCATCACGTGGTGATCGCCGCATCAAGCTGGCTTCGGGGGCGCGAGGAGGGTGCCGCGGATGACGGAGCCGTGGAAGGTGCGGACGGCAACAGTGATCCACGCGGCGACGAGGCCGGCGTAGTACAGGACGGCGAGGCCAGCGACGACGGTGAGTCCGGAGTGCAGGGCCAGGCCGTTCAGGCCGGTGACGCAGGTGCCGACGGGGAACGTGAACGACCACCAGGTCAGGCTGAACGGGAGGTGCTGCTTCGCGGTGCGGATGGTGATGGCGAGGGCGATGACGGTCCACAGCAGCGCGAAGCCGAGCATCGCGAACCCGTACACCAGCGCCACGACCAGCAGGGCATGCGCGGTACTCGCATCGACAACGGTGGGGGCGTTCGAGGCGAGGAGGTTCACGGCGGTGATCGACTGCCCGACCGGCCCGAGGACGATCCACAGAGTCGGGACCATGCCGGCGGCGCCGACCTTGTGCTGCGCGAGACGGTTCCAGATCAGGGTGATCACGACCAGGGACGTGATGAGGCTGAGGCCGAAGAAGCCGTAGCAGGCCCACAGCAGCGTCTCCCGTGCCTGTCCGGCGGGGGCGTAGGACAGGAGGAGCGCTCCGGTGGAGGCGGACACCATCGGCGGGACGATCGGCATCAGCCAACCGCCGAACGCCGAGTCGGGTTTGTTCTCGTGGCGGGTGAACGCCAGGTACGGCACGAGCACTGCCGTGAGCAGTCCTCCGATGGTGCCGATGGTCCAGAGGACCCAGTCGATGGTGACGGCGGCGGGGAGGCCGATCCAGTCCTTGCCGAGCAGGATCGTGCCTGCACCGACGGTGAGAAACGCCATTGGCGGGGCGCCGTAGAAGTGCGAGATGACCGGGTGCAGGTGGTGCTTCGCCGCGGTGTCCCGGTAGCGCACCCAATGCAGGACCGTCGCGATGGTGAGGGCGATGAGCAGGATCGCAGCGATTGCCCACACCACCGTCGCGCCAGTGCGCAGCCCTGGGAACTGCAGCGGGAGTGATGCAGCGGCGACGGCGACGATGCCGGTGCCCATGATGGATGCGAACCAGTTCGGAGTCAGGTTCGACACGATATGCCCTGGCCGATCGAGCTCTCGGAACACCGTGCGCCGCTTTGGGGCACCGTGCCGCTTGGTCGTGCTGGGTGCCGGTGCGGTCTGGGTGGTCATGCAGGCAGTCTGACCCCGACCTCGGGCGGGGTGGAACCACGAACTGTTTCGGGGTGGCACAATCATGGTTTGTGAAACGTCGTGTGACGGACCGGAAGCTGGATCTCGACACGTTGGACGTGCTGCAGCGTGTCTCGGAGTCGGGCTCGTTGTCGATGGCTGCGAGCCAGTTGGGCATCACTCAACAGGCGGTGTCAGCGCGGATTGCGGCGGCGGAGCGGATGGTCGGGGTGCAGCTGGTGGTGCGTTCCTCGTCGGGTTCGTGGCTCACCGATGCTGGGGCGACGGTGATGGAGCTTGCCGCACCGGTGTTGGATGCGGCAGCACGATTGGAGGCAGGTGTGCATGCACTGCGGCTGCCATCGGGCACGATCACGGTTGCCGCGTCGCAAACGATCGCGGAGTTGATGTTGCCGGAGTGGTTGTTGCGCTCCCGTCGTGCGGCGCCGGAGATCAGTGTGCGCATGTTGGCGGGGAACAGCACCGACGTGATCGGGTACGTCCGCACCGGCGCCGCTGACATCGGGTTCGTTGAGGGGCCACACACGCCGGTGGATCTTCATGCGATGCCGGTTGCGGACGATGAGCTCACGGTGGTCGTTGCGGCAGAGCATCCATGGGCGTCAGCGGCGTCTGTGACGGCGGCGGATGTCGCCGCGACACCGCTGCTGGTGCGCGAGCAGGGATCGGGCACGCGCGCTGTCGTGGAAGGGTGGTTGCGTGACCAGGGGTTGACGATGGTGGAACCGGCGGCGCAGCTTGATACCACCGCGGTGATTCGCGCGAACGTTCGCTCAGGCGTGGCGCCGGCGGTGATGAGTGTCCGTTCGGTACGTGCGGATGTCGACGCTGGGGTCCTCGTGCGGGTCCCGGTCGATGGCCCATCACCGCTTCGGCGGTTTACCGCGATCTGGTCGACGCCGCCATCAGCCGCGACCGCGGCGTTCCTGCACACCGCAACCCACCCGGTGTAGTCGTCTGCTGGCGAACCGGAGCTGGCGGCCACGGCTTCGCGGGGTTGTCATATTGCGCACGCGTCGTTCCATTCACGGAATGGTGTGTTGGGGTTGGAAACGTCGATGATGGCGTTCGCTGCGGATCGCGGTTCGTCTCGTTGCGTGAACGCCTGCGCGGCTCCGACATCACGGATGGGCGCGCGGACAATGCCGGTACTGGCCCAGATCGTCCAGTCCCAGAGCCCTCGAGCGGGCACTTGCAACAGTCCCCATCCGGTCACGATGAGCACGTCCGCTCCTACCGGGTCGCTGCGGAAGGGAATCGCCACATCCGCTCGTGCTCCCATCGCGGTGATGACCGAAGTGATCGTCTCGTGTTGCACGGCGTAGCCAGCTGCAGTGACCGCGTCACCGAGCGCCGTCGCAACCGCGTGCACGGCGTCGACGGAATCACCATCGACCGCGATGATCGATCGCCGGCCGGCGTACTGCGTGCTCCACTGATGCACCACGTCGCGGTACACGCTGGCGATGGTGTGGGGGGTCATTGGTGCTCCCTTATGTGGCGGCGGGTGTCGG
Organism: Curtobacterium sp. PhB128; assembly: GCF_004340725.1. Lineage (NCBI taxonomy): Bacteria > Bacillati > Actinomycetota > Actinomycetes > Micrococcales > Microbacteriaceae > Curtobacterium > Curtobacterium sp. PhB128. The sequence continues at coordinate 139,719 of NZ_SLUR01000003.1, forward strand.
GGACGGATCAAACGGCATGCAGCAGCGGAACGAACAGTGCTGCGGCAGCGATCAAGACGACGAGGGAGACGCCGGTGAGCAGCAGCCGCTTCTGCCGGCGGGGTTGCCCATCTGGTGCGTCGCCCCACACGCTCGCCCGGACGGTGATCTGGTGCGCATCGCCGACCAGACGGCGGATCGTCGGATCGGACAGGTCCAACAGTCCGTTGCGGGCATTGGCCGAGATCTGCGCAGCTTCCCGCATGCTCATCGACATCCGCGACACGCTCCGATCACGTTCCGCGTCGTTGGCACTGAATCGTCTGCGAGACCGACTCGTCCGTTGCATCAGAACGTCTGCCCGTTCTCGTCGCCAACCTGCTTGACAGAATTGCCATGCACCACGGGGCCATCCGGAGCATCTGTGAATGGGCCGCGCCCGATCGGGATGCCAGCCTCAGGGTGATTCAGGTCGAACGCCGGGGACTCCGACCGGATCCTGGGGATCGAGGTGAAGTTGTGTCGCGGTACCGGACACTGGGTTGCCCACTCGAGGGAGCGACCGTACCCCCATGGGTCATTGACCTGCACCTTGGGTGCCTTCCGAGCCGTGATGTAGATATTGAACAGGAATGGCAGGAATGAGATCCCGAGCAGTATCGACCCGATCGTGGAGACCTGGTTCAGCCAGGTGAACCCGTCCTGCGGCAAGTAGGTCGCGTAACGGCGGGGCATGCCGATCACGCCGAGCCAGTGCTGCACGAGGAACGTGGTGTGGAACCCGAGGAACAGTAACCAGAAGTGGATCTTGCCGAGCCGTTCGTTGAGCATCTTCCCGGTCCACTTCGGCCACCAGAAGTAGAAACCGCCGAACATTGCAAACACGACGGTGCCGAACACGACGTAGTGGAAGTGGGCGACGACGAAGTAGCTGTCGGAGAGGTGGAAGTCCAACGGCGGAGACGACAGGATCACGCCGGTAAGGCCACCAAAGGTGAAGGTAATGAGAAACCCGACAGCCCAGAGCATCGGTGTTTCGAATGTCACCGAGCCGCGCCACATGGTGCCGATCCAGTTGAAGATCTTCACCCCGGTCGGGACTGCGATCAGCATCGTCATCAGTGAGAAGAACGGCAGCAGGACGCTGCCGGTGACGTACATGTGGTGTGCCCACACGGTCACCGACAAGGCTCCGATAGAGATGGTGGCGTAAATCAGTGTCTTGTAGCCGAAAATCGGCTTTCGGCTGAACACGGGCATGATCTCGGAGATGATGCCGAAGAACGGCAACGCGATGATGTACACCTCGGGGTGCCCGAAGAACCAGAACATGTGCTGCCACAGCAGCGCTCCACCGTTGGCGGGATTGAAGATCTGCGCGTCGAAGACACGGTCGAGGCCGAGGCCGAAGAGGGCAGCGGCCAATACCGGGAACGCGATCAGTACCAGCAGCGCAGTTACCAGGACGGTCCAGGAGAAGATCGACATGCGGAACATCGTCATGCCGGGGGCACGCATGCAGATGATGGTGGTGATGAAGTTGACCGACCCGAGGATTGATGCGAATCCGACGAGGATGAGCCCGAACACCCACAGGGTGCCACCGAGGCCTGGCGTGAAGGTCGTGTCCGACAGTGGCGCGTACGCGGTCCACCCGAACGATGCTGCACCCTGCGGAGTCAGGAAACCGCCCACAGTGATGAGGCCGCCGAACAGGTAGATCCAGTACGAAAAGGCGTTCAGTCGGGGAAACGCGACATCCGGCGCGCCGAGGTGCAGCGGCATGATCGCGTTCGCAAAACCCGAGAACAACGGTGTCGCGAACAGCAGCAGCATGATCGTGCCGTGCATGGTGAACAGTTGGTTGTACTGCTCCTTTGTCGCCACGATTTGGAGGCCCGGTTCGAACAGTTGCGCGCGGATCACGAGGGCCATGACGCCGGCGAGGAGGAAGAACATGAATGAGGTCATCATGTATAGGTAGCCGATGACTTTGTGGTCGGTGGAGGTGATCCACCGGACAATGATGTTTCCTTTTGCGCCGGTCCGGGGCGCATCGAACACGGGCACCCCGGTGTCGGTGGTGCGCGGGGTTGTGGCGGTCATGAGCTGCCTTTCGACATGCAGTGCAGAGACTGGTTGGGCGAATTCTGCCGGCTCGCTGGGGTCACACGAATAGGACGGCAGCGATCAGGCACGCACTGGGGCTGGCATGAGCCCAGCAGCGCTAGCAGGCTGGCGGTGACGCACCCGGGTCGTGGCATGTGACTGCACCACCTGCTCAGCTTCGGTGACGACGTCGGCGACTGCCTGGTCGTGCATGTCGAATGCATCCGTCGCGACGTAACACCGGCTGCGAGCCGTTCCGTTGAGCGGTCCACCCGAACGTTGATTGGGGCGCATCAGCATGGCTCTCCTGTTCGTGGAAGCGTTCCTGCCGATCTTCCTCGCCGCTCGGGCGGTCGGCAACGGAGATTCGGTTGTGACCACACAACGGCGTGTTGTGTGCGGCGGCGGTTGCGACGCGCAGCGGGCGACTTCCATGCCACCGAGCATCATCGGCACGGTGCACTGGTCGGCACGGTGCACTGGTCCGTGTCGTGGTGTCAGCTCGGCGGAACCGGGCCGGGGTTCACTCGAGCGAACCTGCGTCGGGAGGAAGGGGCGGCGGCGGACTGAGTTTCCTCTGTGCCGGCTGCCGGTGCCGCGCGGGATTTCCGGGTGTCAGCGTGGTCGCGTGGGGCGGGTTGCAACGGGAGCGAGCCAGGCGGTGAGTGCGGTGGCCACGATGCTGCCAGCGCCGATGATGACGGCGAGGACGACGATCTGGAATCGTCCGGCCTCGATGGGCGAAACCCCACCGAAGACCGCGCCGACGAACGCTCCGGGAAGCGTGACCAGCCCGGTCGTTTTCGTCTGGTCCACTGTTGGCACCAATGCTGCGCCGATCGCTCGGCGGACCTGGTCGACGGTGGCCTGCCGTGGCTGCGCTCCAAGGGCGAGCCACCCTTCGACTTCGTCCCATCGGTCATCGACGAGTTCGACGAATCGCCTTCCGGATAAGGTCGAGATCGTCATTGTGTTCCCGATCACGATGCCTCCGATCGCGAGAACGTATCGCGGGGTGAGCGCGATGGCCCCGGTTCCGAAGACGAGTACGCCGGCGACCATGATTCCTGCAGCCATGCACGTCGCGACTGGGACAATGCGAGCGCGGAGCGTGCCGAGCCGTCGAGCTGAGGTAATGGCCGCGACCGTGAACATCACCAAGAGCGCGATGGTGATCAGCGCCGGCGAGCGGATGATCCCTGTCAGCAGCACGCTGATCGCAGCCAACTGCAACACCCCCCGCCCAACTGCGAATGCTGGAGCCCACGGTGAGGGTGCGCGCACTGCCAGCAACACCGCCGCCGTAACACCGACGAGAGTGACCACGCCGACGAGAGTGCGGACGGCTTCATCGGAATTGATCAACTCGCTCCTTCCACCGGCGGCCGCCACGCGCTCAGGTTGCAGGCGTACCCAGATCGGGAAGAAAAGAAGGTGTGTCCGGCCAAGGCGCGCGTCCCCTTGCCCTCGGGCAGGACCGCCCGCCTGAGCATCGTTGATTCGGTCCGCCGGATCGCCGGGAGCATGCCGACTATTGGTCACCGCCCTGTCTGCCAAAGTCGACGAGAAAGATGAAGATGCGTTGCCCATCACGCATCTCGTGCGTCATCTCCCGGATCGTACCGATCTGACCATCGCGCGTGAGCGCCTGCTGCAGCGCCGGGACCTGCACAAGATGGTTCACGTCTACGTCGAACCACTCCACATGGTGCGCGTCAACATCGGATGCCATCCAGTCATCTGCTGGTGCGCTTCGGTCCCACCCGTACTGATGCGTCTCCACTGGAGACCATTTCACGATGCGCTGCATTGTCGCTCACCGCTGCCCGATCAAGCCGTAGGGCAGTCCCGGGTGCTGCTCGGCGATTTCGGTGAGCCGGTTGTACTTTGCGACCCGTTCCCCGCGGGCGGGTGCGCCCGACTTGATCTGCCCAGTACCGGTTCCGACGACGAGGTCGGCGATGAACGTGTCCGTGGTCTCCCCGGAACGGTGGGAGACCATGCTGGCCATCCCGATGCTGGTGGCGGTGGCGATCGCACCGAGGGTCTGGGAGACCGTACCGATCTGGTTCGGCTTGATCAGTGCCGCGTTCGTCAGGTGTTGCTCGCCGCCGTCGCGGATGCGCTGGGGGTCGGTGACGTAGAGGTCGTCGCCGACGGTCTGGATCCGGTCACCGAGCGCCGCTTGCATGCGGCGGAACCCCTCATGGTCGTCCTCAGCGAACCCGTCTTCGATGCTGCGGATCGGGTACGTGTCGATGAGCTGCCGGTAGTAGTCGACCAGCCCGTCCCGGTCGAGGCTGTCGTCGAGCATCCGGTACGAGCCGTCTCCGAGGGAGAACTCGTTCGCGGCCGGATCGAGGGCGATCGCCACCTGGTCGACGCCCGGCTCGTAGCCTGCGGCGCGGATCGCGGTGACCAGCAGGTCGAGCGCTTCCTCGGGTGCAGCGATCGATGGTGCGAAGCCGCCCTCGTCGCCGAGGCCGAGGCTACCGAACCGGTCCCGTACCAGGCCCGCGAGGGCGTGGTAGACGTCCGCGCCGATGCGGACAGCGTCGGCCATCGTTGAGGCGTTGACGGGGGCGATCATGAACTCCTGGAAGTCCAGCTTGTTCGCTGCGTGCGCGCCGCCGTTGAGGACGTTGAAGTGCGGGACCGGCATCCGCGGCGTCGAGCCGGTGATCTCGGCGATCCACTGCCAGAGTGGGAGGTCCGCGGCGTGTGCGAGGGCCCGGGAGGCGGCGATGGAGGTTGCGACGACGCTGTTCGCGCCGAGCCGGCGGTACCCGGTGGTGCCGTCGAGTTCGGCGAGGGCGGCGTCGACCTGTCCGATCGCGGACCAGGACCGGCCGGTGAGCAGGCCCGCGATGTCGGTGTTGATCAGGTGGAGCGCCTGGGTGATGTCGCGGCCACCGAACGCTGTTCCGCCGTCGCGGAGCTCGACGGCTTCGTGGGCGCCGGTGGATGCGCCCGCGGGGGCGTCGCCGGTGACGGTGCGGCCGTCGTCGAGTTCGAGCAGGACGCGGACGGTCGGGTAGCCGCGGGAGTCGAGGATGCGGGTGCCGTGGACGGCGTCGATGGTGACGGGGTGGTCGCGGTGGGTGACGTACTCGCCCTGGTGGGCTCCGTGGTGGTGGATGCCGCTGATGTAGTCGTTCATGGTGACGCTCCTTCTGGTCGGGTCATGCGTCGTGGTCGTGCGGATGGAAGGGAAAGCCGCGGGGAGGCGGAGGGGACGACCTGCTGGCGATCACTCAGCGCCAGTGCCTCCCCGCGGCGGTCAAGGGGCCCGTGGATCACGGGTGTCGGGTGTGGGCTTCCTGTGCGGTGCGGATGACGGCTTCGGCAGCAGGACGGTTGGCCCACCCGTTGGTGGTGACGTGCTTGCCGTGTTCGATCTCCTTGTAGTGGGAGAAGAAGTGCTCGATCTCGATGAGGGTGTGCTCCGGGACGTCGCTGATGTCCTGCAGGTCTTCGAACCGGTCGTCGCCGGCGGGGACGGCGAGGATCTTGTCGTCGCCGCCGTTCTCGTCGACCATGCGGAGCATCCCGATCGGCCGGACCGTGATGACGACGCCCGGGAACGTCGGTCGGGGCAGCAGCACGAGCGCGTCGAGGGGGTCGCCGTCATCGCCGAGCGTGTCATCGATGGAGCCGTAGTCCTGGGGGAACACCATGCTGGTGAACACGGCCCGGTCGAGCCGGATCCGGCCGGTGGTGTGGTCGACTTCGTACTTGTTGCCGCTGCCGCGGGGAACCTCGATCGTGACGTCGAACAGCATGGGAAGGCCCGTTCCAGGATGTGGGGTGGCGGTCACAGCAGACCGCCAAGGAGGATGCCGGCGATGGCTGCCGCGACCGAGAGGACGAGCATCCCGAGACCGTTGACGGCTGCGGCGGTGATCCGGCCGCTGCGGGCGAGGCGGACCGTTTCGAAGTTGGCGGTACTGAACGTGGTGTAGCCGCCCATCACCCCGGTGCCGAGCACCGCCACGGGGGCTGCGCCGAGGTGACTGGCGGCGCCGACGATGAGCCCGAGCAGCAGCGACCCGGTGATGTTGATCGTCAACGTGCCGACGGGGAGCCGGAACTCCCGGCCGGTGTTGATCAGCCCGTCGAGGAGGAACCGGCCGGCAGCGCCCACGCCGCCACCGGCCGCGACCGCGAGGAGGATGCCGGCGTTCATGCGGACACCGTCCGGGGGCGGAACCAGCCGGCGACCACCAGTCCGACCGCGGTCGCGATCGCACCGGCTATGACGGTCAGTAGCGCGTACCCGGTGCCGGCGAGACCGTGGCCGGTGAGGAACAGTGCGGCGGTGGACTCAGCGAGGGTGCTGTAGGTGGTGAAGCCGCCGAGCACTCCCGTGCCGAGCAGCAGACGCAGGACACGGCGGCGGCCCGCGTCGGGACCGCGATGCGCCAACGCTTCCAGGAGCACCCCGAGCAGCAGCGCTCCGCTGATGTTGATCCAGAAGATCGACCAGCTCACCCCGCCGTCTGCTGGGAGCAGCGCACTGATCACGTCGCGCAGGAGTGTGCCGACCGTGCCACCGACCGCGACGAGGCCGACGTACCGCCACCGCAGGTGCACGGGCCGCATGGCCGTTGCGGGGTCGGAGACGTCCACATCCGGGTCGGAGGGGAGCTGATCATCGGGCATCGGGGTGTCCGTTCGGGTGGTCATGTTCCGCCTTCTGCCGCGACCAGCGCCGCGGCGTGGTGCGCTGCTACCGGATCCAGGAACGCCCCACCACGCGGGACGAGAGCACCCGTCGGCGTAAGCTCATACTGCAGCGGCTGCCCCGTGGGCAGGTTCAGTGCGTGCAGTTCCGGCTCCGTGAGGTCGTCGATGCACGCGCACATGGCGCGGAGCGAGTTGCCGTGCGCGACGACGAGGACGCTCCGACCCGACCGCACCATCGGTAGAAGTCGGTCCTGCAGCACGGGTCGGACCCGATCGATGACATCGGAGAGGGCCTCGGTGCGTCGGAGGGCAGCGTCTGACAGGTCGCGCAGCGCGGAACTTGACCGCAGCGCCGTCCACACTTGCAGGGACATCGCCGGTGGTGCGCCGTTCCGGGACCTGCGGATTCGGGTGTATTCGTCGTCGCCGAGCGTTCGGCGGGCATCGGTCTTGGTCATCCCGGTGAGTGCGCCGTAGTTGCGTTCGTTGAGCTGCCAGACCTTCTCCGTCGGGATGGCGATGCCGAGGGTGTCGAGGACCAGTTCCGCAGTGTGCACGGTGCGTTGCAGCGTCGACGTGAGCACCTGGTCCGGCAAGATGCCTGCTGCCTGCAGGAGCCGCCCCGCGGTCACGGCTTGCTGGACACCCTCGACGGTCAACGGTTCGTCGCGGAGGCCGGTGAAGGTGCCGGCCCGGTTCGCGGTGCTTTCCCCGTGGCGCAGCAGCACCAGCCGGCCCGTCACGACGCATCCCACGGCAGGGCGCTCTCGAACCCGACCGGAGCGTGTGGGACGACCACGACGGGACGGTGCTGCTGGTGCGTCAGGCGGGCGGCGACGGAACCGTTCAAGAACTCCGCAACCCGGCGTCGGCCCGTCTGCGACCCGACGACGATCATTACCGCGTCACGTTGCTCCGCCACCGCCGCCAACGCCCGGCTTGGATCTCCAACCCGAGTGAGGATCTCCACCCGGACCGACCGTGCTGCAGCGAGATCGTGGATGACGGCGACGTCGCGGTCGGGCAGCTGCTGCGGTTCGGTGTCCGCCGTGTCCGGATCGATCGGTTCGATGATCTCCGAACCGTCCCGACGAGTTCCTGCGTTCAGCAGCGCCGGATCCACCGCAACACACACTACCGACGCACCGAAATGCTTCGCGATCAGCGTGGCAACGCCGACAACGCTCTCTACCTGCCCGGACTGTACGCCGGCAACGATCGTGCGGGCGGAGTCTGCCTCGACCATGTCTTCTCCCTATCTCGGGCACGCTGACGCGCGCCGTGCTGAGATAGGGACTGTTGTCGACAGGTGTCGAGGTTGGGTCCGGCAAGCCCCACTACCGGGTCCGAAGACACCACCAGTATGCACCCACCACCACGCACCACGACAGGAAAGTCCCTCCGGCTTCTGCGGAAGGGGTACGGCCTCTGAACGGTACGGCCACGCGACGCATACCCCTGTGCTGATCAATCACCCAGCCGCCACAGACAGCACATACCCCCAGGGGGTACAGTGCCATTAAATCTACCTTGCACTGTGACGTGCTCAACGCTGCAGCTCGACACTCCGACACTCACCGACCTGATCGAAAGACTGATGCTCACCACCACCGCCTCCCCGCGTCGCCGGCTGCTGTTGCAGGCCGTAGCGACGTTGGCGCTGCTGCTGCTGGTCGGGTTCACGGTCCTGATGCACACGATGGCCGGCCACGAGCACCCGATGGCAGCTCCCGCCGCCACCACCGAGCACGTCCATGCCGTCGCAAACCGCCACGGGGAGCATGCCGCTCCCGCGGCCGCGGTGCTGACGGTCCTCACCGACGCCGGCTGTGACAGCGGCCTGTGCGCGCTGATGTGCTCGCTGATGGGGATGGCGTGCGCGCTGACGATCGCCCTGTTCGCATGGGCGCTAGTGCGCGCACGGACCGGCGGCGTCCTCGCGCTGCTGTCGCGACTGCTTGCGCTGGCTGACCGGCTGCCGCGCCACATCGCAGCACCGAAACCACCGTCACTGACGGCACTGCAGATCATCCGCATCTGATCCTCCCCCTGCGGGACCACACCGCCGCAGGGCGGCTCCCGCATGCCCAGAACCGGGAGGCATCCGCCTGCCCGGACCAATTGACGCATACACGGGAACGGACCTTCCATGCACACCACCACGACCACGCGCATCCTCGCGATCGCCGCCTCGCTCACCCTCGGCCTGACCCTCGCGAGCTGCTCCACCAACAACAGCAGCTCCGACGCGGGCTCGTCCGCCTCGTCGAGATCGGCCGCGTCGGCGCACAACGACCAGGACGTGATGTTCGCGCAGATGATGCTGCCGCACCACGAGCAGGCCGTCGAGATGAGCGACGTGCTCCTCGCCAAGGGCGACGGTGTTGACCCCAACGTCGCCACCCTGGCGAAGCAGATCAAGGCCGAGCAGGGTCCGGAGATCACTCAGCTCACCAGCTGGCTGCAGGGCTGGGGTGAGCCCACGGAGTCGGAGCACCCTGGGTCGGGGCACTCCATGTCCGGGATGATGTCCGATTCCGACATGACCGACCTTGACCAGGCATCCGCGAAGGACGCCGGGAAGCTGTTCCTGCAGCAGATGGTCCAGCACCACGAGGGCGCCGTCGATATGGCCAGGAGCGAAGTCGACAAGGGCAAGAACACCGACGCGGTCGCGATGGCGAAGTCAATCGTGTCGAGCCAGACCGAGCAGATCACGCAGATGAAGGACATGCTCGCGTCCAAGTGACCGGTTCTTCCCCGTTCGTGACCACCCTGTCGCGGCAGAATATGCCCGCGACGTGAAGAAGCAGGTGTATATGTTCGTGATCAACGCAGTCGGTGACGCCCTAGTAGCAGCCGGCTCGATGGGGTGGGAGATCCTCTGGCCCCTCATCCTCGGCTTCACCCTCTCCGGCATCATCCAAGCCGTCGTCCGCACCGACCAGATCACCAAGCTCATGCGCGACGACTCCCCCCGAGCGATCAGCGTCGCAACCGGCCTGGGCGCACTGTCCTCGTCCTGCTCCTACGCCGCCGTCGCCCTCGCACGGGCGCTCTTCCGCAAGGGCGCGAGCCTGTCGTCGGCCATGGCGTTCGAGGTCGCCTCCACGAACCTCGTCGTCGAGCTCGGTCTGATCCTCGCGTTCGTCATGGGCTGGCAGTTCACCGCAGCGGAGTTCGTCGGCGGACCGCTGATGATCATCCTCATCGCCCTCGGGTTCCGGCTCTGGATGCGCGGGAAGATCGTCGACGCCGCCCGCGAACAGGCCGACAAGGGCCTCGCCGGCGCGATGGAGGGCCACGCAGCCATGGACATGTCCGTGCAGGGCGACCAGGGCTTCTGGCGGCGACTGTTCTCGAGGCCCGGGCTCACGAGCGTGTCGCAGTACTTCGTCATGGACTGGGCATCCGTCATCCGCGACATCGTCATCGGCCTACTCATCGCCGGCGCCTTCGACGCCTGGGTCCCGAAGGCGTGGCTGCAAGCACTGTTCCTCGAGGGACACCCGACGCTCGCGTTCCTGATCGACCCGCTCATCGGACCGATCCTGGCGATGGTGAGCTTCGTCTGCTCCGTCGGCAACGTCCCCCTCGCAGCGGTCCTCTGGAACGGTGGGATCAGCTTCGGCGGTGTGATCAGCTTCATCTTCGCCGACCTGATCATCATCCCGATCATCATCATCTACCGGAAGTACTACGGCTGGAAAGCAGCCCTCCGCATCACCGGGATCTTCTACGGCGCCATGGTCCTCGCCGGCTACGCCGTCGAACTGCTCTTCACCCCGCTGCACCTTATCCCCACGAACCGGCACCTCACCATCGTGACGACCTCGATCAGCTGGAACTACACCACCTGGCTCAACATCGTGTTCCTGCTCGTCGCGGCGTTCCTGCTCGTCGTCTTCACCCGCAGCGGCTCATGGCCCATGCTCCGCATGATGAGTGACCACCCCGATACCCACGACCAGGCAAACGCCAAGCACAGCCAGCCCTGACCCGACCGGCCACGCCGACAGGGCAAGCTAGGCCACACAGCATTGTCGGAATCACGCCACAAAGCGTTCCCAGCCACAGGCGAACCGCGAGAACATCCCGTGGAACGCCACCGTGATGGTGTTGAGCTCCACGAAGCTCCCGTGCTCACTCAAGGTGGAAGTGGCTCCGGCCGAGAACGGACTAGCGCGTCAGTGGTGCAACAAGTCGGATGCACGCCGTTGACCTACTTCCGCTTCGTCTTCGAACGGCCTGCCCTTCGGGCAAGGCGATGGCAGTCTTTGCAGCCGACCGAGCCCTCCGCCACATGATTGTCGGGGCGTTCCTGGAAGTCCCCATGGAGCGGGCAGATCACCGTGACGTAAGTCTTCTGGTCGATGAAGACGACCTTCGCGTAGTCGTACTTGTCGCCGTGCCGGTTGGTTGCACATTGGATGAAACGCTGCGTGCGCAACTCCTGGTTGGCGTTGCGGAAGCCCTTGCAGTCCCGGCATCCCTGGCCACGCTGCGGGCCCCAGGGCGTTTCGCGGACTCGGCGGTGCTCGCGCGGGGTTTGCTCGAAGGGCCCGTGGTCGGGGCAGATGATGGTGACCTTGGTATCGCCGTTGACGTAGCTGCGTTCGACGTGCGCGTAGTCGTATCGGCCTTTGTGCAGCTTCGTCGCGAAGTCGATGAACTCGGCGGCTCGTTCTTCACGGGTGGCGGTGCGGTAGTCCAAGGGGCCCTCCAGGAGTCGTAGTCCTGGAGCTATGCCGGCACGCCCGAACCAGCCGGGAAAGGCGCCGAGCACCCGTCCCTCGAGACCTGGTCGATCTTCTTCTCGGCGTTCCTTACGTCAGGGTGAGGCCGTCAGGCATAGCCGTGGCATGCCTTCGCTCCCTGCCGCCGTTCGAGCGGCGCTCCGCTCACCGAGTTCAACCGAGCACCTTGTCATGCCGAACCAGGAGTCTGTCGCGTCCGCGACCGCCCTGGGGCGACCGATGGGCGCCGCCTTCGGTCGTCCGTTCCCACGTCAAGGTCCCGTCGAGCACTGCTCGCACATCCAATGTTGGGAACGCGAGCCGCTCAGCCTCGGGGACTCAACGCTCGGGGCCAGAAGCTCGAACGCAGACAAGGGGACTCTTGTCGCGCAGCTTCGCCCGGAGCCCCTTCACGCGATGCGGAAGTATCGGAGCCAGTCGGTTCCCGCCGACAGGTGGGCCAGCATCGAGCCGTTCGTACTGGACGCTGTCGCACTCGTCGCGCCCGCGTGCGCGTACCTTGCTGAACGGCTCATGGTCGCGGTGACTCCATACGTCGACTGGGTCGTGCACGTCAACGGGATGCAGAAGGTCGCCAACGTGTTCCACCCGGTGCTGATCCGCCGGTACATCTCCCGCGACGACCTCAACCTCAAGGACAAGACACGCCGCGATTACCGGTCCTTCCTGCTCCGGATCTCGGAGGTCGTCCTCCCCCACGAAGGTCCGATCGAGTTTGCGCCGTTGAACGGGCAGTCCGTCACAGCCCCGTACACCGACCTCGAACTGAACCTGCTCGAGTCCTGGGCGCGGGGGCAGTCAACGGCACTGCGACGTCGAGGTGCTGGCGCGGTCCTTGCCCTAGGTGCAGGTGCTGGGCTGGACCCGTGGGAGATGCAGCACCTTCGACGCAGCGACGTGCACGTTGACCGTGACGGAGCGCTCGTCAACGTACAGGGCGGAACGCCGAGGTTGGTGCCCGTGCTCGAACGATGGGAGCAGCTCCTCATCGACTCCCTCACGGACGTGCCGGACAACGCATGGGTACTCGGCGGGTCGAACAAGAAAACGACCTACAACTTCGTCACACCGTTCATCAACCACACCGACTTCGGCAACGAACCGAAGCCAGTCCCGACGCGAATGCGCGCTACCTGGATCACCACGCACCTTGCTGCCGGCACGCACGCCGCCGAACTCATGGCTGCCGGCGGACTGCGCAAGCCCGAGCACTTGGTCACGTCCCTCCGGCACATTCCGACGATGAACGCTTCCGAGCACCGTCGACGGATCCTCGCCGAGGCCCGCGAAGTTCGGTAACGCCTTCAGAGGACACGGAACCGAGCCGCCCGGAGCTGCTGCTCGCGTTCCGGCAGCAGGCGGCCGCGGGCGTGCTGGGCTCGTTGCTGGGCGACCCACCGTCCGATCGTCACCTCCGTCTGGTCGGCCGCGCGACGACGCGGCGGTCGCTGATGATCAGCCCAGAACTGCTGGTGCGCGGCGAGCATCGCGGACCACTGCGCGTCCCGGGGGTTCCAGGCGAACCCCGGCACCGCTTCAAGTCGTCGAACCTGGTACGAGCAGTAGCCACCCGCAGCGCCGACCTGCCGGAAGTAGGTGAGGGCGTCGACGAGGCTCTGCTCGGCGGTGGCAGGGCGCGGACGGGTCGAGTCGGCGCGGGGCATCCGTCCGCGCCTGCCGACGAAGTCGTCAAGGTCGTGCACTCGGTCGATCCAGCGTCGCACGAAAGGTTCGACCTCGACGGCGTCATCGGTGTCGGCCAGGTAGAACGCAACGCCGCGCCGCTGGTCGAGGGTGAGCGTCAGGGCTGGCTGCGCTGCGTGGTCGGCATACTCGCCGTGGAGCGCTGCGAGCGCCGTGGTCGGGGTGGGCATGTGGTCCTCTCCGAGGCCGGCGGTCGGCCTCGGAGGGGGTATGCGCGGAACGGGCGTGATCTTGGAGGACGCGCGGGTCGCAGACGAGCGGGGTCCGCAAACAGGACCAATCCGGCCGCGAAGATCACTACGTTTTCTGAGTCCCCGAAGCAGAGAGCCGCCCGGATCGCATGCACATGGCCAGCGTCACGCGTACGACGCCGACGCTGACGCCGCATGCGCTGGCAAGCGGCGACACGCCCGGGGTGACGCGACCGTTCGCATGCGCGGCAACCCCGGCAGATCCGCGCGGGCATGCGGATCGGACGGCAGCGAGATCAAAATCTGGGACGCGTTCCCACAGCTCATCCCACTTCGCCTGCATAGGCCGGGCATGCCTAGCCAGATCCCCCGGTCACCGCGTCAGTACATCACCGCGATGCTGCGCGCCCTCCTGTCGTTCCTCACGCGCGGAGGAACACCGGTGAAGTACGTTCCGACGTTCGCGGAGGACCGATGGGACGTTGTCCGGGAATTCGTGGTCAGCGCAGTCGCCGAGGCGGCAGCGTCCATTGCTCAGCCCGCCGACCGACTCATCGTCATTGCGGCACCGTTCGTCGACTGGGTCGTTAACGTCAACGGGTACCCGGCGAAGACCGCCGTCGTGTTCCACCCCGTCATCATCCGGCGCTACATCACCCGCACCGACGTCACCTGGTCGGACACCACGCGTCGCACATACCGGTCCTCTCTGATGCGCATGTCCGAGGTCCTCGTCGGCGAGGTGCCGCTGAAGTTCGCACCGACGACTCCGCAGAACACCGCAGCACCCTACGACGACCTAGACCTGCACCTCCTCGAGAGCTGGGCGACGGGCCAGTCGACCGCGGCGCGGCGCCGCAGCGCCGGCGTCGTCCTCGCACTCTGCACTGGAGCGGGGCTCAAAGCGAACGAGCTCCTCCAGACCCGCCGCCGCGACATCCTCGCTGACGCCGGCGGTGTCCTCGTCACTGTCAACCCGGGAGCCCGGACCGTTCCGCTCCTGGCCCGCTTCGAAACGCTCCTGCTCAACTCCATCGCCGAGGTCGAGCCGGAGCACTGGGTGTTCGGATCCCCGAAGCGCGTCAAGCACGGCATCAGCACGCTCACCACGTTTCTCTACGACACCGATCGTGGCAACGAGCCAGACCCCGTCACCACCCGCATGCGGAACACGTGGCTCATCACCCACCTCATCGCCGGCACCAACATGCGTGCCCTGATGACCGCCGCCGGTGTCACGAAGTTCGAGCACCTCGACCAGCTCGTCGCCCACGTTCCCGCGCCCGACACTGCTTCCTACCGTCGTCAGCTCCGTGCGGAGGTCGCACGATGACCGCGCCGAAGCCGAAGCATCACGACTTCGACGACGCCGAACGGTGGATGCAGGACGACTTCGGCATGAAGATGTCGACATACATCCGCATCGGTCAGGCCTTCCCCCTTGAGCTGGCGACGTTCGAGACCGTCCGCCTGTTCGACAGAGCGTGCATTCGAGCGCGCATCGAGCGCTGGAAAGCGGAAGACCGGACATCCGACCGAGGCCGGAAGGCGTTGATGTCGGAGACCTCCGTGCTCATGCTGATGTTCATCACGATGCGAGCTCGGCGGAGCGTCAGCATCCAGCAGATGACGGAAGTCGCGATGTCCCTGACGACGTCACAGCGTGAAGCAATCGGCATCCTGAAGTTCACCCCACACCAGGACACCCTCTACCGCCGCATCTGGGAGGCAATCAAGCGGCTCCGGAAGCTCATCGACCGACACCCCGGCCCTCGCCGCAACACTATGACCGACGCAGAACGCGCGGCGGCCATTGCGGAGCTGCGCGACCCGGTGGAGATGGCGAAGCGCGCAGCCCGCATGCTCGAACTCACGAACCAGCTGATCGAAGGATCTGTCCAGTTCCTCAACCGTGAAGTTCGCCGGCGATTCAAGGGCGCGATTGCCATCGATGCCACATTCGCGGAAGTCTCGGGCAAGCAGAAGAGTGCCAAAAACATCAAGCCGGGCGACAAGGTCTCCACGAACTACGACTGCGGTTGGTACGGCCGCCAGGGCAGCCACGACCCTGACCATGACGGTGGCGATAAGTACGCGTTCGGATGGGAGCTCGAGTACGCGGTCATGACCCGCGACCCGAACGAGACTGAGGCGAGCTATCCCCTGCTCTTTCTCTCGACCAGCGGTCACAAGCCTGGCGCTCTCACAGGGCACGGCTTGTTCCTCTACCAGTCTGCCGTCGAACGCGGTCACCCCATCAAGACCGTTGTCGGCGACTGCGCCTACTTCCCAGGAGCGAAGCCCGAGGACTTGCAGCGCCCTCTCGCGCAAGCAGGCGTCAAGGTCGTCATGGACTACAAGAACGAGGAAGAAGAGCTCGGTCAGCAAGCGTTCTACGCAAGCGCCGATGGCCGGCACAACCTGGTCATGGTCACGGGTAGCTGGCACCTGCGGTTCATGCCAGCCGCCCTCATCGACGCCGAGAAGACCTACCTCGACTACCTCAAGACCATCACGAGCAAGCCCGAGGCCGAGCGTTCCATACTTCGAGACGAAGCCCATGCGCTTCTCCGTCAGCGCCGCAAGGAGCGCTCCCGCTACCGGCTCATCCCCCGTAGCGGTTACGACGCCACCGGCGCGCGCCAGTACTCCTACCCGGAGTTCACCGACCCGAAGGTCTACGACGCAGAGTCCGACACCTGGATCGACGTTGTCATCCCGGGCAAGACCGTGAAAGTCCCTGGGGTTCTCAGCGACAAGAACGGCGACAAGAACCAGAACCACCTCAAGTACGGTCAGGAGTACGAGTACAAGTCCGATGTGTGGCGCGCCTGGTTCGGCAAGCGTAACAACGTCGAGAACGGCAATTCGTGTCTCAAGGACGCGGACCGCGAGGCGCTCGGGGTTCCGATGAAGCGACGCATGCGTGGCCCCTGGATCGTCGAGATGGCCGGCGCCATGGCAGCAGCGAGCGCCAACATCTCCCGCATCATCGACTGGCTCAAGGCCCGCCTCGCTCTCCGTGGGATGAACCGCATGAACCGCTCGAGCGCCGCGCTCTTCGAGCCCGGCCTCGAAAGCCTCACGGTCGAAGAGCACGATCGTCGCAACCCGTTCAACCGACTTGCAGAGATAGAGCAACTCAGACTCATCGCGTAGCGCACTGCTCGCTCCGAACTGAACATCGACCCTCCTGACGGCCGCCCTGGCCGCGGTACCCCCTGCCCGTTTGTCGGGCAGGGGGTGCTGTCGTTGGCACAGAGCACCTTGGGCCAAGGGGTGCAGTCGCATTCGACGTCTCGCAGTTCGTCCCCGGGGTGCTCAATCCGGTTTTCACGGCACCAAGCTCCCCCAGCCGCGAAAAGTCTCAAACCGAACGCCGAAAACTCGGATCACCCCTCGGCTCCGCCTCCAGGATTCGAACCCGGACCTAACGGCACCAAAGGCCGTCGTGCTGCCATTACACCAAGGCGGAACGCACCCGTGGGTGCACGTCCATCCTCCCATGACCGGCGAGGCTGGCCGTCCGCTCCGGGTTCGGCCAAGATGGAGGGATGCCGCACCAGGACGAGGTCGACCGGATCGTCGCGGCGTGGGGTCGTGAGCGCGCCGATCTCGACTTCGGGCCGCTCGAGGTCCTGTCCCGCGTCGACCGGCTCGCGCGGCACCTGGACCGCGCCCGGCGAGCGGCGTTCGATGCCGGTGACATGGAGCCGTGGGAGTTCGACGTGCTGTCCGCCCTGCGGCGTGCGGGTGAGCCGTACGAGCTGAGCCCGAAGACCCTGCTGCAGCAGACCCTGGTGTCGAGCGGCACCATGACGAACCGGGTCGACCGTCTGACGGCGCGTGGGCTCGTGGGGCGTCGGACGGACCCGAAGGACGGCCGCGGCATCCTCGTGTCACTGACCAGCCAAGGCCGGATCGCGGTCGACGCGGCCATCGCGGACCTGCTGACGGCGGAGCGGGACATCCTGTCCGGGGTGTCCGACGCCGAGCAGGACCAGCTGGCCGGGCTGCTCCGACGACTCATCCTGGGCCTCGGGGACTAGTCTCCGGCCCATGCACGCGATCACCCTGGCCGTCGCCGACGTCGCACGATCGGCGGACTTCTACCGCGCCCTGCTCGGGATCGAGGGCAGCGGCGTCATCGGCACCGAGTACCCGCCGACCGAGACCGAGGCGGGTGGCACCACGGCGATGTTCACCCTGGACGACGGTCTGATCGTCAGCGTCTACGGGCGGGACGACATGGCGAAGGACTCCGGGGTGGCACTCGCGACGGTACCGAGCAGCACGATCGGGCACTTCGTCGACAGTCAGGCCGACGCCGAAGCGTTCCTCGACCGGGCCCGGATCGCCGGCGCGACGATGCTCGCGGCGCCGTACACGCGGCCGTGGGGCATGTGGTCCGGCTTCTTCCAGGACCCGGACGGCCACCTGTGGGAGGTCGTCGCGAACCCCGGCGGCGGGGCCCCCGAGGATGCGAAGCCAGCGGAGTAGACCCGCTCAGACCCCGAGCAGCTCCGCGACCTCGAGCCAGCGCTCCTCGAGCTGCTCGATCTCGGCCTCGTGCGCGGCGAGCTTCGCCTGCAGCTCCCCGAGCCCGGCGTAGTCCGACTGGTCGTGGGTGGCGAAGTCGTCGAGCAGCTTCTTCCGGTCCGCGCCGACCTTCGCGATCTTGCGGTCCAGCGCCGACATCTCCTTCTCGGCGGTGCGCCTGTCCGCACCCGACAAACCGGGCGCGGCAGGGGCAGTCGACCCGGCCACAGCACCGGCCGAGCCGGTCCCGCCAGCGGTGTCGGGCCTCCCGGCAGACGCGGCGGCAGCCGCAGAAGCGGTCCCGCCACCGGTGCCGGCCGCACGCAGCCGCATGTACTCGTCGACGCCGCCGGGCAGGTGCCGCAGGTGCCCGCCGAGCACGGCGTACTGCTGGTCGGTGACGCGCTCGAGCAGGTACCGGTCGTGGGAGACGACCAGCAGGGTGCCCGGCCAGGTGTCGAGCAGGTCCTCCATGGCGGCGAGCATGTCGGTGTCGAGGTCGTTGGTGGGCTCGTCGAGGATCAGCACGTTCGGCTCGTCGAGCAGGATGAGCATGAGCTGCAGGCGGCGCTTCTGCCCACCGGACAGGTCCTTGACCGGCGTGGAGAGCTGCTCCGCCGTGAAACCGAGGCGCTCGAGCAGCTGTGCTGGCGTCATCTCCTTGCCGTCGGCGACGTAGCTCGTCTTCTTGCGGGCGACGACCTCGCGCACACGGTCGTTCGCGAACTGGGCCAGGTCGGCGAGCTGCTGGTCGAGGATCGCGACCTGCACGGTCTTGCCGGTCTTCACGCGGCCGCTCGTCGGCGCGAGCGTGCCCGAGACGAGGTTGAGCAGCGTCGACTTGCCGGCACCGTTCGGGCCGAGGATGCCGGTCCGCTCCCCCGGTGCGATGCGCCACTCGATGCGGTCGAGGATCTGGGTGCCGTCGAACGAGACGCTGACGTCGAGCAGGTCGACGACGTCCTTGCCGAGGCGGGCGGTCGCCGTCTTCGCCAGCGCGACCGTGTCGCGGATCGGCGGGACGTCGTCGATCAGGGCGTTCGCCGCATCGATGCGGAACTTCGGCTTGCTCGTCCGGGCCGGTGCGCCGCGGCGCAGCCACGCGAGCTCCTTGCGGGCCAGGTTCTGGCGGCGCTGCTCGCTCGCCGCGGCCTGCCGGTCGCGCTCGACGCGCTGCAGGATGTACGCCGCGTAGCCGCCCTCGAACGGGTCGACGACGCCGTCGTGGACCTCCCACGTGTCGGTCGACACCGCGTCGAGGAACCACCGGTCGTGCGTCACGACCACCATGCCGCCCTGGTTCGACGACCAGCGACGGTTGATGTGCTCGGCGAGCCACTGGATGCCCTCGACGTCCAGGTGGTTCGTGGGCTCGTCGAGGAACAGGACGTCCCAGTCGCCGACGAGCAGCCGCGCGAGTGCCACGCGGCGACGCTGGCCACCGGACAGCTCGTCGACGCTGACGTCCCACGGGATGTCCGACACCAGACCGCCGATGACGTCGCGGATCTTCGGGTCGCCAGCCCACTCGTGCTCTTCGAGGTCGCCGACGACGGTGCTGCCGACGGTCGCGCCCTCGGGCAGGATGTCGCGCTGGTCCAGGTAGCCGACGGTCAGACCCCGGCGGTGCGTGACACGGCCGTCGTCGGGTTCGAGGCGCTGGGACAGCAGCGCGAGGAGGGTCGACTTGCCGTCGCCGTTGCGTCCGACCACGCCGATCCGGTCCCCCTCGTCGATGCCGAGGGTGACGTTGTCGAAGACGACCTTGGTGGGGAACTCGAGATGCAGGTTCTCGGCGCCGAGGAGATGAGCCACGCGTCAAGGGTAGGCGGCGTGGCGGGGTGGTCGGTGCGGGGGCGTGATTCGGGTGGTCCG
Source organism: Curtobacterium sp. PhB128 (assembly GCF_004340725.1). NCBI lineage: Bacteria > Bacillati > Actinomycetota > Actinomycetes > Micrococcales > Microbacteriaceae > Curtobacterium > Curtobacterium sp. PhB128. The sequence goes on from NZ_SLUR01000003.1 coordinate 159,559, forward strand.
GCCGGGGCCGGGCGGGTGGGCGGCCGGTGCGGGGCCGGGCGGGGCCGGGCGCACGGTGCGGGCTTGTTCGAGTGGTGCGAGGTTGACCGCTCGGTGCGAGGTTGTAGCGGCGCACGGAGCGCACAACCTCGCACCAGCCGATGGACCGCGCACGGTGCGTCGGCGCACCGGCGCGTCGGCCTGGAGGCCCGGGTCAGCTCCCCGGGGCCGGTTCGGCTCCGGCGCGGGGCTCGGTCTCCTGCAGGAACGCTCGCCACTGCCGCCGCTTGCGGACGGTCCAGAGCAGCATCGCGAAGAAGAACACGGTGAGGAGTGCGTACAGCAGCCCGAACCACGTCATCCAGTTGAGCAGGAGCTGGGCGAACGCGAACGGCGTCCACCCGAGGGCGAGCCAGAACGTCGATGTCGATTGGCTGAGTCGACGGCCGGCGAGCGTGACGAGCGCGGTCCGGTGCTGCGGGTCGGCGGGCCGCTGCCCACGAGCCATGCGCTCGATCCGTCGGCGGTCGGCACGGAGAAGCCCGAACGTTGGGTCAGAGATCGCGCTCTGGAACTGCCCACCGCCCCGGACGATGGCGATCACCCAGCAGACCGGGCCAACGATCATGAGCGGGACGATGACGAAGAACGCCCAGTCCGGCAGGCCACTTCCGGTCGAGGGCAGCTCGAAGCGCGGCAGGTGTTCGGCGCTCAGCCACCCGGCTGCAACCGCGGCGACCACGGCCAGCACGATCCAGATGACCCGCCGGACCATCGAACGGCGGACACGCGGTCCGACTGGCGCCCCCGCGAGACGGTCCTCCACCTGCTGCCAGGTCTCCTCGGAGACCGTGGCTCCGGCGAACTCATGCGGGGCCGGCGTGGACACGATCAGCTCGCGGGGGCGGTGTCGCCCTCGCCCGCGGCTTCCTTGGCACGCTTCAGGCGGGCCTGCGCCTCCCAGTACTCGATCTCGCGCTCGAGTTCGGCGAGCTCCTGCTCCGTGCCGCTGATGCGCTTGGCGCCGTGGGCGTTGCGGGCATCGCCGAGGGTGGCGTACCGGTCCTCGTGACGGGCGGGTTCGATGTAGCGGCCGTGGTTCCGTTCGCCCGGAGCCCAGTCGTGGCCGATGGCGAACCAGACGATGCTGCCGACGACGGGGACCAGGATCACGAGGATCACCCACGCGATCTTCGGCAGGCCGCGGATCTGGTCGTCTGTCTTCGTCAGGATGTCGATCAGGGCGAAGACCAGCAGGATGACGGTGATCCCGGGCAGCAAGACGCTCATGTTCGCGATTCTATGGATCCGCTTGGAGTCTCACCATTCCCCGAACGAGCGTCGTGGTTGCGAAGGTGCACAGGGTAGGCGTCGAGGTACCGGCGGGCGAGCACCGCGGACCGTGCCGTCAGAGCGAACTGCCCCGCGGCGACGATGCCACCCGCCAGGTAGACGGGCCAAAGCGTGAAGCCGGAGAACGCGACCGCCGCCCACACGGCGACGAGCCCCACGGTCAGCTGGAGACCGGGGCCATCGGCGAGTTCAACGGCTCGAGCCCGCACGATCGCCAGCCGGTCGGCGGGGGCAGCGCGCTGCCCGGTGGCAGCCGCGGTCACCGCGCGCTGCTCGCGTTGCTGCAACGGCGCGAGCACCGGCGCGGGACGAGCTCCCACCCCGTTCCGTCTCCGGCGGATGCCGACCTGCACGGCCTCACTGAGACCGGCCACGAAACCCAGTGCGGCGACCGCCGCCGAGAGGGCGAAGCGCGGGTCGGAGCCAGCGGGCAGGACGATCGCCCCGACGCCGAGCACTACCAACACCAGCACGATCGCCAGGACGAACCAACGGACCTGCAGGACAGCGCCCGGGGACTTCGCCGAGACGGCGCGAGCGCGTTCCTCGGACTCGCCCCAGCGGCGTTCCACCGCCGTCGGTTCCGCGTTCGGCCGTTCGGCAGATGTCACAGCGCCGCGACCCACTCGTCGGACCCGTCCGTGAACCGCTGGTGCTTCCAGATCGGCACCCGCTCCTTCACCAGGTCGACGAGCTCGCCGCACGCCGCGAACGCCTGCGCCCGGTGCGACGACGCCACGGCTGCGGCGAGCGCGACGTCCCCGATACCGAGCGACCCGACGCGGTGCAGTACGGCGATCCGGACGTCGGGGTGGGCGTCGGCGACGGTGCGGGCGACCTCGGCGATGACGTCGCCGGCGCTGGGGTGTCGCTCGTAGTCGAGCGCGGTGACGCCCTTCCCGCCGTCGTGGTCGCGGACGACGCCGGCGAAGGTGACGACGGCACCGTCCTGGTCGGTGGCGACGACGGCGGAGACCTCGTCGACGGTGATCCCCCGGTCGACGACGTCGGCGAGGACGACGCGCGCGTCCGGTGCCGGGGACGGCGCCGGCGACGCGCTCACGACGCACTCCGCGGCGCGTGGCCCTCGCCGTGCACCTGCGCGAGTACGTGCTCGACCAATCCGTCGAGCACGGCCAGTCCGTCCGCCACCCCGCCGCGCGACCCGGGCAGCGTGACGATCAGGGATCCGCCGGTGCTGATGCCGGCGATGCCGCGGCTCAGCAGTGCGGTCGGACCGGCCCCCGCGAGCCCGCGACGACGGACCTCTTCGAGGACACCGGGCAGCTCCAGGTCGATGAGGGGCGCGACGGCCTCGGGCGTCCGGTCGGTCGGGGTGACGCCGGTGCCCCCGGTCGTGATGACGATCCGGGCCCCGGCCAGCAGTTCGGCGGTCACGGTCTCGGTGATCGCCCCGCCGTCGGGGACGATCACGGGCTCGGCGACGGTGAAGTCCCGCTCGCGCAGCCACCCCGCGATGACGGGCCCGGTGCGGTCGAGTGCCGGATCGGCGGCGGCCTGCGTGGACACCACCACGACGGCGGCACGGCCCCAGGTCGGCTGCGAGGTCATCGGTTGCTCCAGTCTCCGGACCGACCGCCGTGCTTCTCGAGCACTCGGACGTCCGTGATCGAGGCCGCCCGGTCGACGGCCTTCACCATGTCGTACACGGTCAGCGCGGCGACGCTCGCGCCGGTCAGCGCTTCCATCTCGACGCCGGTGCGCGAGGTCGTGCGGACCGAGACCTCGATCAGCACGCGGTCGTCGGCACCGGTGATGTCGACCTGCACCCCGGCGATGGGGAGCGGGTGGCAGAGCGGGATGAGGTCGGAGGTCTTCTTCACGGCCATGATCGCGGCGATGCGGGCGGTGCCGATGACCTCGCCCTTCGGCAGGGAGCCGTCGAGGATGTGAGCGACGACGTCGGGCCGGGTGACGAGCGTGGCGGTGGCGGTCGCCGAGCGGTCGGTGACGTCCTTCGCGGACACGTCGACCATGTGCGCGGAGCCGTCGGCGCGCACGTGCGACAGCTCGGCCGCGTCGGACGGATTGACCTGATCGGACGTGGCGGTGGGTTCGGTCATCGGAGACTCCAGACGGTCAGGACGTCACCGGGTTCGACGGCGTCGACCCCCACCGGGACGTGGACGAGGTGCGTGGCGGCGGCGTAGTGCGCGAGCAGGTGGGAACTCGGTCCGCCCACGAAGTGGACGACCCCGTCGGCCACCCGTCCACGCCGAACCTGGTGCTTGCCACCCGGTGACTGCGCAGCCGAAGCAGCGGGCAGGTGCAGCACGGGGCGGTCGGCCGGCAGCCCGACGAGGGGTGCGAGCAGCGGACGGAGGAAGACCTCGAACGAGACGAGCGCCGACACCGGGTTGCCGGGGAACGACACCACCGGCACCGGTCGACCGGCGAGCTCCACGCTGCCGAACGCCTGCGGCCCGCCGGGCTGCATCGCGACCGGGGTGACGGCGAGCCCGCGGGGTTCGAGTGCCTGCCGCACGACCTCGTACGCACCGGCACTGATGCCCCCGGTGGTGAGCACGAGGTCGGCCCAGTCCCCCACGGCGTCGTCGAGCTCGGTGACGAACGCGTCGACGTCGTCGGGGACCCGGACCGTGCGGGACGAAGCACCGACCTCGGCGAGCGCCGCCTGCAGCGCGATGCCGTTCGCGTCGCCGATCGTCGCCGCGTCGGTGTCGGCTCCCTGCAGCTCGGACCCCGTCGAGACCACGAGCACCCGCAGGGGTCGACGGACCTGCACGGTGGACACACCGGCGGACGCGAGCGCGCCGAGCAGGGCTGGGGTGATCGGCGCACCGGTCGGAGCGATCGACGCACCGAGGGCCAGGTCGCTGCCGGCCGCCCGCACGAAGGTGCCCGGCACGAGGTCAGCGGGCACCGTGACGTGCCCCAGTTCGAGCGCAGCCGGGAAGGACCCCGGCGACGTGGCCTCCACCGGGAAGACGGCATCGGCGCCGTCGGGGATCCGCGCGCCGGTCATGATCGGTGCCGCTGTGCCGGCGGAGAGCGGTGCGGGGACGACCCCGGCGGGGATGGGCGCGACGACCCGGACGTCCTGCCCGGCATCGGCCACCCGGACGGCGAAGCCGTCCATCTGACTGTTGTCGAAGGGCGGCAACGGGACCGGTGAGGCGACGGGTGCAGCGAGCACGCGGTGCCCGTGACCGGCACGGCCGTCGACGGCCAGGTCGTCGATCCGCCACGACGCACCCCCGAGGCCCGCCAGGACCGGCGCGAGCAGCGCTGCCAGGTCGTCGCGGTGCTGACCGATCGTTCGCACAGGTGCCTCCGAACAGGGATGGTGTCGCCGCTCCCGGTTCGTCCGGGGCCGGCGTCAGTAGCGTATCCAGCGCGCAGACCGCGCCGACGACCTTTCGGAGGACCTGTGGAGAACGACGAAGCCGTGACGATCGGTGTCATCGGGGGCTCCGGCCTCTACCAGCTGTTCGAGGAGGGGACCGCCGAGGAACTGGACGTGCCGACGCCGTTCGGCCCGACGTCGAGCCCGATCAGCATCGGCACGATGTCCGGCCGTCGGGTCGCGTTCCTCACCCGGCACGGTCGTGAGCACTCCGTCGCCCCGCACCGCATCAACCACCGCGCGAACCTCTGGGCGCTCCGCTCCCTGGGCGTCCGCGCGATCGTGTCCTCGAGCGCCGTCGGTGGTCTGCACCCCGACTACGCCCCGGGCACCTTCGTCGTGACCGACCAACTCATCGACCGCACCTTCGGCCGCGCGGACACGTTCTTCGAGGACGACGTCCAGCACCTGTCGTTCGCCGACCCGTTCGACCCGACGCTGCGCCGTGCCGCGGTCGACGCGATCGCCGCACTCGACGTGCCGTTCCGTCCGACCGGCACGTGCGTCGTCATCCAGGGCCCCCGCTTCTCGACGCGCGCCGAGTCCGTCTGGCTGCGCGAGGCCGGTGGCCACACCATCAACATGACGATGACCCCCGAGGTCCCGCTCGCCGCCGAGCTCGGCATCGCGACCGTCAACCTGTCGTTCGTCACCGACGCCGACGCCGGCCTGGCCCCGACCGAGGACGAAGCCGCAGCCGCAGCCGCAGCCGCCCACGCGGCCACGGCGGACGCAGCGGCCACGGCGGGCACAGCGGCCACGGGCGACGCAGCCGACGACGCCGGCGCACCCGTCACCCACGCCCTCGTGATGGAGCGTCTCGCCCGCGCCAACGAGGTGATCGTCCGCGCCATCGGCGGGATCGTCGGCGCGATCCCCGCCGACTTCACGCCGCGCGAACTCGTCCCGGCGAGCGCCAGCGCCAGCATCATGCAGACCCAGCCCACCGCCGCGACCACGGGACCCACCGCATGACCCGCCTGCTCGTCACCGGCGGCGCCGGCTTCATCGGCTCCGCGATCGTCCGCCGCGCGCTGGCCGACGGCCACGAGGTCCGCGTCCTCGACTCCCTCCGCGACGACGTCCACGGCGATCCCGGCGAGGTCGTGCGCGCGCACCAGCAGCAGGGCATCGAGTTCGTGCACGGCGACGTCCGCGACCGGGTCTCGCTCGACGCCGCGCTCGACGGCGTCGACGTCGTCTGCCACCAGGCCGCCAAGGTCGGCCTCGGCGTCGACTTCCAGGACGCCCCCGACTACGTCTCGTCGAACGACGCCGGCACCGCGTACGTCCTCGCCGGCATGGACCGGCACGACATCGGCCGACTCGTCGTCGCGAGCTCGATGGTCGTCTACGGCGAGGGCGCCTACACGACGTCCGACGGCGAGCCCGTCCGTCCGCCGGCCCGCCGCCGCGAGGACCTCGACGCCGGTCGCTTCGACCCGATCGGCCCGGACGGTCATCCCCTGCTGCCCGGACTGATCGACGAGTCCGCCGCGCTCGACCCCCGCAACGTGTACGCGCAGACGAAGGTCGCGCAGGAGCACCTGGCCTCGAGCTGGGCGCGCGCGACGGGCGGCCGGGCGATCGCGCTCCGCTACCACAACGTCTACGGACCCGGCATGCCCGCGAACACCCCCTACGCCGGTGTCGCGTCACTGTTCCGCTCGGCGCTGGCCCGCGGCGAGGCCCCGCGCGTCTTCGAGGACGGCGCGCAGCGTCGTGACTTCGTGCACGTCGACGACGTCGCCGGAGCGAACGCTGCCTCGATCGCCGCGACCGCTGACCTGCCCGCCGACTCGTTCCGCGCGTACAACGTCGGGTCCGGCGTCGTGCACACGATCGGCGACATGGCCGCGGCGATCGCGGGCCCCGACGGTCCACAGCCGGTCGTCACGGGTGAGTACCGCCTGGGCGACGTCCGCCACGTCACGGCGAGCTCGGACCGCATCGCCGACGAGCTCGGCTGGCGCGCCGAGGTCGACTTCGCGGCCGGCATGCGCGACTTCGCGACCGCTCCCCTCCGGAGCGCCGTCCAGTAGCCCCACTTCGTGAGCAGGAATGGTCGGGTCGCCGGACGCGACCCGACCATTCCTGCTCACCAAGCGAGCGCACCGCGCGCCCCGCGCGCCCCGCGCCCAGCGCAACCACGCGGCGGACGCGACCCGACCAGAACGCCCGCCACGGGCCTCCCGTCCGCTTGTCCCCCGTTCTGGGGACCCCGCCCCGAAACAGTGCGCTGACTGACCATCGGGTACAGATTTCCTGTACCCCGACGCGTGTCGTCGTGTTACGTCGAGTGCATGACAGGACACACCCGTCGATCTGACGACCGGCACCGAATGACGGACATGAGTGTCGACGTCATCCTCCCGTGCCTCGACGAGGCCGATGCCCTGCCGAAGGTGATCGCACGCCTCCCGGAGGGCTACCGCGCGATCGTGGTGGACAACGGCTCGACCGACGGTTCCGCCGACGTCGCCCGCGCCCACGGTGCCCTCGTCGTCACGGAGCCGGTGAAGGGCTTCGGCTCCGCCTGCGCCGCGGGCGTCGCGGCCGCCACCGCCGACTTCGTCGCCTTCTGCGACGCCGACGCCTCGATGGACCCCGCCGAGCTGCCGCCACTGGTCGACCGTGTCGCGAGCGGCCGCGTCGACCTGGCGCTCGGACGACGTGTCCCGACGAGCAAGGGCGCGTGGGCGCCGCACGCCCGGTTCGCGAACCGCGTCCTCGCCGTCCTGATGCACCGCGCGACCGGCTACCGCCTGCGCGACCTCGGCCCGATGCGCGTCATGCGCCGCGAGGACCTCGTCGCCCTGGACCTGCAGGACCGCCGCAGCGGCTACCCGCTCGAGATGGTCCTGGCCGCGCACGCGGCCGGCTGGCGCGTCGACGAGTCCGACATCGGCTACGCGCAGCGCATCGGCGACAGCAAGGTGACCGGGACGCTCCGCGGCACCATCAACGCGGTCCGCGACATGACCCGCCTGCTGCGCGCGTACCGCCGGGAGGCCCGTGTCCGGGTCGTCGCACCGGCATCCGTCCGTCACGTGGCCGGCTCCACCGCCGCGACCGGTTCCGCGGTACGGCCCGACTCCGCACCCGTCGCCGCCTCGGTCGAGGGGACGCGCGCATGACCGCCGGCATCACCGTGGCCGTGGTCGCGAAGGAGTGCCTGCCCGGCAAGGTGAAGACCCGGCTGACCCCGGCGCTCTCCCCCGAGGGTGCCGCACGAGTCGCGTCCGCGAGCCTCGCCGACACCCTGTCGACCGTGCGCGCGCTGCCTGCTGACCGCCGCGTCCTGTTCTTCGACGGCGACGTCGTCCCGGAGTCGGCCGAGGGCTTCGACGTCCTCCACCAGCCCGGCGGCGGACTCGACGAGCGCCTCGGGTTCCTGTTCGACGCCATCGACGGCCCGTTGCTCCTCGTCGGGATGGACACCCCGCAGGTGTCCACCGACGCGCTCGCCCCGGTGTTCGACCGGCCCGAGCGCGACGCGTGGTTCGGCCCCGCCGAGGATGGCGGCTTCTGGTCGCTGTACCTGCAGGCCCCGACCGGCGACCTGCTCCGCGGCGTCCCGATGTCGCAGGACGACACCGGCGCCGTCCAGCTCGCACGCCTGACCGACGCCGGCCTCGACGTCGGGATCCTCGGCGAACTGCTCGACGTCGACACCATGCCCGACGCCGAACGCGTCGCCGAACTCGCGCCGGACTCCGGCTTCACCCAGGCACTCCGTGCCGAGACCGCGGGGAGTCTCCGATGACCATGCACGCACCCGTCTCCTTCGGCGCCGGCGGCGGCGAGCCGTACGCCCGGGCACTGCGCTCGGACGGACGGCTCCGGCTGACCGACCCGGACCGTCCCGACGTCGTCACGACGATGGACGTCGGCCGGTGGAGCGCCGCGGCCGACCGGGTCGACCGCTCGCTGCTCGACGACGCCGACGGCCCCGTGATCGACATCGGCTGCGGCCCCGGGCGGATGCTCGTCGCCGCGCGCAACCGCGGCATCCCCGCACTCGGCGTGGACGTCTCCGCCGAGGCTGTGGCGATCGCCCAGCGGTCCGGTGGCACCGCGATCCAGGGGTCGGTGTTCGACGCGGTCCCCGACGAGGGGCACTGGGACACCGCCCTGGTCATCGACGGCAACATCGGCATCGGTGGCGACCCCGCCGCCCTGCTCGAGCGCTGCGGCGAGATCGTCCGCGCCGGTGGCCGGGTCATCGTGGAGACGAACCCCGACCCGCTGGCCGACCGGGTGTACACCGCCCGCGTGGTGGACGCCGACGGTCACGAGAGCGCCGGGTTCCCCTGGGCCGAGGTCGGACTCGACGCGCTGCACCGGCACGCGGCGGACGCCGGCCTCGTGGCGCGGCAGAGCTGGACGGTCGCGGGCCGGAGCTTCTGCGAGCTCATGGCCTGATCGCGCACGTTCGTGCACTTGTTTTGCATCATGCAAGACAGTCCCGTACCGTCGAGCGCATGACGAACAGCACCTTCCCGCTCGGCGGCACCTTCGTGTCCGGACTCCGCGGCCGTGACGAGCGCGGGTCCTTCACGGGCACCCGCTCCATCGACTCGGTCGGTACCTACACGGGTGCGCCGATCACCGGACGCCTCGGGCGTTTCACCGACGTGCAGCGGTCGCGTCCCGGCACCTGGACCGCCTCCACCCGCACGGCCACCGGCTCGTTCCGCACGGCGACCGGCTCCTTCCGCACCGCCTGAGCCGTGCCGTCGCCCCGGTCGGCGGACACGGCTCCGGCCGCGCTCTGCGGCCCGGGCTGTGCGCCGGCCGGACGCGTCCGGGTGCGCGATGCCAGGATGGACCCATGAACGACCGCGCCGGCACCCCCGCGACCGCAGACGACCTCGTCGACATCGACGCGCTCGTCGCCGCCTACTACGACCGTGTGCCCGATGTCTCCGTCGCCGAGCAGCAGGTCGTGTTCGGCACCTCCGGCCACCGCGGCTCCTCGCTCGACTCCGCCTTCAACGACACCCACATCGCCGCGATCACGCAGGCGATCGTCGAGTACCGGCAGTCGCAGGGCACCGACGGCCCGCTGTTCATCGGGCGCGACACCCACGCCCTGTCCGGCCCCGCCGAGCGCACCGCGCTCGAGGTCCTGGCAGCGAACGGCGTGCACGTGCTGGCCGACAGCGACAACGGCTACGTGCCGACCCCCGCGTTGAGCCACGCGATCATCCGCTACAACCGCGCCGGCAACCCCGACACGGCGGACGGCATCGTCATCACGCCGAGCCACAACCCGCCCCGCGACGGCGGCTTCAAGTACAACCCCCCGCACGGCGGCCCCGCCGACAGCGACGCCACGAGCTGGATCGCCAACCGGGCGAACGCGATCATCGAGGGCGGCAACGCCGAGGTGCAGCGCACCGAGCACGCCACCCCCGACCGCTACGACTTCCTGCACGCCTACGTCGCCGACCTCGAGAACATCATCGACATCGCCGCGATCAAGCGTGCCGGGGTGAAGATCGGCGCCGACCCGCTCGGTGGTGCATCGCTGCCGTACTGGAACCTCATCCGCGACCACTACGGCCTCGACCTGACCGTCGTGAACCCGGACGTCGACCCGACCTGGTCGTTCATGACGCTCGACTGGGACGGCAAGATCCGGATGGACCCGTCGAGCCCCTCGGCGATGGCCTCGGTCCTGGCGCACAAGGACGAGTTCGACGTCCTCACGGGCAACGACGCCGACTCCGACCGGCACGGCATCGTCACGCCCGACGGCGGCCTGATGAACCCGAACCACTACCTCGCCGTCGCGATCGAGTACCTCTACGCACACCGTCCAGCCTGGCGCGACGACGCCGCCATCGGCAAGACCCTGGTGTCGTCGAGCATCATCGACCGCGTCGCAGAATCGCTCGGGCGCCGTCTCTGGGAGGTCCCGGTCGGCTTCAAGTGGTTCGTGCCCGGCCTGATCGACGGCTCCGTCGCGTTCGGTGGCGAAGAGTCGGCCGGAGCGTCGTTCCTGCGCACCGACGGCACGGCGTGGACCACCGACAAGGACGGCATCATCCTGGCGCTCCTGGCGTCCGAGATCGTCGCCGTCACCGGCAAGACCCCCTCGCAGCTGTACGTCGAGCTGACCGAGCGCTTCGGCGACCCGGTCTACCAGCGCGTCGACGCCGCGGCCTCGAAGGAGCAGAAGGCCCGCCTGTCGAAGCTCGACGGCGACGCCATCACCGCCGAGACCCTGGCGGGCGACCCGATCACCGCCAAGCTGTCGAAGGCCCCCGGCAACGACGCGGCCGTCGGCGGCGTCAAGGTCGTCACCGACAAGGCCTGGTTCGCCGCACGACCGTCCGGCACCGAGGACGTCTACAAGATCTACGCCGAGAGCTTCGTCGGGCAGGAGCACCTGGAGCAGGTGCAGCGCGAGGCCAAGGAGATCGTGGACGCCGCGCTCGGTGCCTAGCCGACCACCCCCAGGACCCGCACTGGCGGCGGTCGAGGATCAGTCCTCGGCCGCCGCCAGTGCCAGTTCGCAGAACATCGCATCGGCCCACGAGAACCACGGTCGCGAGAACTGCGCCGGGTCCTCGACGTCGAACGACTCGTGCATGTCGCCCGTCCCGCCGTCAGTCGCCACGAGCACGTCGAGCAGCTCCCGACGGCGCGCCGGCGAGCCGGACACGAGGCCCTCGACCGCCAGGGCGATCGGCCACACCCGCTGCGGCAACGTGTGCGGGCTGCCGACACCGGCGGCCGCGGTGCCGCTGAACCAGTACGGGTTCGCCGGCGACAGCACGAAGTCCCGCGTCGCCGCCCACACCGAGTCGTCGAGCACCGACGGCGCGGACAACGGCAGGGACAGCAGCGACGGGGTGTTCGCGTCGTCCATGCGCAGCACGCCGCCCAGCCCGTCGACCTCGTAGGCGTAGACGTCCTCCCCCGCGGGCCCGGGCACGACGCCGTGCTGCCGGACTCCGTCCAGGATGCTCGCGCGCAGCACGTCGGCGTCGTCCGCCAGGCCGGTGTCGGACCAGACGTCACGCGCGATGGCGGCGACGGCGAGCAGCGCCTCGGCGGCGAACAGGTTCGCCGGCACGTTGTAGCCGTACGTGCAGGCGTCGTCCGACGGGCGGAACCCGCACCACGTCATGCCCGTCACCGCGACCGGGGTGCCGCGGCCGTCGCGCGCGAGGGTCTCGGTCGGGATGGCCCCGTCGCGCACGAACCGGTAGGCCGAGGCGTCGTGGTCCTGTTCGGTCCGCCACTGCGCCACGATCGTGCGGAACGCCCGATGGGCCCGCTCGTCGAGCACCGCGGTCGACCCGGTCGCCCGCCACAGCGCGTGCGCGAAGGTCACCGGGTAGGCCAGGCTGTCGACCTCGTACTTCTGCTCCCACACCAGCGGGTCGGCGTTCAGGTCGTCGGGGTCGTAGTGCGCCCCGTTCGGCTCGCGGTTGAACGAGTTCGCGTACGGGTCGTGCTCGATCAGCCGGAACTGCCGCCGCACGACCGCCCAGAGCAGGTCCGCGAGCGCCGGGTCGTCCGCCACGAACCGCAGGTACGGCGTCATCTGCGTCGTCGAGTCGCGGAGCCACATCGCCGGGATGTCTCCCGTGATCACGAAGGCGCCGTCGTCGTCGAGCGAGATCGTGTCCCGCAGCGTGCGGACGAGCGCGCGCTCAACGCGGTCGCCGACCTCGGTACCGACCGCGGCCCGGACCCGGTCGGCGGCCGCCACCAGCGTCGGCGTGATCTCCTCGAGCTGCGTCTGCGTCACGACACCCATCGCACTGACTCCTGTCCGTCGGTGACGCGGACGGTCCGCGTCGACCCGGGTGGATCGAGCACGTCGTCCGTCCAGCAGTCGAGTTCGAGCGGCCGTGCACCGAGCCGGAGACCAGCGTCCCACGTGGCGAGCGCATCGAGTCCGAGCGCGTACACGGTGTCGACGGTCCCACCGGCGGGCACGTCGACCGTCACCAGGGCGAGTAGTCGTCGTCGCCGCGGACGGACACCGGGTTCACGCCGCCGCCCCCACAGGGGCACCGAGACCCGACGGGGTGCGTCCGACGTGTTGCGCACCGTCACCGGGACGGTCACCGTCCCCCCGGCCAGGAGGCGCACAGCAGTCACCGCGTCGCTCCCCTCCGCCAGGCGGACGTCCACCCCGCCACCCGGCCCGGGTGCACCGGTCACGGTCGAGCGGCTGGTCACGTCGACGTAGCCGCGCGCCGTCTCGAGGCGTTCGTCGTGCGCCACGGGCAGGACGCCGTCGGCGCCGGGCCACGTCGCGGGGAGTCGCCCCTCGGCCGGGGCGCCGAACAGCACGTCCGCGACGGCTCGACCGCCGGAGGGCCCCGGGAACGGCACGACGAGCACGCTGTCGGCCAGGGCGAGCACCTCACTCAGGACCCGTGGTCGACCGTCGACGACGACCGCGACGACCGGCAGACCGCTCTCGCGGGCGGCGCGGAGCACGTCGAGCTGCGCGTCGGGCACGGCGATCGAGGCCAGGTCGACCCCCTCGCCGTTCGTGGTGTCCGGTGCCGGACCGCTGACGGCGCCGTTGTCCTCGAAGCCGTCGTCGTACGCGCGACGACTCGAGCCGCCGAGCACCACCACCGCCACGTCGGCGCCGAGGAGCGCCGTGCGGACCGCGAGGAGCCCGTCGGGGCCCGGCAGGGGCTGTCGGAGCCCGCTGCCCCGGGCGGTGCGGATCCGGGCGGGGCCGAGCCGGGCCTCCAGGGCGGACCGGACGGTGGACGCACCGGGGTCGACGGGCGGCCTCGGGGGTGAGTAGTCGCCGAGCAGGGCGTCGACGTCGTCGGCGTTCGGGCCGACGACGGCGACGACGACGTCGGGTGCGATCGCGGGCAGCGCTCCGCCCAGGGCGACCACGGCGCGGTGAGCGGCGCGTTCAGCGAGCGCGATGGTCGCGCGTTCCGGTGGCTCGGCGCGCGTCGCTGCTGGTGCTGGTGCTGGTGCTGGTGCTGGTGTCGTTGGTGGTGCTGGTGTCGGCGTCGCGAGCAGGCCGACGCGGCGCTTCAGGGCGAGCACGCGGTCCACCGCCTGGTCGAGGTCGTCGGTGCTGATCAGGCCCCGGTCCAGTGCCTCGTCGAGGTGCGTGTACGCCTCGTCCCACAGGCTCAGGTCGACCCCGGCACGGAGCGCGAGCGCAGCCGCCGAGGCCGGGTCGGGGGTGACGTCGCGCAGCCGGTCGATGGCGGTGCCGTCGGCCATCACGAGCCCGTCCCAGCCCCACGTGTCGCGGATCGTGGTGGTGAGCAGGTCGCGGTTGCCGCAGCACGGCACCCCGTCGACGTCGTTGTACGCCGCCATGAACCCGGCGACGTGTTCGCGTGCCGCGGCGAGCGCCGGCGGCAGGTGCACCTCGGCGAGCTCGCGGCGGCCGATCGGGGCACCGGAGCCGTTCCGCCCGCCGATGCCGGCGCCCTGCCCGGCCAGGTGCTTCGCGACGACCGCGACGTGTCGGTCGTCGATCGGGCCCGGGCCGCCGCCCTGCATGCCCCGGACGGTGGCGGCGACCATGATCGCGGCGAGCGCGGCGTCCTCCGACCAGCACTCCTCGCTCCGGCCCCACCGGGGATCGCGCAGGACGTCGAGCCCGGAGACGAGGGCGACGTGGGTGCCGCGGGCGCGGACCTCGGCGGCGACCGCAGCCGCGAGGTCCTCGACGAGCTGCTCGTCCATCGCGGCGCCGAGCGCGAGGTTCACGGGCACCGTCGTGCCGCCGAGGGCCTGCAGCCCGTGCGGGACCTCTTCCACGAAGAGCGTCGGGACGCCGCCGTCACTGTGCGCGACGACGTGGTCCTGCACGGCGGCGTAGGCCTCGGCGGAGCGTTCGGGCGGGATGCCGTTGCCCCAGTGCACGCCGGACCAGGGGTCGGCGCGGAGCACGCCGTAGACCGCGCCGATCCCGCCCCACCGGTCGACCTCGGCGCGCAGGACGTCGGTGATCCGCGGGCGGCCGTCGACCCAGCGGACTGCCTCCCAGCCCTTGAGGCGCTGGTTGAGCTGGCCGATGCGGGCGCGGACGTCGAGGCTCGTCGCGGTCTGGTGCTCGGTCGGGTGCGCGGTCGGGTGCTCGGTCATCCCTTGATCGCTCCGGAGACCAGGGCGCGCTGCATCTGGCGCTGCAGGATCGAGTACACGAGGTACACCGGCAGCAGCGTGAACAACGTGCCGGCCATGAGCATCCCGTAGTCGGTGCCGGCATCGACCTTCAGCGTCGGGAGCGCCACCTGGATCGTCCGCTGCGCGGTGTCCGGACCGATGAGCACCAGGGCGTAGAGGTACTCGTTCCAGAACGACAGGAAGTTCAGCAGCAGCACCGTGGCGATGCCCGGGATGCAGATCGGCAGGTACACCTGGCGCATCACCTGCCACGCCGAGGCGCCGTCCATCGACGCGGCCTCCTCCAGCTCGCGCGGGATCGTCCGCATGAACTGCGTCAGGATCACGACGGCCAGGGGCATCGCGGTCGCCGGCAGCAGGAGCACGAGGAACGTCCGGGTGTGGAACAGCCCCATCCCGGCGGCGAGCAGGAACGTCGGGAACAGCGCCGCGAACGACGGGATGAGGAACCCGAGCGAGAAGAGTCCCTCGACGATCCGTCCGGCGCGGCCGGTGGCCCGGGCGAGGGCGAACGACGCCGGCAGCGCGAGGACGAGGGTCAGCACCAGGGCCGCCACCGTCGTGATCGCCGAGTTCGCGATGGCCGGTCCGAGCGAGGCCTGGCGGATCGCCTCGGTGAAGTTCGACAGGTCCCACGACGCGGGCAGCGCCAACGGGGACTCGAAGATGCCGTCGTTGTCCTTGAACGACGACACCACGAAGTAGTAGAAGGGCAGGATCAGCAGGGCGGCGTAGATCCACGCCACGGTGCCGCTCGTGATGGAGCCGATCCGGTCTCGCAGCCGGATGCCGGCGGTGGGTTTCGCCATGGTGGTCTCCCGGGGTCTGTCGGTCAGGGGCGGTCGGTCAGGGGTGTCACGGTCAGTGGGTCTTGCGCAGGACCCGGCGGATGACGAACATCCCGCCGAGTCCGAGCACGAACAGGACGACGCCGACGGCCTGGCTGTAGCCGAGGTCGGTGTCGACGAACGCCTTCTGGTACACGAGGTACGACAGCGTCGTGGTCGCGGTGCCCGGGCCGCCCTGGGTCAGCAAGAGCACGTTCTGCGCGGAGCTGAACAGCATCGACAGGAACTGCAGCATCGCCACCACCCCGATGAAGTCGCGGGCGATCGGCCAGTACACACCCCACGCCAGCCGCCACGATCCGGCGCCGTCCATGCGGGCGGCCTGCACGACCTCGGTGTCGACGCCGTCGAGCCGGCTCGCGATGAGCACCGCGGAGTACCCGATGCCGGCCCACAGGTCGACGACGATGAGCGCGCCGAGGGCGGTCGCGGGGTCGGCCAGCCATGCCTTGCCGCCGATGCCGAGCGTCGCGAGCACCCCGTTGACCAGGCCGTCGGGATTGAGCATCGCGTAGAACATCATCGCCGTGGCCGGTGCCGAGATGAGCGCCGGGATGAAGAGCAGGTAGCGGAGCACCTTGTGCCCGCGCGGCTTCTGCACGACGTGGAAGGCGAGCAGGAACGCCAGCACGATCATGATCGGCAACCCCACCACGATCTGCACCGTGCTGTTCCGGACCGCGGCCCAGAACGTCTCGTCGGAGAACAGCACCCGGAAGTTGTCGAGCCCCGCGAACGTCGGCGAGACGAGCATGCCGGGCCAGCTCAGGAAGGCGATCACGATCATCGCGACGACCGGCCCGATCATGAACAGGCCGTACCAGACCAGCGCCGGGATCGCGAAGGTCGGGAAGCTGCCGCGGGTGCTGCCGACGGCGCGGGATCCGCGGCGGGCGGGCCCGGGCGGGGTCGACGCCGACCGGACGGGTGGTTCCTCGACGAGCACTGCCATGGGGAGCTCCTTCTCGCAGGGTCGGGTGGGTCAGGCGGCCGTGTAGGCGCGCTCGAAGAGGTCGATGATGCGGTCGGCCGAGGTGCCCGAGCCGTACGCCAGGCTGGTCGCACGGATCATCGGCTCGTACGCCGAGTCGGGCACGAGCAGGTCGGGCAGCATCACCGGGGTGACCTGGTCGTCGGTGAGCTTCGACGCCTGGGCGACGAGCGGGAAGTCGCGGCTGACGGTGTCGGTGATCCGGCTCATGTCGCGGCCGGAGTCGAGGACGAACTCGGTCGTCACCGCCGACGAGTACAGGTACTGAACGAACGGCTTGATGAGGTCGAGCTTCGCCCGGCCGTTCTCGCTGATCCAGATGCCGTGCCCGTTGTAGCTCTTGATGACGCTCGGGTGCGCGATGGCCGCGTGCTGCGAGGGGACCGGCCAGCCGCCCACGGTGACCTCCTTCGCGCGTTCCTTCGACACCAGCGCCAGGGCGGAGGACATCGCGGGGACGATCGCGGCCTTGCGCGTGGTGAACTGCGTCAGTTCGGAGTCCGAGGTGAACCCCTGCACCGAGTCCACGAAGACCCCGGCGTCGCGGAGCTCGACGAAGTGCTCGACGCCGCGGACCGCACCGGCGCTCTCCGAGATCCTGCCCGTGGAGAAGACCTTCGCCGCTTCGTCCTGGGACACGAACCCCTGGATCACCTGCATGAGGAGCTTCTGCCCGCTCCAGTCCGACCCGCCGACGGTGACCGGCCCGATGCCGGCGGAGCGCAGGCGGTCGGCTGCGGCGATGAGCGCGTCCGAGGTCGTCGGGATCTCGCTGACTCCGGCCTGTTCGAGCAGCGCCGTGTTGAACGACACCGGCCAGTTCGTCCGGGTGAACGGGAACGCCCGGAGCCGGCCCTGGTCGTCGGTCCACTCCTCGAGCGCCTCGGGGAGGATCTTGTCGCGCAGGTCCCACTCGTCGAGGTACCGGGAGACGTCGATCGTGGCGTCCTCACCCGTCCAGGACAGCGTCCGCCCGACCATGTTCACGATCGCGACGTCGGCTTCCTTGCCGGCGAGGGAACTCGTCTCGAAGACGATCGGCAGGTCGGACCCGTTCGACAGCAGGGCGACCTTGCGGTCCGTGCGGCGGCGGTAGGCGGCGACGACGTCCGTGAACGTCTGCGCACCCGCGACCGCGCCGCTGAGCTGGGTGTGCACGCTCAGCGTGCCGGGGCCGCTCGAGGCCGGGGTGAGCGCGCTGCACCCGGCCAGGATCGGCGCGAGGATGCCGGCGCCGAGCCCGGCCCCGATGAGGGTGCGCCTACTGATGCCGTCCGTCACGGTGCCTCCCTGGCAGTGGATGGTGGAGCGATCGCGATGCATTTGGTACAGCGGTGTACTTCAGGTGACGAGCAACGTATACCGCTTTACACGACGGGGTCAAGCCTCTACGCTCGACGGCATGAGCGACACCACTGCCGGAGCCGTCGACCGACGCCGTGTGACCATCGCGCAGGTCGCCAAGCGCGCCGGCGTCTCGACCTCGGCGGTCTCGCACGTGTTCAACGGGCGGCCGAACGTGTCCGCCGCCACCGCGGCCCGGATCCGCAAGGCCGCCGACGACCTGAACTGGCGGCCGAACCTGGCGAGCCGCAAGCTCTCCGGCAACGCGGGGCACAGCCTGGGACTGGTCCTCGCCCGCTCACGCGACACCTTCCAGCGCGACCCGTTCACGATGCGGCTGATCGCCGGCCTGACCGAACCCCTCGCCGCGATCGGCTGGTCGCTGTCCGTCACCCTCGTGCAGGCCGACGACGAAGCCGCCGTCTACCGGCAGTGGTGGACCGAGCAGCGGGTCGACGGCTTCCTGCTCGTCGACGTCCGCACCGACGACCCCCGCATCCCGATGCTGCAGCACCTGGCGGCCCCGGCCGTCATGCTCGGCGCACCGATCGCCGGCAGCACCGTCCCGGCGGTCACGGTGGGCGACGCCGACGCGACCGAGTCCTTGCTCGACCACCTCGGTTCGCTCGGGCACCGCCGGATCGCCCGCGTCGGGGACGGTCCGGCGCTCGCGCACACCGGCGCCCGCGACGCCCGCTTCACCGCGGCAGCCGCGCGCCGGGGGGTGGACGCGCTCGTGCTCGAGTGGCGAGCCGACGCCGAGGACCCGGTGGCCGACCTGCTCGCCCGGCTGGACCGCGCCACGGCGATCGTCCTGGACGGCGAGGCGATCGCGGCCGAAGTGATCGCGCACGCCCCCGAGCTCGGTGTCCGCGTTCCCGAGGACCTGTCCGTCGTCGCGTGGGAGGACTCGTGGGTCTCGTCGATCGTGCGTCCGTCGCTGACCGCCCTGGACGCCCCCGTCGAGGAGTCCGCCCGCACCGCCGTCGCCCTGGTCGAACGACTCGTCCGGGGCGACGAGGTCACCGATGCCGAGGTCGGCGGGCGTGCCCTGCACGTCCGCGGCTCGACCGGCCCCGCCCCAGCCGCCGCCACCGTTCCCTGATCGAAGGAGACCGATGACCACCGCCACGCGCTTCGGCGTGAACTACGTGCCCTCGACCGACTGGATGTTCCAGTGGCAGTCGGTGGAGGAATCCGCGATCCGCCGTGACCTCGAGGCGATCGCCACCCTCGGCCTCGACCACGTCCGGCTGTTCCCGCTGTGGCCGACCCTGCAGCCGAACCGCACACTCATCCGCCGACGCGCCCTCGACGACGTGGCCCTGGTGGTCGACATCGCCGCCGAGTTCGGGCTGGACGCCAGTGTCGACGTCGTCCAGGGGCACATGTCCGGATTCGACTTCGTCCCCGCGTGGCTCGTGAACTGGCACGACGGCAACATGTTCACCGACCAGCCGGCGATCGACGCGCAGGCCGCCCTCGTCGCCGCCGTGTACGACGCGGTGCGCGACCGCCCGAACTTCACCGGGCTGACCCTGGGCAACGAGCTCAACCAGTTCCAGCCGCCGAACCCCGCCGCGATGCCCGCCGACACCGCGCAGGTGACGCACTGGCTCGAGTCCCTGCTCGGCGCACCCCACGACAAGGACCCGCGGCACGTCGTCACGCACTCCGAGAACGACCACCTCTGGTACCGCGACGGCCACCCGTTCGTACCGGCGCACGCCAGCCGGCTCGGGGACGTCACGACCGTGCACTCCTGGATCTTCAACGGGGTGGCCGGTCGGTACGGGGCACTCTCCGACGAGTCCGTCCGGCACGCCGAGTGGATGATCGAGCTCGCCCGCGCCTTCGCCACCGACCTCGAGCGGCCCGTCTGGCTGCAGGAGGTCGGGGCACCCGACCGGCACCTCGCCGAGTCCGAGATGCCCGAGTTCCTCGAGCGCACGGTCGCCGCGGCCCTCACGACCGAACGCCTCCACGCGGTCACGTGGTGGTGCTCCCACGACGTCTCCCGCGACCTGGGCGACTTCAAGGACCTGGAGTACTCGCTCGGTCTGCTCGACGTCGACAACCGCGTGAAGCCGCTCGGCCGGCGCTACGCCGAGGTCGTCGCCGACGCACGGCGCTCCGCCCCGATCCCGACCCCGCGGACGAGTGCCGTGGTGGTCGACGTCGACACAGCCGACCTGCCGATCCGTCGGGCGGACCTGGCACCGGGCGGCCCGGTCTTCGAGCGCTGGCACCGCCTGCGCGCGGCCGGCGAGGCCGTGACCGTCGTGACGAGCCGGACCGTAGCCGACCCCGCGGCGCTGGCGGCACGGGGTGTGACCCGGGTCGTGGAGACCGCAGCGGTCTGACGGGGCCGAGCCGGGCCTCCTGGCCGTGGACCGGGATCGTCACCGAGCCCGCGATCCGGGCGTACCGTGACTGCCGATCCACACAGGAAGCCGCTCCTGAGCAACCGAGCACTTGCGGCAGATGTAACTTTGCAGGCAGCGCAAAAATCGTTTCGCCAGCGCATCGGTACCGGGAGACCCTGCTCATGACCCAGACGGCGACCGCACCCGCGGCCCCCACCACGGCGTCCAACGTCGTGATGAACCACCGACAGATCCTGTTGGTGATCTACGGCCTGATGGCCGGGATGTTCCTCGGAGCCCTCGACCAGACGATCGTCGGCACCGCGATCCGCACCATCGGTGACGACCTGCACGGCCTCGACCAGCAGGCCTGGGTCACCACCGGGTACCTGATCGCCTCGACCGTGACGACGCCGATCTACGGCAAGCTCTCCGACATCTTCGGTCGGCGGCCGCTGTTCATCACGGCGATCGGCATCTTCATCGTCGGGTCGTTCCTCGCGTCGTTCTCGACCTCGATGCTCATGCTCGCCGGGTTCCGTGCGCTGCAGGGTCTCGGTGCCGGTGGCCTGATGTCCCTGCCGCTGGCGATCATGGGCGACATGCTCGCTCCCCGCGAGCGGGCGAAGTACCAGGGCTACTTCCTGGCCGTCTTCGGCATCTCGTCCGTGATCGGTCCGCTCGTCGGTGGCGTCTTCGCCGGCGCGAGCGAGCTGCTCTTCATCTCCGGCTGGCGCTGGGTGTTCCTGATCAACGTGCCGATCGGCGTCATCGCGCTGTTCATGGTGCTGACGTTCCTGCACCTGCCGAAGTTCGGTGACCGTGGCAAGCCCCGGATCGACTGGTGGGGTGCGACGCTCGTCATCGTCACCCTCGTGCCGTTGCTGCTCATCGCCGAACAGGGCCGCGAGTGGGGCTGGAGCTCCCCCGGCGCCTTCGCCTGCTACGGCATCGGTGCAGCCGGTCTGATCGCGTTCATCATCGTCGAACGGGCGATGGGCAGCGACGCGATCCTGCCGATGAAGCTGTTCGGCTCGCGGGTGTTCTCGATGTCCGCGATCCTGTCCGTGCTCGTCGGCTTCGGCATGTTCGGCGCGATGCTGACCATCCCGCTGTACCTGCAGATCGTGAAGGGCGTCACCCCGACCGAGTCCGGGTTCGCGATGCTCCCGATGGTGCTCGGTCTGATGATCTCGTCGATCGCCTCGGGCCAGATCATCTCGCGGACCGGCAACTACCAGGTCTTCCCGATCACGGGCACGGCGTTCACGGCCATCGGCTTCACGGTCCTGACGTTCCTGACCGCCGACCGCCCCCTCTGGTTCCTGATGCTCGGCATGTTCGGCATCGGCCTCGGGCTCGGGCAGCTCATGCAGACACTGACCCTCGCGGCGCAGAACTCGGTGTCCCCGCGGGACATCGGCGTCGCCACCAGCGCCGCGACGTTCTTCCGGCAGATCGGCGGCACCATGGGCACCGCCGTGCTGCTGTCCGTCCTGTTCACCCTGATGCCGACGAACATCACCGCGGCGATGCAGAACGAGACCGACCTGAAGAGCGCACTCAACGCCGCGCTCACCCCCTCGGTCGCGAACGCGTCCGAGAACAAGGGCGTGATGGACCAGATCTGGACGAAGATCGTCGATCCCGTGCAGAAGAACGTGCAGGACGGCCTGAACGACGGGGCCGTGCAGGCGAAGGAAGCCGCCGACGCCGCCGTCACGAAGCAGGTCACCGCCGCCGTGCAGCAGCAGGTCGCAGCCGGCAAGCTCCCCGCCGCCGCAGCCGACACCGTCATCGCCCAGCAGGTCGACGACGCCAAGCCGGCCGCCGAGCAGCAGGCCCTCGAGACGGCTGCGGCCAAGGCGAACGCGACCGTCGTCGACGGCACGCTGCAGGTCGACTACTCGGACAAGGCACAGCGCGAGAACGTCGTCGACGAGGTCGCCCCGACGCTCATCAAGCAGCTGAAGAGCGGCGATTCGAGCGCGAGCTCGTCCGGTTCCGCGGCGACGAGCGACACCTCGTTCCTGAACGGCGCGGACAAGCGACTCACCCGTCCGTTCCTGGTCGGTTTCAGCGACTCGGCCGTCCGCGTGTACTACGTCGGCCTCGCGGTGATCCTGCTCGCGTTCGTGCTGACCTGGTTCTTCCGGGTGCCGCCGCTGCGCAAGACCTCGGCGCTGCAGGAGCAGGCGGACGCCGCACGGACCGCTGACGCTGCGGCTGCCGGTGCGGGCGCGGGTGCTGCCGGCGCCGGATCGGGTTCGGCGGCGCTCGCGTCATCCGAGGCAGTGCCGACCTCGCCCGACGTGCCCGCACAGCCCCGGTCGGCTCGCGCTGCCGGATCATCGGACGTGTCGGTGCTGCCGAACGACGTGCCACCGAACGACGTCGCCACGGACGGCACTCGCGCGCCGCTGCCCGACGCCACGACGCACGGCGCCCACTCGGCGGCAGCGCCGGTCGACGAGCCCCCGACGACGACCGGTGCCATCCGGACCCGGGCTGCCCATGCTGCCCCGGTGGTGGACGCCGGCGCCCCTGCGACCGGGGCCGACGCTGCGGAGGCGAGCCGTGCCTCCCGGCTGGACGACGCCGACGACGCGCACCCGCACGGGCGGCACTCGGCCGAGTAGGCGCGCGCGCAGGTCGGCCCTGCCGACTCGGAACGACGAGGTCGACGTCGCACGACGTCGACCTTGTCGTCTCTGCGAGCGTGCAACTGTTGCGGGCGCGCGGTTGCGTCGTCCTCGATGTCGTACGACGTCGAGGATGTCGCACTGCGCGCGCACTCGGTGCGTGCGCATGTTCCGACGATCCACGCGTCGATTACCTCGTGGATCGTCGCAGCATGCACCCGCATCGTGTGCGTGTGCATGTTCCGACAGAACACGCGTCGATCACCTCGTGGAACGTCGCACGATGCACCCGCATGTACCCACGCGCGGCCGCGCACCCACGCGCGGCCGCGCACCCACGCGCACCCGCCACGCGCACGCACTCGCGCCGCCACCACGCACGCGCCACGGCCGCCCGTCAGCCCGCCGGCACCGCTCCCGCGCGACCACCCGGGGCCGCACCCGCCACCTCGAACGAGGCCGCCGGCAAGCGCTTCCGCATCACGTCGATCGCCGCCGGGTTGTCGTCCACCAGCACGTACCGCCGCCCGAGCGCCGAGGCCACCGCGCCGGTCGTCCCACTGCCGGCGAAGAAGTCGAGCACCCAGTCGCCCTCGCGCGAAGAGGCCTGCACGATCCGCCGCAGCACCCCCTCGGGCTTCTGCGTCGGGTAGCCGGTCTTCTCCTTGCCGGTCGGCGACACGATCGTGTGCCACCAGACGTCGGTGGGGAGCTTGCCGCGCTCCCGCTTCTCCGGTGTGACGAGTCCCGGCGCCATGTACGGCTCGCGGTCGACCGCCGACGAGTCGAACCAGTACTGCGACGGGTCCTTCACGTAGACCAGGATCGTGTCGTGCTTGGTCGGCCACCGCGACTTGGACTTGGCGCCGTAGTCGTAGGCCCAGACGATCTCGTTCAGGAAGGACTCGCGGCCGAACAGCGCGTCGAGCAGGACCTTCGCGTAGTGCGACTCGCGGTAGTCGAGGTGCAGGTACAGGGTGCCGTCGGTGGTGAGGAGTCGCCAGGCCTCGATCAGTCGGGGCTCGAGGAACGTCCAGTAGTCCTCGAACCGGTCGTCGAACCGCATCAGGTCGCCGCGGACCCGCTCGTAGGTCCGTCCGTGGAACCCCATCACCGGCCCGTCGGCGCTCGGCACCGCGGACGAAGCATGCCGCCGCTGGTACCGCCCCGTGTTGAACGGCGGGTCGAGGTACACCAGGGTGAACGTGCCGTCGGCGAGCGCCGGGGTCACGTCGAGGGCGTCGCCGAGGACGACGCGGTCCGGGCCTCGGTCGTCTCCCGTGTGCACGGGACCATTGTGGCGCAGCCAGCGGCGACTCGGCCTCGCGGCGTAGCCTCGGCGCATGGCAGCACCCGAGGTCCGCAACGACACCGACAAGCAGCAGTACTCCCTGGTCGAGGACGGCGAGGTCATCGGCTTCGCGGCGTACGAGGTCGACGGCGACGAGATCCGCTTCGTCCACACCGAGGTCGACCCGTCGCACCGCGGTGGCGGGCACGCGTCGATCCTCGTGCAGCACGCGCTCGACGACGTGCGCGACGGCAGCCTCCGGGTCGTGCCGCAGTGCAGCTACGTCCGCGCGTGGATCGAGCGGCACCCGGACTACCAGGAGCTCACGACGCGCTGACGAGAGCGACGAGCGACCGCCTGACGGTCAGTACGACCTGTCGTGCGTCCCGACGCGCGCTTCGTGCCGACCGGCGCTCCGCACCGTCGGCACCTTGATGAGCACGCTGCCGCTGAGCAGGTCGTGGTCGTCGTCCGCCGGTGACGGTGCCTCCTTCGGGAGGCGCGACTGCCGTTCGTACTCGGCTTGCGTCTCGTGGCGGGTCGGCGCGAACACCTCGTCCAGCATCCCGCCGATGCCTCCGGATCCGCCGCTGCGCGTGGACTTGTTCGACAGGTCGATCCACCCCACGCGATCGGCGATCCACACCACGACGGCCACCGCGGCCACCGCCCCTAGGAAGATCAACCAGTTCACGCGAGCGACGCTACGTGGACGATCCGGCCACGACATCAGCCGCGCGGGGGATTCTCATGATCCGCACGTGTGGTTCATGGAGTCGGTCGTCACACTGGTCGAGCGGCGGCCGGAGCGTCCCCCCTCTGCTCCGGCCGCCCACCATCCGACCCACCAGCGGACACCGGGCCGTGCCAGGATGGCGACGTGTTCGACGACGCAGACCGGGACCTCATGCGGGCCTTCGCCCGCTACATCGACCACGCGAACGAACTCGCGCAGTCCGAGCAGAAGGCGGTCCTGACGCCGATCGGCGAGCGCGTCCGCGATCACCTCGGCGTCGACCCGCAGTCCGTCCCGGTGGTGACCGAAGAACTGCCCGACCACCGGCTGGTCGACGCGGACATCGCCCTCGAGGAGCTCGCGGGTGATGCGCCCGGCGCGCTGATCGGCATCGCAGGCGACGACTCCCGCTTCCACAGCTCGGTCAGCGAGTTCATCGCCAACCCGCACATGCGCTGGGCCCCCGGCCCTGTGAGCTACGCCGACCGGGCCACCGGTCCGGACGCGACACGTCGAGTGGTGTCCTTCGGGCTCCGGCTGCTGACGTTCGACGGCTCCCCGATCGCTGTCGTCCAGCGCTCGGCCAAGCCCGAGTACGGCCGGTCGAGCGCCACTCTCGAGCTCCTCGGCACCGACCAGGACGCGGCGGCTGCGTTCCTGCAGCGGCTGCGGGCGCTCATGATCGAGCGGAGTGTGCTCCGTGGCCAGGTGCTGTCGTTCGTCCGATCCGAGTACGGCTCCGATGCCGGTGCGACCTTCCTCCGCAGGCCCGACATCGCGGGCGACGACGTCGTGCTCGCGGACGGTGTGCTGGACGAGGTCGTCGACCACGTCGTGGGGATCGGAGAGCAGCGTGACGCCCTGCTGGCCGCGGGTCAGCACCTCAAGCGCGGAGTCCTGCTCTACGGGCCGCCCGGCACCGGCAAGACGCTGACCATCCGGCACCTGTTGACGCGGACTCCCGACGTGACGGCGATCCTGCTCACCGGGTCGAGCATCGCCGCGATCGGCTCGGCAGCCGAGATCGCTCGGACCTTCCAGCCGTCGATCGTCGTGCTCGAGGACATCGACCTCGTCGCGATGGAGCGGCACTCGTCACCGCAGCCGCTCTTGTTCGAAGTGCTCGATGCCCTGGACGGCCTCGACGGCGACGCCGACGTGGCGTTCGTGATGACGACGAACCGGGTGTCCGTCCTCGAGCGCGCCCTGGCAGACCGACCGGGCCGGGTCGACCTGGCGGTCGAGGTGCCGCTCCCCGCGCTGCCCGAGCGGGTGCGCTTGTTCCGTCGCTACGCCGGGTCGCTGCCGTTCTCCGACGACGCCCTTGCCGAGGCAGCCGAGCGCGCTGATGGCACGACGGGGTCGTTCGCGAAGGAGCTCATGCGGCGGAGCGTCCTCGGGGCGGCACTGCGTGGTGCGCAGCCGGCGGACGAGGACCTCCGTGCGGCGCTCGACTCCCTGCTGACCGAGCGGAGCGCGTTGACGCGGAAGCTGCTCGGCACACGCACCGGCGACGGTGCTGACGACGATGAGCCGGACGACGATGACGATGACGACGGCGAAGCCTTCGCCGCTGGCGAGGTGGGTTGGGTGGCCGTCGCTCCGCTGTCCCGCACCACGTTCCGTCCGGACGGGAGCATCGGAACGCTTGCGACCGGCATCCAGTACGTGGACGAGGAAGAGGACGAGGACGAGGACGACGGCGGTACGCCGAGGCCCTAGGTCGAACAGTGCCCGCTCACGGGCTGCGCCCGCTCACGGGCAGTGCCCAATCACGGGCAGTGCCCGCTCAGGGGCTGTGCTCGCTCAGGGCACCCGCTCGAGCCACTCCTTCGTCGCGAACTTCGTGCGCACGAGCTCCTGCGCCTTCTCGCGCTCGGCGTCGGTCACCGCGCCGGGAGTTGCCCCGTACAGCTTCGTGAACGTGCCGATCAGCCGGTCGATGATCTCGGCGCGGGACAGCCCGGTCTGCGAGCGCAGCGGGTCCACGCGCTTCGCGGCCGACGTGGTCCCCTTGTCGCTCATCTTCTCGCGCCCGATCCGCAGGACCTGGACCATCTTCTCGCCGTCCATGTCGTAGCTCATGGTGGCGTGGTGGAGCAGGGACCCGGTGCCGAGGCGCTTCTGCGCAGCGCCGCCGATCTTGCCCTTGGCTGAGGTGATGTCGTTGAGCGGCTGGTAGTACGCGTCGATGCCGAGGGACTTCAGCGCCTCGATCACCCACTCGTCCAGGTAGGCGTAGGAGTCTGCGAACGTCATGCCCTGCACGAGGTCGGCGGGGACGTAGAGCGAGTACGAGATGATGGCGCCGGCGTCCATGAACATCGCGCCGCCGCCGGAGATCCGCCGCACCACCTGCACGCCGAACTTCTCGGCACCGGCCGGGTCGACCTCGTTCTTCAGCGACTGGAACGACCCGATGACGACGGCGGGCTGGTCCCACTCCCAGATGCGCAGGGTCGGACCGCGACGTCCGGCGCCGACTTCTTCGGTCAGCACCTGGTCGAGTGCGAGGTGCTCGTTCGGGCTGATCGGGCCTTCGTGGATGATCTGCCAGTCGTAGTCCTGCCACGACGATGCACGGGACAGCGCGCGGCGGACGGCTACCCCGACGGACTCGGGTGTGAAGCCGAGCAGCACGGCGTCGGCGGGGAGCGCCGCACGGACGGCCGCGGCGATGCCGGTGGCGTCGGTCGTCGCCGGCAGCCCGTTGACGGCCGCGTCGATGAGCGGCAGCGCGTCGTCGGGTTCGAGGAAGAAGTCGCCGGCGAGCCGGAACTCCTGGATGTCCCCGTCCACCACGTCGAGGTCGACGACGACCAGTTTTCCACCTGGGACCTTGTACTCACCGTGCACGCGTCGAGCCTACGCCCGCCACCTGTCGGACTGGAGGCGCGGGTCGGCGCCGCCACGGGCCTCCCGTCCGCCAGCCGGTACCGTCTCAGGACGCGGCGCGCGCCGTCAGCCGGTCCAGCCACGCGACCAGGTCGGCCACGACCTCGTCGCGGTTCGTCTCGTTGTAGACCTCGTGCCGCGCCCCCTCGTACACCTGCACCGTGACGTCGGACAGTCGTCCGCGCCGCCGGTAGGCCTGCGCCAGCCGCTCGACCGACCGCGGCCCACCGAGGGCGTCGTCGGACCCGACCTGCAGCAGCATGGGCAGGTCGTGCGGGATCCCTCGCCGCGGGACCCCGAGCAGCCGGAGTGTGTCGGGCAGGCCGAACAGGCCGATGACGTCGGCCTCGACGGCGAGCGGGTCGACGGACATCGCGTCGATGATCTTCCGGTCGCGGGTGAGCCACTCGAACTTGGTCGGACCGGAGCCCGCGTGCCGTGCGTTGAGGTCGCCGCTGTTCATCCAGCCGGGCAGCCGGTAGGCGGTGGCGGAGAGCACGACCCCGTCCCACGACTCCGACGAGCTGTTCACGATCCGCTGCGCCATGAGCGAGCCCCACGAGTGCCCGAGCAGCACCAGTGGCACGCCGGGGGTGTCCGCCCGGGCGACCTCCCCCATCTGCTCGACGGCGGCGACCGCGGCGCGCAGTCCGCCGGGGCCGAGCCGACCGAGCTTGGCGTGGTCGCCGTCCCACTGGCCGAGACCGGTGCGCCCGTGCCCGCGGTGGTCGTTCGCGTGCACGGTGTACCCGGCACGCACGAGGTCCTGCGCCAACGGCTCGTACCGCAGCCCGTGCTCGCCGACGCCGTGCGCGATCTGCACGATGCCCTTGGGGCGCGCCGCTCGCCAGGTCGAGTAGACGATCTCGACGCCGTGGGCGTCGGTGAACGAGGCGTCGCCTCGCGCTGCGGAGAAAGTGGGCACACCCGCAGTTTCGCAGACGCTGCCATCCTCGCCCCCACGAACCTGTTCATCCGGCGTTCACGCAGGGGCTTCGGGGCGGGCCTACCGTCCCCGGCATGAACGTCCTCGTCATCGTCGTGCTCGTGATCGTGGTGGCCCTCGTGTTCGACTTCACGAACGGGTTCCACGACACCGCCAACGCCATGGCCACGTCGGTCGCCACCGGGGCGCTCAAGCCCCGGACCGCCGTGCTCATCTCCGCCGTCCTCAACGTGGTCGGCGCGTTCCTCTCCACCGAGGTTGCCAAGACCGTCTCGCAGGGCATCATCCGCGAGGGCCAGGACGGCGTCCACATCTCCCCCACGATGATCTTCGCCGGGCTGGTGGGCGCGGTCCTCTGGAACCTCGCCACGTGGTACCTCGGGCTGCCCTCGTCGTCGACGCACGCGCTGTTCGGCGGGCTGATCGGCGCATCGATCATCGGCGCCGGGCTGAACTCGGTGGACTGGGCGACGGTGGTGTCGAAGGTCGTGCTGCCGGCGCTGCTCTCACCGGTCATCGCCGGGGTCATCGCCCTGGTGGCCACCTACCTGGCGTACGTGCTCACGAAGAACGCCACGACGCACGGTGCGGCGACGGGCTTCCGGCACGGCCAGACCGTCTCGGCATCGCTGGTGTCGCTCGCGCACGGCACCAACGACGCGCAGAAGACGATGGGTGTCATCACGCTCACGCTCATCGCCGCGAACTACCAGGACAGCGGCACGGGCCCGGCGCTCTGGGTGATCCTGGCCTGCGGACTCGCGATCGGCCTCGGCACCTACACGGGCGGCTGGCGGATCATGCAGACCGTCGGCAAGAAGATCTCCGACGTGCAGTCGCCGCAGGGCTTCGCGGCCGAGACGAGTTCCGCCGCGACGATCCTCATCTCCTCGCACCTCGGCTTCGCCCTGTCGACGACGCACGTCACCAGCGGTTCGGTGATCGGGTCCGGGCTCGGCAAGAAGCTCGCCGACGTGCACTGGTCGGTCGTCGGCCGCATCGTCGTCGCGTGGGTGATCACGCTGCCGGCAGCCGCGGTGGTCGGCGGGTTGGCGACGTGGCTCGCCTCGACCTCGGCGGTCGGCCTCGTGCTGGTGGCGGTGCTCGCCCTGGCCGGCGGGCTGACCTTCACCGTCCTGGCCAAGCGCAAGCCGATCTCGCACGACGACGTCGCCGCCGGATCGACCGAACCCACCGACCAGGCCGAGCCGCAGCCGGCCGGCGCGCAGAACTGAGGGGAACGACGATGGAGATCGACTTCACGAGCATCGGCCTGGTCGCGGGCGTCGGCTTCGTGGCCGCGGTGGGCATCGTGCTCGTCTACACGCTCGGCCTGCGGCTGCTCGGCACCGGTCAGCCGCTCGACACCGGGGGCGAACGCACCCAGTACTCCGAGGAGACCCCGCGGTCCGGGCACACGCCGCCGGCAGCGCTGGCGGGTGCCGTCCTGTGCTTCGCGGTCTGTGCGGCAGCCGTGCTCGCTGGCATCTGGCTCACGATCCCCCAGTTCCACTAGCACGTTCCTTCCCATCGCCCCCGCGCTGGGAAACGGAAACGGGCGTACCTGGTCGAAACTTCCGACCAGGTACGCCCGTTTCGACCAAGTACGCCCGGAACGCCTACGCGACCGACGTCAGTGCGCGGAGTAGCCGCCGTCGACCAGGTGGTAGCTGCCCGTGATGAACGAGGCCTTGTCGCTCAGCAGGAACAGGACGAGCGCGGCGACCTCCTTGTCGGTGCCGAGACGCTTCGTGGCGTGCTCCGCCTCCAGCGCCGAGATGGCCTCGGGCGTCATGGCGTTGCGGAGCAGCGGGGTGTCGATGAAGCCCGGGCCCACGGCGTTGGTGCGGACACCCTGCGCCGAGTACTCGAGCGCGGCGACCTTGGTCAGGCCGGCCAGGGCGTGCTTCGACGCGACGTACGCGGCGTTCTGCGCGATGCCGACCGTGCCGAGCACCGACGCCATGTTGACGATCGAGCCACCGCCGGCGGCGACCATCGCGGGCAGCTCGTAGCGGAGCCCGTAGAAGACGCCGTCGAGGTCGACCGCACGGACGCGGTCCCAGGCGGCGATGTCGTACTCGCCGATCTTCTGCGGTGCGGCGCCGATGCCGGCGTTGTTCACGGCGAGGTGCAGCGCGCCGTACGTCTCGACGGCGTACTGGACCATGCGCTCGTTGTCGGCGGCGACGGCGGAGTTGGCCTCGAACGCGCTGGCGGTGCCGCCGGCCTCCGTGATCTCGGACGCGACCCGCTGGGCAGCGTCGAGCTTGATGTCGGTGACGACGACCGTGGCACCCGCCGCGGCGAGCTCCTTCGCGACGGACTCGCCGATGCCGCTGCCACCACCGGTGACGATGGCGACCTTGCCCTCGAACTCGGACATGATTCCTTCTCTCTGAACAACACCTGTTGTCCAGGACAACGGTACACCCGAAAACCAGTTCGTTCACTGAACTAATGAGCTAGGCTAACGACCTGTGACCGACGCCACCGACCTCCGCATCGCCGTGAACCGGCTGTCCCGGACGCTCCGCGCGCAGAAGGCCGACACGACGGTCACCGACGCCCAGTTCGCGGCGCTCGCCCGGCTCCACCGCGACGGCGCGATGACCCTCGCCGACCTGAGCCGCCAGGACGGCGTCACCCCGCCCTCGATGACGAAGACGATCGCGGTGCTGGTCGAGCGTGGCCTGGTGTCCAAGGGCGGCCACGACGACGACCGGCGCAAGGTCGTCCTCTGCGCCACCCCGGCCGGGGCCGCGTTCGTCGAGGAGACCCGTCGCCGCCGTGACGGCTGGCTCACCCCGCGGCTCGCCGCACTCACCCCCGTCGAGCGCGCCACCCTCGCCGACGCCACCGAGATCATGAGGAGGCTGGCCCAGCAGTGACCGCCATGTTCCGCTCCCTCGCCGGACGCAACTACCGCATCTGGTTCGCCGGTGCCCTGGTGTCGAACGTCGGTACCTGGATGCAGCGCACCGCCCAGGACTGGATCGTCCTGACCCAGCTCTCCGACAACGACGCCGTCGCGGTGGGGATCACGATGGCGCTGCAGTTCGGCCCGCAGCTGCTGCTCCTCCCCCTGACCGGCCTCGCCGCCGACCGCTTCGACCGTCGCAAGATGCTCATGCTCACCCAGGCACTGATGGGCCTGCTCGGGCTGGGCCTCGGTGTCATGGTCCTCACGCACACCGCGACGCTGCTCGCGCTGTACGGCTTCGCCCTCGCGCTCGGCATCGTCGCCGCGTTCGACACCCCGATCCGCCAGGCGTTCGTCTCCGACGTCGTGCAGGGCGAGAACGTCGCGAACGCCGTCGCACTGAACTCCGCCTCGTTCAACGCCGCCCGCCTGATCGGCCCCGCGGTCGCCGGCGTGCTCATCGCCGCCATCGGCTCCGGCTGGGTGTTCGTCATCAACGCCGGCTCGTTCCTGGCGGTTCTCATCGCCCTGCGGTTCGTCGACCCCGCGCAGCTCGCCGAGCGGGTGCACGCCGGCCGCGGCAAGGGGCAGATCGTCGCCGGCTTCCGGTACGTGCGCACCCGGCCGGACATCATCGTCGTGCTCTGCATGATCTTCGTCGTCGGCACGTTCGGCGTGAACTTCCCGATCTTCACCTCGACGATGGCCCGGGTCGAGTTCCACCAGGGCGCCGGCGAGTTCGGCCTGCTCAACTCGGTGATGGCGATCGGATCGGTGTTCGGCGCCCTGATGTCCGCCCGCCGGGACAAGCCGCGGATGCGCACGCTGGTGCTCGCAGCCGGAGGCTTCGGCCTGGCGTGCACGGCTGCCGCCCTCGCACCCACGTACTGGACGTTCGCGTTCGTCCTGGTGTTCGTCGGACTCGCGGCGCTGACCTTCATGACCACCGCGAACGCCCTGGTCCAGACCACCACGAAGCCCGCGATGCGCGGCCGCGTGATGGCGCTCTACATGGCGATCTTCGCCGGCGGCACCCCCATCGGCGCCCCGATCGTCGGTGCCATCGCGGACGCGTGGGGTCCCCGCTGGGCCATCGCGGTCGGGGCGGCGTCGGGCTTCGTCGCACTCGCCATCGCGATCGTCTGGCTCGTCCGCTTCCAGCGCCTCCGACTCCGGTACGACGCGGACACCCGCCTGCACCTCGCGGTCACGCACGCGATGCCGGTGGTCGGGACGCGCGCCTCGCGCGCCGCGCTCCGCCAGGAGCTCGAGCGCGAAGAGGCCGTCGCCGACCGCTCCAGCGCCGTCTGACCCGGCCACTCCGCGAACGCGACAGATCTCCGCGACGCGGCAGCGTCCACCTCGCGAAAGCGACAGATCTCCGCGAACCGTTGGCGGGGCCCTGACGCTTTCGCGTGGCGGACGGGAGGCACGGGTCGGGCCCGCCACGGGCCTCCCGGCCGTCGCCGGTCCCGTCCAGGGCCGCGATCAGTGCGCGGGTTCGGTCACCGCGAAGACGCGCTCGTCGAGCGCCGCGGTGACGCGGTCCGCTGCGGCCGCGAGCCGGTCGCCGGCATCGCCGACGACGCCGAGGGCCGCGTCCGTCGGGACGGCCTCGAGCCGGTCGCGGGCGGCGGAGAACGCCGCGACCTCCTCCGCGACGCAGGACGGAGCCACGTCGGCCAGGCACTCGGCGGCCCGTCGGACGGTGAAGCGCAGCGACCGCGGACTGTGCTCGTCCAGGAGCAGGAACGCCGCGGCGTCGTCCGGTACCGGATGGTGGTCCCGGCCACGCAGGAAGGCCTCGCCCGCACCGCAGGCCCGGAGCGCCGCCGTCCACGAGGTGACCGAGTCCGGTTCGAGCAACCCCGAGGCGAGTAGCCGGGCGGTCGAGGCGACCCGGGTCAGGGAGCGGCCGAGGGTGAAGAACTCCCAGACCTCGTCGCGACTGGCGTCCCCTTCGACCACGCCGATCGCGAGGGCGCTCCGTTCCCGAGCCCAGCCGAGGAACTCGTGCGCGCGGCCCGGGGCGATCTTGCGCGGCATGCGCGAACGGGTGACGTCGAGGCAGTCCCAGAGTTCGCTCGAGACGACCTCGCGGGCTCGACGGGCGTGGTCCCGCGCGACGGCGACCGCGGCGGCGATGGACGCCGGCTCGTGGCGGTCCAGCGCCAGGGCGTCGATGGTCGCGGACCGGTCGGCGTCGTTCGCCGGTCCGGCGGTCCCCACCACCGAACGGAGCTCCGCGGCGACGGCCCGGTCGTCCTCGACGGTGCCGGGTTCGCGTCGGGCGACGTAGACGTCGAGCAGGCGTGCGACCACGTCGGTGCGCTCGACCGCGCTCCCCACGTGGAAGACGTTCCCCGCGAGTCGGCTCAGCACGGCTGCTCCTGCATCCCCAGAACCTAACGAGCGGGCGTTGCGGGAGTGTTTCGGAGCCGCGTCACGGGTGTTGCAGTGTCCGATGTCCGCGCACGGGCCTGGGTCTCCGCCGCGATACCGACCCCTCGCTAGACAATCTAACTAGAGCGTCTAGCATTGCAGGATGACGTCCGAGGTCCTGACCAGCACCGCGGGGTTCTGGTACGAGGACTCCCCGGTCACCGCCGTCGACGTCCTGAACGCCCTGCGCCGGTACCGCACCGCCGAGAGTGCCGCGCAACGTCGTGCTCGCGAAGCCTTGGGCATCGGCGAGAACGCACTGCTCGCGCTGCGGGTCCTCATCGACGCCGAGCACGACGGCCGGACCGTCAACGCGAAGGACCTGGCCGAGCGCCTCGAGATCACGGCGGCGTCGACCTCGGCGCTCGTCGACCGACTGGTCCGCAGCGGCCACGTCGAGCGGCACCAGGACCCGATCGACCGCCGCGGCGTGATCCTCACCGCGACGGGGACGTCGATGGGCCACGCCCTGCGCGTGATCGAGGAACTCGACGCCCGCGCCCTCGAGGTCACCGAGCACGTGCCGACCGACGAGATGGCCGTCGTCGTGGACTTCCTCGACGAGATGGTCCGCGTGGTCGACGACGTCGACGCAGGCGCCCGCACGCTCCGCCGCGCGTAACCTGCTGTCCATGGACCCTCGCGGCACGCACGACCCCGAGGACGACATGCCGTTCGCCGAACTCGACTCGCGGGCCCGCGCCGACGCCGCACTCCGACGGATCCAGGGCGGGGCCGACCCGGCGCGCGAGGCCTTCGACCTGGCGAACACCATGAACGACGAGGCCGTGGGACGGCTCACGGCACGGCTGCGACGGTTCCTCCGCCGCGACTGACGCGTCGTCTCGCGCGCCGACTCGCGCGCCGACTCAGAAGGCGGTGCCCACCGCCGCGATGTCGTCGCCGCCGTGCCCGGCCGCACTCGCGTCGGCGTAGACGCGACCGAGGGCGTCGAGGAGCGTGGTGGACACGTCGTTCGCCCTCGCAGCCTCGGCGATGAGGCCGATGTCCTTCCGCAGCCCGTCGAGTGCGAACTGTGCCGGGAACTCCCCCGCGATGATCTCCGCGCCCTTGGTGTGCGCGTAGGCCGAGTCGCTCGCGCTGCCGTCGATCGCGTCGAGGAACAGCTGCGGATCGAGCCCGAGCGCCGCGGCGAGGGCGAGCGACTGCCCCGTGGCCGCGGTGATCGAGGCGATCCAGGCGTTGGCCGCGAGCTTGAGCGCGGTCCCGTCGCCGACCCGCTCGCCGGCGCGGATGGTCTTCGCGCCGATCGCGTCGAGCACGGGGACGACGCGGTCGACCTGGTCGGCGGGGCCGGCCGCCAGCATGGTGAGCTTCCCCTGCTCCGCCGGGGCCTTCGTGCCGAGCATCATCGCTTCGACCAGGGTGATGCCGTACTTCGCGGCGAGCTGCACGACGGTCTCGGTGCCGTCGACGCCGATCGTGGACGCCTGGATCCACACGGCGTCGGTCGGAGCGTCTCCGGCGGCCTGTTCGAGCACGTCGACCACGGCGTCGGTGTCGAAGAGGGTCAGGAGGACCACCTCGGCGTGCTCGACGGCGGCACCCGGGTCCGTGGCGACCGTCGCACCGTGCTCCCCGAGTGGTGCGGCCTTGTCGGCACTCCGGTTCCAGACCGTGACCTGGTGCCCCTCGCGCAGCAGTGATCCCGCCACGCCGGCACCCATCGCCCCGGTCCCCAACACCGTCACTCGCACGTGCGCCTCCGTCCTGCCACGGCTCGGTGCCCCGGCGTTCCCGACGCTACGCGCTCGACCGTCGTCGCTGTCAGAGGAGCCCGCGGGCCTGCAGCCAGGTGGCCGGATCGACCGGGACCCCGCCGACGATGACTTCGAAGTGCAGGTGCGCCCCGGTCGAGACGCCGGTGTTGCCGACCGCGCCGAGGCGTTCGCCGGCCGACAGGACCTGACCGGGTCGCACCCCGATCGCCGACAGGTGGCCGTACCGGGTCTGGGTGCCATCGGCGTGCTGGAGGAGGACCTGGTTGCCGTACCCGCCGAGGACCCCGGCGGAGACGACACTGCCGGGCATCGCGGCGACGACGGTGGTGCCGATCGGAGCCGCGAAGTCGATGCCCTGGTGGTTCGTCGAGCAGGCGGAGCACCCGGTCACCCAGCGCGAGCCGAACCCGCCGGCGGCCGGCACGTTCCCCGCGGTGGGGCGGGCCGCGGCATCCGACGAGCCGACGGCGGTCGCACGTGCCTGCGCGGCGGCAGCCCTGCCGATCGAGAAGCCGTCGCGGTCGACGGAGAGCCGGGCGGAACCGTCGGCGACGAACTGCTGCACGCCGGGCACGGGACTGCTCGGCGACGGGGTCGATGCCATCACGGTTTGCGGGGAGCCGACGGCGACGAAGAGACAGGTCACCGCGGCGGTCGCCGTCGCGGGCAGGGCGCGGCGGACGGAACTGCGGAAGGAGGAGGGGGAAGCCGGGGTGGCGGAAGGGGGAGCCACCACCCCGGCGGCTCTGGGGGCGTCCGGACGCGTGCCGTGCCCAGCACGGCGCCGCTCGGACGCTTCGGGACGGCGGGTGCGGAGGCGGTTCGCGGCCCGCCGTTCGGCACCGCGCGGGCGCAGCGGGAGGCCGTCAGCGGGCGTCGTCATCGCTCGGGGACCGCCGGGCTCAGACGCGGACGACGCCGTCGCGGGCGATCCGGTCGAGTTCGGTCGCGACGGCGTCGACGACCGCTCGGGTGATGGCGTCGGCGACGGTCTCGACCAGGACGAGCTGCTCGGGCTGCACGCGGAGCTCGGTGACCACCGACGGGGTGACGCGGACCGTGATGTCGTCGATCGCGGCGACGAGGGCCGCGGGCACGAGGGTCGAGTCACCGGCACGGACGGGAGCGGTCATCGGTGAGGTCGGTGCGGGCGCTGCGGCCGCGCGAGCCGGGGTCGGAACCGGTGCCGGGACGACGTGGGCCTCGGGCTGGTCGCGTCGCTGGGCGATGGAGTCGAAGAGCGGGGTGGAGGACATGCTGCTGACCGTCCGATCTGAGTCGTGGTTGCGGGCCGTTGTCGGGCGACCCGTCGGGGATGCGTGCCGTGCGGCACGTCCCTCATTCAACCATCGATATTTCAGATGTGCAATAGTGACCGAACAGATCGCGATCAGTCGGGGTCGACGGCAGCCGCGGTCGGGTCGTCGGGCTGCAGTGCCCGCTTGACCCGCTCGACGATCGTCGCCGGCGGGTTGTTGTACGTGTTCGCCGGCTCCTGCCCGCTGAGCTCCTGGATCGCGGTCATCACCGCATCGGTCGCGTGACGGCGCGCGCGTCCGGACGATGCCTCACCGAACGAGGACAAGTCGATCGGCTTCCCGAACTCGATCGTCACCTTCGCGAGCTTCGGCAGCTTCGAGCCGACGGGCTGCACGTCCTGCGTGCCCGTCAGCGCCACGGGCACCACGGGCGCGCCGCTCGTCAGGGCCAGCCAGGCCACACCCGTGCGGCCCTTGTAGATCCGGCCGTCCAGGGAGCGGGTGCCCTCCGGGTAGATCGCGAAGGCCTCGCCCTCGTTCAACCGCGCGAGCCCCAGGTCGAGCGCCTGCTGCGCCGCGGCGCCCGCACCACGTTCGACGCCGATCGCACCGATGCCGCCGAAGAACGCCCGCGACACCGCGCCACGGAACCCGGTGCCGGTGAAGTACTCCTGCTTCGCCAGGAAGGCGACCTTCCGCGGTGCCATCAACGTGATCGCCGGGGAGTCGATGAAGGAGCGGTGGTTGCTCGCGAGGATCACCGGCCCGCGCTTGGGAACGTTGCGGCGTCCGATGATCTTCGGTCGCCAGAGCATCCGCGCGAGCGGTGTCACCACTGCGCGGCTCAGCACGGTGGCGAACTTGGTCGAACCGGACACCGGGCCTCCTCGTCGTGACGGCGAACTCCCGAGTGTAATCACGCCTGCGAGCAGTACATGCCCACGGCGGCATGCACGTCCGACCGTGGGTCAGTCGGCCTCGGACGCGACGACGTCGAGCACCGCGCGGCCGTACCGCTCGAGCTTCGCGGCACCGACCCCGGAGATCTCGGCGAGCTGGTCGACGTCGGCCGGACGCACCGCCGCGATGCCGCGGAGCGTCGCGTCGTTGAACACCACGTACGCCGGCACACCCTGCTCGCGCGCCTGGGCTGCACGCCAGACTCGGAGCGCCTCGAACAGGCCGACCGCCTGCTGGGGCATGTCGGTGACGACGGTCCGGCGGGACGACCGGCTCGCCCGCGTCGCCTTCACCGGGTCGCGGCGCATCCGCACCTGGACCTTGCCGGTCAGGACCTCGGCGCTCGTCGGGCTGAGGACGACCGTGCCGAACCCGTCGCCCGAGACCGCGGCGTAGCCCTGCGCGAGCAGCTGCCTGGCCACCGCGCGCCACTCGCCGTCGGACAGGTCGGAACCGATGCCGAAGGTCGCCAGGGACTCGTGCTGCAGTTCCTGCACCCGCGGTGACTGCTTGCCGACCAGGATGTCGACGAGATGGGCGACGCCGTACCGCTGACCGCGCTCACGCTCGAGCCGGACGACCGTGGACAGCAGCTTCTGCGCGGGCACGGTGCCGTCCCACGACTCGGGCGGGGCGATGCACGTGTCGCAGTTGCCGCAGGCCGTGGACGGCTGCCCGAAGTACGCCAGGAGCCGCACCCGGCGGCACTCGATCGTCTCGCACAGGCTCAGCATGGCGTCGAGGTGAGCGCTGAGCTGCCGACGGTGTGCGGCGTCGCCCTCGGACTGGTCGATCATCCGTCGCTGCTGCACGACGTCGTTCAGGCCGTACGCCAGCCACGCGGTCGAGGGCAGGCCGTCGCGTCCGGCACGACCGGTCTCCTGGTAGTACCCCTCGACCGACTTCGGCAGGTCGAGGTGCGCCACGAACCGGACGTCGGGCTTGTCGATGCCCATGCCGAAGGCGATCGTCGCGACCATGACGATGCCGTCCTCGCGCAGGAAGGTCGACTGGTTGCGCGCACGCACCCGGGCGTCGAGCCCTGCGTGGTACGGCAGCGCCTGGATGCCCTGTTCGGCCAGTGCGGTGGCGGTCCGCTCGACCGACTTGCGCGACAGGCAGTAGACGATGCCCGAGTCGCCGCTGTGCTCGGTGCGGATGAAGGTGAGGAGCTGCTGCAGCGCGCCGGTCTTCGGTTCGATGCGGTACTGGATGTTCGGGCGGTCGAAGTCGGCGACGAAGTGTGCGGCGTCGTCGAGGCCGAGCCGCGCCGAGATCTCCTGGTGGGTCTGCGGGGTCGCCGTGGCCGTGAGGGCGATCCGGGGCACGGTCGGCCAGCGCTCGTGCAGGACGCTCAGCTCGAGGTAGTCCGGCCGGAAGTCGTGGCCCCACTGGGCGACGCAGTGCGCTTCGTCGATGGCGAACAGCGACACCCGCGCCCGGTCGAGGAGCGCGCGCGTGGACTCGAGCCGGAGCCGCTCGGGCGCGAGGTAGAGCATGTCGACCTCGCCCTGGACGACCGCGCGCTCGACCCGGGCACGCTCGTCGGGCCCCTGCGTCGAGTTGAGGAAGGCGGCACGCACCCCGTTCGCCGCGAGGGCGTCGACCTGGTCCTGCATGAGCGCGATGAGCGGCGACACCACGACCCCGACGCCGTCGCGTACGAGCGCGGGCACCTGGTAGCAGAGCGACTTGCCACCGCCGGTGGGCATGAGCACCAGGGCGTCACCGCCGGCGACCACCTGGTCGATGATCGCCGCCTGCTCGCCACGGAAGTCGTCGTAGCCCCACACGCGGTGCAGGACGTCGAGCGCGGCGGCTCGCGAAGCAGACACGGCGGCGGGCGCGGGCGTGGTGCTCATGCCACGAGCCTACGGGCGACCGGCGACACCCACGGCACTGTCCACAGCGGCACTGTCCACAGCAGCTGCGTCGACATCGTTGGCGTTAGCCGGCGCGACGGCCCAGCCCGTGCCCGCCGGGCCGAGCCAGCGCTTGCCACCCGCCCACACCGGCGGCGTCCCGCGGAACCGCGGCGCCTGGTGCCCGGCGAACGTCCGGTCGAGCTTCCGCCACCACGCCAGGACCTCGACCATGCCCCAGAACGCGAGCGAGGTGCCGAGGGTGACGAGCCAGCCACCGAGCGTGCCGTTGGCGTCCGAAGACGCCAGGTCGATCCCCGACCAGCCCGGCGCCTGCAGCACGAAGATCATGATGTTGTTGAAGGCGTGCTGCAGCACGGTGGCCTCGAGACCGCCGGTGCGGAGCACGATGATCGCCGCGATCAGGCCGAACGAACCGACGTCGAGGATGCCCCAGACGTTGTAGCCGTTCGGGATGTGCAGCACCGCGAAGACGACGGTCGACACCGCGACGGCGATGATCGTGCCGGTGCGTCGCGGGATCCACGAGGCGATCGTCTGCATGAGGAAACCGCGGAAGATGAACTCCTCGGCTGCGCCCTGGAACGGCACGAGCAGGACGACCAGGACGATCGTGAGCGTGAGGGTGCCCAGGGACACCGTCGACTGCCCGATCGCGGCGTGGTTCCACGCGAAGCCGCCGTCGGTCGTGATCATCCCGCCGTCCCAGAACAGGCCGGTCTGCACCACGAACATGATCACCGCGATGACCAGGGTCGGCAGCAGACACCATGCCGTCCAGGCCCACCGCACCCGGAAGCGCGTCGACGTCAGGATCGCGCCGGGCCCGAGCCGTGCGACCTTGACCGCCAGCAGGATGCCGGGCAGCAGGATGACCAGCGACACCAGGGTCAGCGACAGGATCAGCGGATCGGTCGGGTCGAGGGCTCCGCGCTGCAGGTCGTCGAGCAGGTCGTACAGGCCGGACTCGCCCCCGACCGCCGCGACCGGGACGAAGTACGCGACGGTGATGAGCACCTGCGAGGCGAGGTACCAGCCCGCCAGGAACGCGAGGGCGACCAGCGGGCGCCACCACCTCCATCGTGCGTCGACACGGGTCAGGCGGTGGTAGGGAACACTCACGCCCCGCAGGCTACCGGGCCGGGCAGGATGGGACCCGTGCTCACCGTGCTGTTCGGCCTGACCGGAGCCGTCGTCTACGGTTTCGCCGACTTCCTCGGCGGGCTCGCGTCGCGGCGCATCCGTCCGGTGGCGGTCACCGCCGTCGCCGCGGCGATCGGGATCCTGCCGCTGCTGATCGGTCTGGCCGTGCTCGGGGGGACGCCGTCGTGGGCGGGCACCCTCTGGGGCGCCGTCGCCGGACTGTCCGGCGCGGTCGGAGTCCTGCTGCTCTACGCCGCGTTGGCGATCGGCCCGATGAGCGTGCTGTCACCCCTGACCGCCGTGTTCGCCGCCGTCGTCCCGGTCCTGGTGGCCGTGGCCCGCGGGACCGTCCTGTCACCGCTGGCCGTCGCCGCGGTGGTCGTGGCCGTCGTCGCGGTGGTGCTGGTGGCGGCGGTGCGGGACACCTCGGGTGGGCGCCTCACCGTGCGTGGGGTCGTCGCGGCCGCGGTCGCCGGGTGCGGGTTCGGCGGGATCGTGCTCGCCTACGACGCGACACCGCCCGGCGCGGGCATCCACCCGCTCGTGGTCGCGCGGGTGCTGCAGACGGTGCTGCTGGGTGCGGCGGCGCTCGTGGTGACGGTGCGTGCCGGGCGCGGGGCGCGGTCTGGAGGCGCGGCAGACCCCGCAGCGTCGGTCGGCGTCGCGGGGTCTGCCGTGCCTCCAGGGCGCTGGTGGCCGACGCGTCTGCTGCTGACGGTCGCGGCGTGCGGCGTGCTCGACGCCATGGCGAACGTGTGCATCCAGGCCGCGCTGCACGCGAGCGACGAGCCGGGCACCCTGCCCGTCGTGAGCGTGCTCAACGCGCTCTACCCGATCGGCACGGTCGTGCTGGCCGGGGTGGTGCTGCGGGAGCGGTTGACCGCGCCGCAGTGGGTCGGCATCGCGCTGGCGTTCATCGCGTCGGTGGGCCTGGCCCTGGCGTGACCGGACGACTCAGACGTCGGGGATGAGCCGCTTGCCGAGCGACACGGTGCGGTCGTCGGAGTACCCGAGGGACTCGTAGAACCCGAGCACCCGCTCGTTGCCAGCACGGATCTGCAGGTTCACCTTCGGGCAGCCGAGGTCGGTGAGCAGCCGCTCGAACTCGGCCATCAGCGTCCGGCCGAGACCGGAGCCCTGCAGGTCCGGCTGCACGGCGAGGTAGTTGACCCAGCCGCGGTGCCCGTCGAAACCGGCCATCCCCGCGGCGACGACCCCGCCGGCCTCCGACTCCGCCACCAGGAAGAGCTCGGGCTGGACCGTGGCCTTGCGCGCGATGTCGCGGCGCGGGTCGTTCCACGGGCGGACGAGACCGCACGATTCCCAGAGGGCGACGACCGCGTCGGTGTCGTCGGCGCGGAACGGGCGGATCCGGTACTCCATCCCCCCACGTTACGGGGTGTGGAGAACGTCGTCACCGGACCGTCGTCGTGATCTGATAGACCTGTCCGACCGACCAGCCGATCAGGAGCCCCGTGACCGCACACGACACCATCCCGTCGCGCCGCAGCGCGCGGGACGACGACGGCGGTAGACGGTCCGGGCGCCGTTCCCCCCGGCGACGGCAGACGGTCGGTGGCGCGATCGTCTCGCTCATCGCCGAACTGCTCATCATCGCGGGTGCCGGCACCGGGCTGTACGTGGTCTGGACCGCCTGGTGGACGGACGTCGTGGCGGTCAACGAGCAGTCGAAGCTCGTCGAGGGACTCGACCAGCTGAAGACCCCGGACGGGGCCGGCACCGAGCACCGTGGGACCGCACCCGTGCTGGCGGAGCCACCGGATCTCTCCGACGTGTTCGGCACGATGCAGATCCCCCGCTTCGGCAAGGACTACAACCGGCCGATCGGCGAGGGCACCGACCGTGAGAAGGTTCTCAACACCATCGGGCTCGGGCACTACCAGGACACCGCGATGCCCGGGGCTCCCGGCAACTTCGCCGTCGCCGGACACCGTGTGACCTACGGCAAGCCGCTCAACCAGATCGCCGAACTCAAGAAGGACGACTCCGTCGTCGTGCGGGTCACCGACGCGAAGACGAAGTTCGACGTCTGGTACGTCTACAAGGTCACCGACAGCCAGATCGTCACGCCGGACCACATCGAGACGATCGCGCCGGTGCCGAACAAGCCCGGAGTCGACCCCTCGCCGTCGGACCGCTGGCTGACCCTGACCGCGTGCCACCCGATGTGGTCGGCGGCCGAACGGTTCGTCACGCACGCGAAGCTCGACTACTGGATGCCCGCGTCCGAGGGCACCCCGAAGGAACTTTCGGAGACGGCCAAGTGATCTTCCCCCTGGTCTGGCGGCTGCTGCCCGGCCCCACGTTCCTGAAGGTGCTCGAGCTGCTCGTGCTGCTCGCAGCGATCGTGTTCGTGCTGTTCCAGTGGGTGTTCCCGTGGATCGCGGCGGACATCCTGCCGCCGCCGGACGGCACCGTGGAGTCCACGCCGACGCCGTAGCGGCCGGCCATTCGGAACCAGGACCGGCGGCGGACGGCAGGCGGCGTCAGACCGTTGTCGTCACCTGCGAGCCGCCGGCTGCCGTCCGCCGCACGGCGATCCGCTCCGGAATCCGCTGCTTGAGTTCCTCGACGTGGCTGACGATGCCGACCTGCCGTCCACCGGCGGTCAGTCGCGACAACTGCCCGATGACGTCGTCGAGGGTCTCCGGGTCGAGCGTCCCGAACCCCTCGTCGACGAAGAGCGTGCCGAGCGAGACGCCACCGGCCTCGGCTTGCACGACGTCGGCCAGCCCGAGCGCCAGGCACAGGGACACCGTGAACGTCTCGCCGCCGGACAGGCTGCGGGGGTCCCGCACGGTGTCGGTGGTGTGGTCGTGCACGGCGAGTGCCAGGC
This sequence comes from Curtobacterium sp. PhB128, assembly GCF_004340725.1. Classification (NCBI taxonomy): domain Bacteria; kingdom Bacillati; phylum Actinomycetota; class Actinomycetes; order Micrococcales; family Microbacteriaceae; genus Curtobacterium; species Curtobacterium sp. PhB128. The sequence goes on from NZ_SLUR01000003.1 coordinate 203,693, forward strand.
CGGTCCGGCGTGCCCGTGACCCGGACTCCCGCTCGTCCGAGGTCTCGAGCGTGAACCGCCCCGCGAGCATCGCCCGGAGTCGGTCGTTGGCCGCGGCGACGACGTCCTCGAACCGGCGCATGAGCACGTAGGTGCCCAGGGTGATCCCGGTCGGGTTGGCGGCGGTGACCCCGTTCGCGATGTCGGCGAGTCGGACCACGGCACGGCTGCGTGCCGACGTCTCGTCGCGGGCACCGATCGCCCGGGTGACCTCGGTCGCGCACCGGTCGACCGCGTCGGCACGGTCGACCGCGGAGACGGCGACCGCGACGGCCTCGTCGAGTGCGGCGGCAGCGCGCTGGCGTCCGGCACGGGCACCGTCGAGGTCGAGGCGTTCCGCGGAGTCGTCCGCCGCGGCGACCACAGCGGGCTCGGCCAGGCCAGCGACGACGACGGCCCGCTCGGCCTCGGCCGCGCTGATCCGCGCACGCAGCCGGTCGGTGCTGTCAGGGTCGAGCCGTCCGGCCCGCGCTGCGGCGACGTCGGCGAAGTCCTGGTCGACGAGGACCCGGTCGACCTCGGCACGGCGGTCGTCGCGGGCACGGGTCGCCGCGGCCACCCGTTCGTCGGCCTGCGCGACCGCGCGGTACGCCTCGAGTCGCTCGTCGAGGAGCTCGACAGCCGTCCGGAGCGTCGCGGGACGCTCGTCGAGGAGTGCTCCGAGCCGCTCGAGCGCCGCGGTCACGGTGCCGAGGTCGGTGTCGAGCCGCTCGGCGTCGGCCAGCGCGGTCGAGACCAGGACGGTGCGCCGTGCGTCGAGGTCGTTCCGCTCGCGCTGGAGCCGACCGGTCGTCGTGTCGTGCTCCGCCCGCTGCCGCTCGTGCTGCAGGACGAGCGCGGCAGCGTCGTGCGCGGCCCGGACCCGTTCGTCGGCGGCCGCGGTCAGGGCGTCGAGCGCGGCGGTGTCGACCGTGCCGACGACGTCGACGAGCCGCTGGTGTTCGGCACGTTCGACCGCCAGGTCCGACGCGGCGTCGGCGAGGTGCTGGTCCGCGCGACGAGTGGCGTCGCCGGCGGCGTCGACGGCCGCGGTCGTGGGGTGGTCGTCCTGCGGGGTCGCCACCGACGGGTGCGCCGTCGACCCGCAGACCGGGCACGGGTCGCCGGTCGTGAGCGCCGCCCCGAGTTCTCCGGCGAGCCCGGCGATCCGGCGTTCGCGGAGTGCCCGCTCGGCGGCGAGGGCGTCGGTCGCCGACCGGCGCGCGGTGGCGACGGACTGCTCGGCCGTGGCGACCCGCTGCGCCGCGTGGTCGCGCGCCACGAGGTCGGCTCGGAGGGACCGGATCCGGGTGACCTCGTGCGCGGCGGCGTCCGAGTCGGCGGCCGTACGGGCCGCGGTGCGTGCAGCCTCGACGATGCGGGCCCGCTCGGCGGGACGGGCGTCGAGTGCGGCGTCGCGTTCGAGCAGCTGCTCGGCGATCTGCTCAGCGTCCGCGGTGGCCTCGGCGATGGTGGACCGACGGGCAGCGGCGCCGTCCTCGACCGCGACGAGGTGCCGGACGGCCGACAGGTCGTCGGCCAGGGCGTCGCGTCGCAGCACGACGGCGTCGGCGTCGGCGGTGACCCCGTGGCGGTCACGCAGCGACCGGGCGGCCGCGGTGCTCTCGTCGGCGCGCATGACTGCGGCGTCGAGTCCGTCGGCGACGGTAGCGACCCGTGCGGCGCGTTCGCCAAGGGCGAGGGCCGACCGGGCGGCGTCGACGGCGGGGGCGTCGTCGTCGAGCGTGGCCCGTCGCACGAGCAGTCCCGCGCGTCGTTCGAGGGCGGTCGCACGCGCCGTGACCGCCTGTTCGTGCTCGGCAGCGGTCGTCGCCGCCGCGGCTGCTGCAGCACGGACGGCGGCAGCGGCATCGGCGGCCGCACGGACCGACGCCACCGTCGACGGCACCACGGTCTCGTCGGCGTCGTCGAGACCGGCGGCCTGGGCGAAGCGGTTCAGGGCATCACGTACGCGGTCGTCGGCACCGTCGACCTCGGCCTGCACGGCACGGCGCCGCGCGGCGAGTTCGTCGGCCGTGCGGTCGTAGACCTGCGTGCCGAACAGGGACTGCAGGAGCTTGCGGCGCTCTTCGCCCGGGGACCGCAGGAACCGTGCGAACTCGCCCTGCGGCAGCACGACGGTCTGCAGGAACTGCGCGCGGTCGAGCCCGACGATGCGGCCGATCTCGACGCCGACCTCGGGGATGCGTGACGACATCGGTTCGCCGGCGACGTCGGACGGGTTCGCCAGACGGAACAGCTGCACGGACGCCGGCTGCTTGACGGTGCCGGTCCCCCGCTGCTTCGGGCGGTCGTACTGCGGGGTCCGGCGGACCCGGTAGGTCCCTGCGGTGGTCTCGAAGACGAGCTCGACGAACGGTTCCACCGCGGGGTCGGCGTGCTGGCTGTGCAGGCGGTCGGAGCTGGCGTCGGACCCGGCGAGCCCGCCGTACAGGGCGAACACGACGGCGTCGATGATGGTCGACTTGCCGGAGCCCGTCGGCCCCTCGAGCAGGAACACCCCGGAGGCCGCGAGCGCTGCGAAGTCGATGGACACCAGGTCGGGGTAGGGCCCGATGGCGCGGAGTTCGAGACGGTGCAGGTACATCAGCGGTCCCCCTCGCGCTGCAGCGCCAGCACCGCGGCCTCGTACGCCTCGGTCAGGACGGCGTGTTCGTCGTCGTCGGGGGCGGCACCGGTGGCGAAGGCCACGAAGTCGGCGGCGACCTCGACCGGGTCGGACGTCGCCGTGACCGCACGGGCCACCGAGGCCGGGCCGCGATCGGCGGGTTCGTGCGTGATCGCCAGCGCGTGCGGGAAGTGGTCCTTCACCCGGGCGTACATGCGCTCGGGGTGCACCGTGTCGGTCACGGCCACCCGCACCCAGGCGTCGGCGTCGGCCCGGAAGACCCCGGACTCGATGTCGTCGATGCCCCCGCGGACGTCGACCAGGCGGCGCGGCACGGGAGCGGGCACGAGTTCGACCGAGACGGCACCGGCCGCGTCGAGCTCGGCGATGGTCACCGACTTCTGCTGGTGCCGCTCGCCGAACGAGAACGCCAGCGGTGAGCCGGCGTACCGGATCCGTCCGCCGTCGCCGACCCGCTGCGGGCCGTGCAGGTGCCCGAGGGCGACGTAGTCGAAGCCGTCGAAGACCGATTCGGCCACCCGGTCGACACCGCCGACGCGGATGTCCTGCTCGCTGTCGCTCGGGTCCGCCCCGCCGACGAAGGCGTGTGCGACGACGACGCTGCGGGTGCCGCCGCGCAGCGCGAGGTCGGACCGGATCCGCTCGGTGGCGGCCTGCACGACGGCGTGGTGCGACCGTGCGAGGGGCTCGTCCGGCACGTCGGCCAGTGCGTAGCGGGTGAGGTCGGGGTGCAGGTACGGGATGCCGTAGACCGCCACCGGGCCGTCGGCGTCGTCGACGAGCACCGGGTCGGCGATCCGGGCGGGTTCGGCGAGGATGCGGACGCGGCGGTCCATCACGCCGGCACCGAAGCCGAGGCGTGCGGCGGAGTCGTGGTTGCCGGGCGTGAGCACCACGGTCGCCGTCTCGGCCAGGCGTTCGAGCACCCGGGACAGCATGCGGACCGCGTCGATCGGCGGGATCGCCCGGTCGTACACGTCACCGGCGATCACGACGAGGTCGACGGAGCGGTCCCGCACGAGGTCGACGAGCCAGTCGGTGAACGCCGCCTGGTGCTCGAGGAGGTCGGCACCGAGCAGCGTGCGGCCGAGGTGCCAGTCGCCGGTGTGCAGGATGCGCATGCGGACACGGTAACGCCGGCCGGGGACATCGCCGGACGGCCGCGCGCCGCCTGTGGAGAACTCAGGGCACGCAGCTCGCCGACGCCAGGCCGAGGACCGACACGACCCGCACCTTGACGGTCGGCGTGCTGGTCGCGGTCCAGTTGTTGCCGAGGTTCGTGCGGAGGTTCAGCGTGTAGGTCGTGCCGAGGTCGAGCAGGCCCGCACCGCCGTAGACGAGCGAACGCTGTCCGGGGGTCGTGGCGGTCGCGAGCTGGGTCGTCCCGTTCATGAGGTCGAACGAGTTCGGCACGGTGGGGTCCGTGTAGGTCCAGGTGATCGTCACGGTGCTCGACGACGCGGCCGTGCAGGTCAGCGTGGGGACACCGGTGGCCGTGCCCGCCGTGAAGTTCGACACCGGGTTCACGGTCGTCCGCGACCACGGCACGGCCACCGCCTGCGCCGGCACGAGCACCCCGATGCTCCCCGCGATGACGAGGACCGCCGCCGCACCGCCGAAGCGGCGCAGCCGCTGCACGCGACGCTCGTGCACCCGGAGCGAGCGACGGGTGACGACGGTGGTCCCGCCGGACGGGAGGCGCGTGGCGGCGTCGTCCCGTGCCTCCCGGCCGGTGTCGGTACCGTCCGACGGCCCGTCACCCGACCCGTGGGCGGTGTCGCCCCCGTCCGAGCCGTCGGCGTCGTCGTCGTCGATCGCCGCGAGGCGGCGGAGCGACCCGTCGACCGTGCAGAGCGCGAGCAGCGCCGTCAGGCCGAGTGCGAGCACGACGACCTTGACCCACTCCCCCTGCCGGAGCCACAAGATCGGCGCCCCGACGAACGGGATGCGCAGGAAGGCGACCCCGTGCACGGCCGAGCGTTCGAGCGGTGTGGAGTCCTGCTGCGGGTTCACGTCGCCCTTGGTGACCAGGGTGCCGCCCGGGCCGTCCTCGACGTAGCGGTGCATGCGGAGGTGACCCGGCTGGTCCGGGTCGTCCGCGAGCAGGATCTTGCCCGTCCGGACCTCACCGGACGCGACCGGGCGCGAGACGACGACGTCCCCGGGCGTGAGGCGCGGCTCCATCGACCCGGTCATCACCGTCGTCGGTTGCCAGCCGATCAGCGCGGGAGCTGCCGCCCACAGGGCGAGGCCGAGGAGGGTCGCGACCACACCGCGTGCAACGGTGCCGACGACGACGCGCCCCCAGTCGACGACGTCACGGAGCACGGCGTGCGGTGTGGGACCACCGTGCACTGCGATGCTGCTCATGACTGCCTTCGACCGGGGGCGCGTTCTCGGGGGTGGTGACCGGGGCTGGCTCGGGCTCAGCCCCGGTCACCGGGTGGGGAGGGCTCCCGGCTCAGCTGTTCTGGGCCTCCCAGGTGAGGCCGAGGGACGCGGTGCCGCCCTGCACCGTGTTCGGCGCGGTGCTCGAGACCGTGTAGGTGAAGCGGTAGACGCGCGACTCGGACGCGGACCCGGTCGGGGCCCAGGTGCCGAGGCCGGTGGCGAAGTTCGTCGAGCCGGTGCCGAACGCGGCGAGGGTGCCGTTGTAGAGCGTTCCGCTGGTCGCGGCCGGGGTGAATCCGGTGCAGGAGCCGAAGCCACCGCCGGTGCCCTGCTCGACCTGCAGGTTGATGTTGCCCGAGAGGTTGTTCGTGGTGGCCGGGTTCGTGCCGTACAGCTTCACGGTCGAGGCCAGCGAGCCGGTCGACGTGACCGTGATGCAGTTGGCGCCGGTCGAGCCGGGCTTCAGGCCCGTCGCGGTGAAGAGCGCGGTGTTGTTGTCGTCGTCGGTGAGGGCGACGCTGCCGGCGGTCCAGTTGCTGGTCGGGTTGACGGTGGTGGCCGAGAACGCCGAGTAGGACGCGGTCGAGACGACGACACCCGAGGCGACGAGGGCGGCGGGGATGGCGATCCAGGCCGCGAGACGGGCGGCGCGAGGGGTGACACGAGACATTGCGGGAGCTCCTGATCCGGAAACGGTGGCGCCGTGGTCGCGGTGGTTGGTCGCGTCGGTGCCGTGGTGTTTGCTACGACGATCAAGTTACTTTTCCGCCGAGCAACTCACAAGGGAAGGAACCACCCCCGTGCTGGGGGTATCTTGACGAGTGAGATACTTGTTGACTGAGTCTTCCCACCCCCTGCCGAGAAGAGCCGCCGATGACGGACACCACCCAGCCCGTCCTGCCCGACACCCTGCCGCCCGCGCCCGTGTCGCCGACCGTCTCCGTGCCGGAGCGCGTGGACTCGGACACCGACCTCGCGAAGCTCCTCACCGCCTTCCGCCTGCTCCAGACGCAGCACGCCCGCGTCCTGCACCACGAGAGCGTCGTGCGCGGGCTGAACGCCACCGACACCCGCTTCGTGTTCTTCCTGGCCGCGGCCGACGGCGAGGGGATCACGCCGAAGCAGGCCGGCGAGTACCTCGAGCTCACCACAGGCGCCATGACCTCGCTCGTCGACCGGCTCGAGCAGCGCGGACACCTCGAGCGCCGCCCGAACCCGCAGGACCGTCGCAGCGTGCTGCTGCACCTCACCGCCTCGGGCGCCGAGGTGGCCCGGCAGATCGGCGCCGTGTACTCGGACGCCTTCCGCGAGGTCGTCGCCCCCGCCGACCGAGTCCGGCTCGCCGCCGCGTTCGCCGGGCTCGGCGACGCCCTCGACCGCCACTCGCGCGCGGAGACCGCAGCCCGCTCCGCGTGACCTCGTGTGTCGGGGCGCGCGCGTAGCGTGGTGCGCATGACACCGTCCGAAGTCCTGATCGAAGCGTTCTCCCGCGTCCCCGAGACCGTCGAGCGTGCCGTCGACGGCCTGTCCGAGGACCAACTCGCAGCGCGTCCGGCCGCCGGGGCGAACACCCTGGCATGGCTCGCGTGGCACACCGCCCGTGGGCAGGACGTCCAGATCGCCGACCTCGCCGGCACCGCGCAGGTGTGGACCGCCGACGGCTGGTACGACCGGTTCGGCCTGCCGTTCCCGGCCGAGGCCCTCGGCTACGGCATGTCCCGTGACGACGTCGGTCGCGTGCGTGCCTCGGCCGCGCTGCTCACCGGGTACCTGCGTGCCGTCCACGACCGCACCGTCGCGTACCTCGGCACGCTCGGCCCCGACGACCTCGACCCCGTGGTCGACGACGCGTGGGACCCGCCCGTCACCGCCGGTGCCCGGCTCGTGAGCATCCTCGACGACTGCACGCAGCACGCCGGCCAGGCCGGCTTCGTGCGCGGGTTGCTGTTCTTCAACCGCTGACGCGGTCGCGCGGTCGCGAGGGCGTGCTCGCTTCGTGAGCAGAAATGGTCGGGTCCGATTTCGGGACCCGACCATTTCTGCTCACCATGTGACGGACGGGAGGCCCGTGGCGAGCTCGCCACGGGCCTCCCGTCGTGCGTGTGGTCGCGACTAGCGCGCGGCGAGCTCCGACACGATGCCGTCACCAGGGGCGGCCTGCACGAGGTCCGCCGCGATCTCGGCACGCTCGAGGATGCCCTCGATCTTGCGGATGCGACCACGCGGGACGAGGGTCACGACGGTGCCCTCCTTGCCGGCACGACCCGTCCGGCCGGAGCGGTGCATGTACGCCTTGTAGTCGTCCGGGGCATCCGCCTGCACGACGAGCGACACGTCGTCGACATGGATGCCGCGGGCGGCGACGTCGGTGGCGACGAGCACGTTCACCCGGCCGCTCGTCAGGAGCTGCAGGTTCCGGGTCCGGCGCGACTGGTTCAGGTCGCCGTGGAGCGACGTGGCACGGATGCCGGCGTCCTCGAACTGGTCGGCGAGGCGCTCGGCGTAGGCACGGGTCCGGGCGAAGACGATCGTCTTGCCGTCACCGGCGACGAGCTCCTCGAGGACACGGTCCTTCTCGCGCTGCTCGACCACGAGGACACGGTGGTCGATGGTCGAGGACGCCTGGTCCTCACCCGCGACCTCGTGCACGCTCGGCTCGTGCAGGAACTGCTCGACGAGCGCCGCGACCTGGGTGTCGAGCGTCGCGCTGAACAGCAGCTTCTGTGCACGGTTGCCCTGCGGGGTGACCTCGGCGGTGGCGGAGAGGATCTCCTGCACCGGCTCGAGGAACCCGAGGTCGCACATGTGGTCGGCCTCGTCGAGCACGGAGATGACGACCTCGCTGAGGTCGAGCTTCCCCTTGTTCATGAGGTCCTGCACACGACCAGGGGTGCCGACGATGATGTCGACGCCACGCTCGAGCGCACCCTCCTGACGGCCGTACGGCACGCCGCCGTAGATCTGCGTCGTGAAGAGGCCCACCGAGCGGGCGATCGGCTGCACCGTGCGGTCGATCTGCAGGGCCAGCTCGCGGGTCGGCGCGAGGATGAGCGCACGCGGGGCGCGGCCCATCTTGCGCTTCGTGCCGCCGCCGTGCTCCATGAGCTTCTCGACGAGCGGGGCGCCGAACGCGATGGTCTTGCCGGAGCCCGTGCGGCCACGGCCGAGGACGTCCTTGCCGGCGATCACGTCGGGGATCGTCGCGGCCTGGATCGGGAACGGGCTGCTCGCGCCGAGCTCCTGCAGGGCGCGGGAGATGTTGCCGCCGATGCCGAGGTCGCCGAAGGTCACGCCCTCGACGTCCGACGCCACGGTGGACTCGGCCTGGAGCTTCGCGAGCTTGACGTCGTCGGCGGGGACGAACTTGCCGCGCTCGGGCTCGTCGAAGGAGCGGCGGGGAGCGCTGCGATCGTCGCGGTCGAAGCTGCGACGCGGGCGGTCGTCGTTGTCACGACGGGGCGCACGGTCATCGCGGTTGAAGCTGCGGGGAGCACGGTCGAAGCTGCGACGGGGACGGTCGTCGTTGTCACGACGCGGGGCACGGTCATCGCGGTCGAAGCTACGACGAGGACGGTCGTCGTTGTCACGACGGGGCGCACGGTCATCGCGGTTGAAGCTACGGGGGGCGCGGTCATCGCGGTCGAACGAACGACGGGGACGATCGTCGTTGTCACGACGGGGCGCACGGTCATCGCGGTTGAAGCTGCGCGGGGCGCGGTCATCGCGGTCGAAGCTGCGACGGGGACGATCGTCGTTGTCACGACGGGGAGCACGGTCATCGCGGTCGAAGCGACGGGGACGGTCGTCCTGGTCACGACGGGGAGCGCGGTCGTCGCGGTTGAAGCTGCGCGGGGCGCGGTCGTCGCGGTCGAAGCTACGACGCGGACGGTCGTCGTTGTCACGACGCGGAGCGCGGTCATCGCGATCGAAGCGACGCGGCGCGCGGTCGTCACGGTTGTAGCCGCGACCACCGCGGTCGTCGCGCTCGGGGCGGCGCTGGCCGCCGCTGTCGCGGGGCTCCCAGTTCGGGCGCGCGGGGCGCTCGCCCTGCGCCGAGCGGCCGCGGCGCTCCTCGGCGTCCCAGCGCTGCTTCTGGCGCGGCGCGGTCGGCTCGGCGGCGCGGAACCCGCGGTGCTTGCTGCTGCGTGCGGCGGGGGTGCCGTTCGGGTGGCGGGGACGATCGGAGGCGCGGTTGTCCGCGCCCTTGTTGTACGGAGCCATGACTGCTTTCTCGGGTGCGCAACGAACCGCAGCGCCCGACAGCGACATCGGCGGGGGCTGCTTGCGGAGAGGGGGTTCATCCCGTCGCGATTCGACGTGATTCCAGCCCTCGAGCAACACACACCCAACAAAAAGCCCGTGATCACGATGTCACGGCGTCGAAGGCCGACCGAGCGAGTCTACGCGACCCCGCGCTCTGATGCCAGCCCCGTCGTCGACGGACGGCCGCGAGCCGGACCCGGCCCGTGCCTCCCGGCCTGCCCGTCGGTCAGGACTCGGCGAGCCGCTGTCGTTGCTCGGCCACGTCGAAGTCCGCCTTCGGCCACGAGAGCTGCATGTCCTCGAGTGCCCGGAGCAGGAGCTGCTGCACCGCCAGGCGGGCGTACCACTTGCGGTTCGCCGGCACGACGTACCAGGGCGCCTGCGGGGTCGAGGTCCGGTCGAACACGATCTGGTACGCGTCCTGGTAGCGGTCCCACAGCAGGCGCTCGTCGATGTCGGCCGGGTTGAACTTCCAGTGCTTGTCGGGGCGGTCGAGTCGCTCGCCGAGGCGTTCGCGCTGTTCGTCCTTCGAGATGTGCAGCATCACCTTGACGATGGTGGTGCCCTCGGCGGTGAGACGGTCCTCGAACTCGGTGATCGCGCCGTAGCGTCGTTCGATCTCGTCCGGCGCCGCGAACGCCCGGATGCGCTGGATGAGGACGTCCTCGTAGTGCGAGCGGTCGAAGACGCCGAGCTGCCCGGCACTCGGGAGCTGCCGCTCGATGCGCCAGAGGAAGTCGTGCTCGCGCTCCTCGGCCGTCGGGGCCTTGAAGCCCGCGTACCGCACGCCGTTGGGGTCGACCGCACCGACGACGTGCGAGACGATGCCGCCCTTGCCGGCGGTGTCCATCGCCTGCAGGACGAGCAGCACCCGGCGCTGGTCGCCGGCGGTCGACGCCGCGTACAACCGCTCCTGCAGGGCGGCGAGGCGAGACGCCCCCGCGGCGAGCGCTTCGAGCCCGTCGATCTTGCGGCCGGGGAAGCCCGGCGTCGCATCCGGGTCGACCTGGTCGAGGCGGAAGCCCGGGTCGACGCGGAGCAGTGGTTCGGGATCGGCGTTCCAGGCCTTGCGACGGCTCACGGGTCCTCCTGCGGTCCTGGCGGCGGGTGCCCCCAGCTCTCATCCTGGCACTGTGGCGGTTCCGCCGTCGGGCTGCGCCGTCCGGTTCCGCCGTCGGGTTGCGCGGTCGGGTGCGCGGTCGGGGTTCCTCCGCTCGGGTGACGTGGCCGGCCCCGGGTGCGGCTACCGTGGAACCGATGAAGTCCGGCCGCCGCACAGTGCTCGCGCTCGTCGCCGCGGTCGTGGCGCTCGGCGCGGTCGCGTCCTGCAGTACGGACCCCGTCGGTGACGAGAACGCGACGGTCACCGCGGACAGCGTCATCTACCCGCTGTCCCTGCAGTACCACGGCATCGACGTGGTCGCGGATGTGCCGTACGGCACGGCCCCGCTGCAGCGACTCGACGTCTGCCTGCCGGCCGACAGCGCCCCGGAGACGACCGCGACCCCCACGGCGACGCCGTCCGCCACCCCGACGGCCGACCCCGCCGAGGCCGCAGCCAGCACCGGTCGGCCCGCGGTGCTGATGATCCACGGCGGCAGCTGGTCGCACGGCGACAAGGCCACGGCCGCCTACCGGTCGGTGTGCAAGTACCTGGCGTCCGAGGGCTTCGTCACGTTCAACGTCGACTACCGGCTCGCCCCCACCGACCCGTTCCCGGCCGGTCTCGACGACGTCCGACGGGCGCTCGACTACGTGTTCCGCCCCACGACGCTCTCCACGTACGACGTCGACTCCCAGCGGGTCGGGGTGTTCGGCGGGAGCGCGGGCGGCAACCTGGCGGCGATGCTCGCAGTGACCGACCACGAGTCCGCCGCCTACGCCGAGGGCGACCGGATCCGTGCGGTCGTCGACCTGAGCGGCCCCACGAACCTGACGTCACGCTCGACGCGGGCCGACGGGGTGTCCGCGTCCTTCCAGCGGAAGCAGCTGCTGTACCTCGGCTGCCGGACCTACGCGAAGTGTCCAGCGGCCACCCGGGCGTCGCCGGAGTACCACGTCACCTCGGACACGGCGCCGTTCTTCATCGGGCACTCGACGGACGAGTTCATCCCGCTGTGGGAGTCGCAGGAGTTCGCGGCGACGCTCCGGTCACACGACGTGCCGGTCACGTTCGTGCAGGTCGAGGGGACGGCGCACTCGATCGCGCAGCTCGACGAGGCGATGAGCCGCCGCGTGGCGACGTTCTTCCGGACCCAGCTGGGCTGAGGCGCTGCGGGGCGCCGTGCGCGGGTTCGGCCGCGGGCGGGTTGTGTGCCGCCGAAGCGACACTTCTCGCCGACGAGCGGGCGTCCGTGCCACCAGAGCGACGTTGTGCCGCCGATGTTCGGCGGAGCAGTGTCGCTTTCGCGGAGCCGCACTGCCGCGTGCCCCGGGTGGGTGGCACCCGGAGTCGGGACTACTGCCGACCCGCGCCACGTCGCAGACTTCCGGGGTGACCGACACCTCCACCCGCCCTGCACGCGCCGCCGCGACCCGCTGGGACCGTTCCGCGCTGCAGACCTCTGCGGAGTTGCTGCTCGGGCTGTCGTTCGCCGCCACCACGGCCTTCGGCGGGTACGCGGCTGCGACCGGGCACCTCGCTGTGTTCGCGCAGGGCGCCGGGATCGTCTTCCTCGTCACGCTGACCTGCGTGCTCGTGTCGTGGTTCCGCGCCGTCGAGCGCGAGGAGCGTGCCGACCACCGGGTCACCGCGCCCGTCGTGCCGGGCACGGCCTCGGCCTCGGTGCCCCTCACGACCGCCGCCATCGCGGCCGTCGACGCCGAGTACCGCAGGTAGCGGGGCCCGGCGCCGACAACGCCGCCGCTAACCCGCCGCTAGCCCGCCGCGGCCGCCGCCGCAGCCCGCCGATCAGCCCGCCGCTCCCGCGCCCGCTCCACCACGTAGTACAGCGCCGGCAGCACCACCAGGGTCAGCAACGTCGACGACACCAGCCCGCCGATCACGACGAGCGCGAGCGGCTGCGAGATGAACCCGGACTTGCCGGTCAGCCCGATCGCCATCGGCACGAGCGCGAAGATCGTCGCCAGTGCGGTCATCAGGATGGGCCGGAGTCGTCGGGTGGCCCCTTCGACCAGGGCCTCGCGCACCCGCAGTCCGCGCCGCCGGTACTGGTTCACCAGGTCGATGAGGACGATCGCGTTCGTCACGACGATGCCGACGAGCATGAGCACGCCGATGAGCGACGCCACACCGAGTGGGATACCCGACGCGATCTGCAGCAGGATCGCGCCCGTCGCCGCGAACGGCACCGAGACGAGCAGCAGCAGGGGCTGGAGCAGGCTCCGGAACGTCGCGACCATCACCACGTAGACGATCAGGATCGCGACCAGGGCGGCGAGCAGCAGCTGGCTGAACGCCGACGTCTGGCTCGAGGCGACGCCGCCGATCGACGCGGACGCCCCCTTGGGCAGGTCGAGCTGGTCGACCGCCGTGGTCACCGACTGCACCGCCGCGCCGAGGTTCGACGCGTCCGGGGTCACGGTGATCGTCGCGGTGCGGACGGCGTCCGAGGTGGTGACGGTCGTCGGCCCCTCGGCACGTTCGACGGTGGCGACGTCGGACAGCGGCACCGGGCCGGTCGAGGTCGGGACCGACAGTGCGCGCAGTGCCGTGATCGTCCCCGGCGGCGAGGGTGCGGCGATGTAGACGTCGAGCGAGGCGTCGTCGATCTCGACCGTCCCGGTGTCGCGCGGCGACACCGAGGCTGCGACGATCCCGCCGACCTGGGTCTCGGTCAGCCCGAGCGCGGCCGCCTTCTCGCGGTCGACCCGGACGGCCAGGTACGGCTCGGCCGACGACAGGTTGCTCGTCGCCCCCGTGGTGTCGTCGACCGTCCGCATCTCGCGCAGCACCTGCGACGCGGCGGTCCGGAGCTGCGCCTGGGTCGGCGCGCTGACGTCGACCTCGATGTCGCTGCTGCCGCCGAAGCCGCCACCCGACGACGCGACCGTGAGCTCGCCCTGGTCCTTGAGCCCGTCGAGTCGCTTCCGGGTGTCCGACTGCACCCGGGTCTGGTCGGCGCCCTCGTCGGTGGTCACCGAGTACTGCACCGATGCCGTGCCGCCGCCACCGAACGCGGCCTGGATCGACTGGCCGCTCGTGCCGATCGTGGTCTGGACGGTCTCGACGCCGTCGACCGCGCGGAGCTGGCGCTCGACAGTGCGCGCCGCGTCGGACTGGGACGCCAGGCTCGTGCCGGGCTCGAGGTCCTGCGTGACGGTGAACGTGTTCTGCCCGGAGTCACCGAGGTAGTTCGTCTTGACGAACGGCAGCGCCGCTGCGGTCCCTCCGAGCACGAGCACGGCGAGCACGAGGACCACCCACGGTGCGCGGAGCGCCCACCCGAGCACCGGCTGGTAGCCGCGGCGCAGCCGGTCGGGTGCGGACGCGTCGTGCAGGTCTGCCGCACTCGCGAGTGCACCGTCCGTCGCAGAGCTGACGGGAGGCACGGCCCCCGCCGCCCCGTCGGCGTCGGTCCCCGACACGGCCGGCTGCACCGCCCCGGCGTGCTTGTGCCCCTTCGGCGCGCGCAGGAACCAGTACGCCAGCACCGGCACGATGGTCAGGGAGACCAGCAGCGAGGCGATCAACGCCATCGTCACGGTCAGGGCGAACGGCCGGAACAGCTCGCCGACGAGCTCGGCGACGAACGCGACGGGCAGGAACACGACCACGGTCGTCACGGTCGACGCGGTCACGGCGCCGGCGACCTCGCGGACGCCGTCGAGCACCGCCCGTTGCCGGTCGACGCCGGGTTGCAGGTGCCGCTTGATGTTCTCGATCACGACGATGGAGTCGTCGACCACACGGCCGATCGCGATGGTCAGGCCGGCGAGCGTGATGATGTTGAGCGTGTAGCCGGCGGCCAGCATGCCGATCGCGGCGAGGAGCACCGACGTCGGGATCGAGATCGCGGTGACGATCGTCGACCGGACCGACAGCAGGAACAGCAGGATCACGAGGACGGCGAACGCCAGGCCGAGCAGGCCTTCCTCGGCCAGGGAGTCGATCGACTGCTGGATGAAGGGCGCCTGGTCGAACACGACGGTGAACCGGGGGTCGCCGTCGATCTTCGCCTCGATGCCGGGCAGGGCGTCACGGACGGTCTCGGAGACGTCGACGGTGTTCGCCTCCTGCGTCTTCGTGTTCGCGATGGTGAGTGCCTGTTCACCGTTCACGCGGCTGATCGAGGTGCGCGGCGACTCCTTGATGGCGACGGTGGCGACGTCGCCGAGGGTCGTCGCCGAGGTGCCGCCCGTCAGCGGCAGGTCCTCGATGTCGGCGACCGAGGCGATGCGTTCGCCGGTCTGCACGGAGAGCGTCGAACCGCTCTGCGTGATCGTGCCACCGGGGATCAGGGTGCCGTTGTCGTCGAGCGCGTCCGAGATCGCCGTCTCGCTGAGGCCCCGGGCTGCCAGGTCGTCCTGGTCCGGGGTGATGACGACGCGGCGACCGGGGTTGCCGTAGACGTCGGCGGCCCGCACCCCGTCGAGCTTCTCGAGGTCGGGCACCGCGGTGGCGTTCAGCCGTTCGACGAGCTGTTCCTGGTCGCCCTTCGCCGACACCGCGAGCTGCAGGACGGGCAGGTCGTCGAACGACCCGGTCACGATCTGGGTCTGGACGGAGTCGGGCAACGAGAGTGCGTTGACGACGGTCTGGATCTTGTCCTCGGCGCTGGCCAGGTTGGAGCCGTAGTCGAACGAGGCCGACACGATGCTCTGCCCGGTGGACGAGGTCGCCGAGGTCGACTCGAGGTCCGGGACCGCCTGGATCCCCTGCTCGATCTTCGTCGAGACGTCGTTGGACACCACCTCGGGCGTGGCACCCGGGTACGCGCTGACGATCGCGACCTGCGGGAACTCGACGCTCGGGATGAGCTCCTGCTTGAGGTTCGACAGCGCGATGCCGCCGAAGATCGCGACGACGATGGTGACGAGCGCGATGAGGGCCCGGTTGCGGAGGCTGAAGACCGAGAGGAGGTGCACGTCATCGATCCTCGCAGCCGTAGCCCGTGCGCGTCCGCATCAGGCCTTCGGGTCAGCCGTCGGGTCAGCCACCGAGCAGCAGGTACGCGCCGAGCACGCCGACGGTGCCGAGCACGCCGCTGCCGAGGGCGATCACGCGGCCGACCGACGACCGGGCGGTGGCCACCCCGACGACGAGCACGAGGATGCCGACGACGATCTCGACCACCCAGGTCACCGGGCCGGTCGTGGCCACCACCTGCAGCAGCGCCCGCACCCCCTCGCCGATCAGGATCGCGGCGGTGACCCCGAACGCTCCGGCACGCCAGCGGGCGTCGCGGGAGCGGACGAACACGGCGACCGCACCGGCGAGCAGCCCGGCGGGGACGCCGAGCAGCACCCACAGGTTTGTGACGGACAGGAAGTCCGGGTAGCCGCGCAGGTTCGTCGTGGCCCAGTAGCCGACGTGCATGAGTTCGAGCAGCACGACGCCGAGCAGCATCGCGAGCGGCAGGGCGAACCGGCCGGCACGGGCTCCGGCGCCGATGCACAGCGCGACGGCGACCAGGAACCAGGGGCCGGCCGAGTTGGCGACCGACGACAGTGCGGGCACGGTCTGCCCGAACGAGGTCAGCACACCGGCGAGCAGCGCACCGCTCAGGGCCATCGTGACGCGCACCAGAGCCGGCACCGCGGGGCACGGCTCGGACGGCGACGCGGACGACGGGGACGCAGCAGGCGCCGGAGCACCGGCGGACAGGGTCGCGTTCATGGCATCAGCATCGCGTCGTCCGCCGCCGCGCACATCACCCCACGGAGCGAGAACGACCCCAGCCCATCACCCCAGAGGATGACCCCACGACTGCTCACACCACCGCGGCGAGCGACCCCCGCACCCCGGCGGACTCCCCACCGACCCGAGCCCACGCCCGTTCGAGCACGTCCACCAGACGACCGCGGTCCGCCGGCGCCATCGTGAACGGCACCCGCAGGAACCGTTCGAACCCGCCGTCCGGGCCGAACACCCCGCCGGATGCCAGCACCACGCCCTCGGACCGCGCGGCCAGCACGAGCGCACTCGACACCGGTCGCCCGAGGCCCACCCACGTCGTCAGCCCGCCTGCGGGCGACGGGACGTCCCACTCGGGGAGTCGTGCCCTGAGCGCGCCCACGACGTCGTCGCGACCCTGTCGCAGGTACTCGCGCCGCGCCTCCAGGACGGCCGCCGTGCGTGGGACCAGCTCCCGCGCGACCAGCTGGTCGAGGACGGGGGTGCCGAGGTCGCCCGTCGGGCGGGCGGCGAGCAGCCGCTGCAGGAGGGCCGGTGCGGCCCGGATCCAGCCGATCCGCAGGCCGCCCCAGAAGACCTTGTCGGCCGACCCGATCATCACGACCGACGCACCCGACGGGTCCGCTGCTGCCAGCGGCAGCGACGGCGCGCCGTCGATCCGTAGCTCGCCCATCGTCTCGTCGGCGACCACCGTCGTGCCGACCGACGCCGCGACCGACAGCAGCAGCTGGCGGGTCGACGCGGACATGGTCGCTCCGGTCGGGTTGTGCAGCTCGGGCATGACGTAGGCGACGGCCGGGGCGGTCCGCCGCAGCGTCGTCTCGAGCGCGGCGGCGTCCCACCCGGTCCGCGCGTCGACGGGCACGCCGACGAGTCGTCCGCCGGCCTCGCGGAACGCCTCGTGCGCGTGCGGGTAGGTCGGGGACTCGACGAGCACGGCGTCCCCGCGACGGACGAGCACCCGTGCGAGCAGCGCGATGGCGTGCTGCGCGCCGATCGTCACGATCACCTGGGACGGGTCGGTCGGCAGTCCGCGCTCGGTGTACCGGTCGGCGATGGCGGCGCGGAGCCCGGGGTCGCCGACGGTGTCGTACCCGATGCCGGCGAGCGCCGCGGGCACGTGTCGAACCGCCCGCTCGACGGCCTCGGCCATCCCCGGTGCCGAGTGCAGCGCGGCCTTCCGCAGGTCGAGGAGCTCGCCGTCGACCACCCCGCCGAGCCGTTCCGGGTCGGGACGACCGATCAGGGACGCGGGCAGGTGGACCACGCTGCCGGAGCCACGGATCGACACGACGAACCCGTCGGACCGCAGTCGGGCGTAGGCGTTCGCCACGGTCGTGCGGGAAATGCCGAGCGCGGTCGCGAGCCCACGCTCCGCCGGCAGTCGCACGCCCTGCGCGACCCGGCCGTCGATGACGAGCACCCGGATGGCGTCGGACAGTGCTTCGTACGCCGGGGCGTCGGTGCCGTCGCGCCAGTCGGTGAGCAGCAGGGCAGCAGATCGGGCACTCAACAGCACGGGTGTCATGGGTCCACGGTAGCGCGATTGGCTCTCGACCAGCAGTCCAATCCGCATCGACGATGAACCCATGTCCCGCAGCACCGCCCTCACGTTCCGCTTCGTCCAGCTCTTCGTCGGCCTGTTCCTCTACGGCGCCTCCACCGCGCTGCAGGTCCGAGCGGTCGTCGGCGTCTCGTCGTGGACCGTCCTGACGCAGGGCCTCGAGAACGTGGTGCCGTGGTCGTTCGGCGTCATCACCGTCGTGTCGAGCGGCGTGATCCTGCTGTTCTGGATCCCCCTGCGCCAGAAACCGGGCATCGGCACGCTGCTGAACGCGCTGGCGATCGGGCCGAGCGCCGACCTGGTGCTCTGGCTCGTGCCGGAGCCGTCCGGTCTACTCGCCCGGATCGCCCTGTTCGTCGCGGGACTGGTGCTGCTCGCCGTGGCGACGGCGTTCTACATCGGCGCGGGGTTCGGCACCGGGGCCCGTGACGGCCTGATGGTCGGGCTGCACGAGCGCCTCGGCTGGCCGCTCTGGCTCGCGCGCACCCTGGTCGAGGTGTCCGTCGTCGTCGTCGGCTGGATCCTCGGCGGGAACGTCGGGGCCGGCACCGTCATCGCCGCCTTCGCGATCGGCCCGATGGTGCAGCCGCTCATGCCGTTCTTCCGCCGGTTCCCGTGGAGCCCCGAGCGCCGGGTCGTCCGGGAGGCCCGTCCCACCTCCGTCGCGCACGCTTCGTGAGCAGGAATGGTCGGGTCGCAGGGCCCCACCCGACCATTTCTGCTCACCATCCGCCCGGCACCCTTGCGCCTCGTCGACTCGCGATATAGCGTGACCTCCACAGACGCGATACATCGCGAGTTGGAGGAAGCAACATGACGCAGGAGAAATGGCTCGTCGACGAGCCCAAGGTCATCGACACCGGCATCGTCCGCACACTCCGTGTCGGACTCGTCGGTGGTCAGGTGGACGTCGTGGCACACGACGAACCCACCGCACGGGTCGAGGTCCACAGCGTGTCCGGCAAGCAACTGAAGATCGAGGTCGACGGCGACACGCTCACCGTCGACCACCCGCAGATCCGGTGGGACGACCCCATCGGGTTCCTCAAGTCGTTCCGCGGCAAGGCCCACGCGGACGTCAGCATCCTGGTCCCCCGCGACGCCTCGGTCACCCTGGGGGTCGTCTCGGCGGGTGCCCTGCTGTCCGGCACGAACCGCGGCGCGATGCTCAACACGGTGTCCGGCGACCTCGTGGTCGACGGTGTCGCCGGCGACGTCACGGTCAACGCCGTGTCGGGCGCGACGACGATCCGCGAGCTGGACGGCGCCCTGACGGTCCACACGGTCTCGGGTGACGTCGTGGCCACGGGCGAGATCCCGCGGTTCCAGGCGGACGGTGTCTCGGCCGACGTCGTGCTCGACCTGCACGGCGTGCCGGAGTCGGCGCGCGTCAACACGGTCTCGGGTGGCGTGAGCGTCCGGCTCGAGGACGGTGTCGCCTACCAGTGCACCGTCAGCACGGCCTCCGGCAAGCTCCAGTTCGACGACTCCGAGATCCGCGGTGTGCGCGGCTCGTACGTCAAGCAGGGTGGCGAGCTGGCCGGCCAGTGGCTGGACCTGCGCGTGAACTCGGTCTCCGGCGACATCGCGGTGCTGCACGCCCCGCCGGCAGCAGCGGAACCGACCGCGGCCCCGACGACCCCGGCCGCGCCGACCACCCCGGCTCCGCCGACTGCTCCGACCACCCCGGCCGCCCCGACCGCCCCGACCAACGACGGCGAGGTGCCCGCATGAGTCCCGTCTTCGCCCACGGCCACCTCCGCCTGTACCTGCTCGTGCTGCTGGCGGACCACCCGATGCACGGCTACGAGCTCATCCAGGCCCTCGGCGACCGGTTCGGCGGTACCTACGTGCCGAGCGCCGGCACCGTGTACCCGCGGCTCGCGAAGCTCGAAGAAGAGGGCCTCGTCTCGAAGACCGCCGACGGCCGCAAGACCGTCTACGCGATCACCGAGGCCGGCCGCACCGAACTCGCGGCCCGTGCCGACGAGATCGCCGCGGTCGAATCCGGGGTCGCCGACTCGGTGAAGTCCCTGGCCGACGGCGTCCGCGCCTCGGTCGGCGAGGCGATGCGCTCCCTCCGTGCCGACCTCGCCGCCTCGGCGGAGAGCCCCGGCACCGGTTCCCACGAGGAGCCCGTCTCGGTCCCGTCGGAGAGCGCCCGCGCCCTGCGCGAGCTCGAGATGGCGTTGTCGTCGTTCCGGCAGCAGGTCCGCGCGGACCTGCGCCGACGTGCGACCCGCGGCACGCTCCGTGCGGACACCGTGACGCGTCTGCGTGACGGCCTGGAGGCCCTGCGCAAGTCGCTCTGACGGCCCGCGGCCGACAGGCGGTCGCGACCCGTGCCTCCCGGCCGCCCGTCGCACCGCCCACCCCGCACAGCCCCACCCACGGAACCAGGTTCCGGACACAGCACCACGCCGATCCGTGGTGTCGTGACCGGAACCTGGTTCCGTTCGCGCGCCCCAGCCTGCGGTCGGCGCGCTACAGCCCGGCGTCGGCGAACGCGACCATCGCGTCGCGCAGCGCACGTGCCGCACCCGCTCCGGCCCAGTCGTAGGCGTGTGCGAACCGCTCGTCGTGCACGTACATCTCGGCGAGGGTCCGGAACCGCTCCGCGGTGAGGTCCGCCGGCGGCGCCGACTCGGCGAGCCACGCGAACTGCCGCCGCGCCAGTGCCTGCGCGGCCGGCGAGTCCGAGCCGTCTCCGGACGCGGCGAGCGCTGCGGCGTCCCGGGCGATCGCGCGCAGTTCGTCCTGGAACGCCTGCTTGCCCGCGGTGTCCTTCGCGTCCCACCAGGCGGTGCCGCGCTGCCAGGCGTCCGCCCCCCAGCGCTCCTCGACCTCGTGCTTGAAGCGGGTCTGGTCGAACCCGTCGAAGGTGTCCGTGGCGTTCATGGTGTCCCCGTTCTCGATCCTGGTGATGGTGGTGCGCACGGCGGCGAGCTGCCGGGCGAGGCGGTCCCGCTCGCGTTCGAGCCAGGCGACGTGCGCGGTGAGGGCGGCGACGTCGTCCTGCTCGCCGTCGAGGACCCGGCGGATGTCGGGCAGCCCGATGCCGAGGCCGCGCAGCAGCAGGATGCGCTGCAGCCGGACGAGTGCCCGGTCGTCGTAGCGGCGGAGTCCGCCGTCGCCGACGGCGGTGGCCGGCAGCAGCCCGATGGCGTCGTAGTGGCGGAGCGTGCGACTCGACACCCCGGCGGATCGCGCCACGTCGGCGATGCCGTGCGGTGCTTTCGCAGCTGCGGTGGCGATGTCTGACGGATCCCTCATGCAGCCCACCGTAGAGGTTGACGCCGCGTCAACTGCAAGGGGTGATCGGGGTGCGGAGTCGACGACACGCGACCGACCGGGAATGACCGCCCGGGCACCCGTGTTGACTCCCGCCCGGAACTGAGTAGGTTTGCCGCTCGTGACGAACGAGGTCCGGTCGCTGAAAGCGCGACTGATCGGGGATCCCCTCCCCTCTGAGAAGCTCGAAGGACAGCTCCTCCCGAAGCACCTGGCCCTGCCGATCTTCGCGAGTGACCCGCTGTCCTCCGTCGCGTACGCACCGCAGGAACTGCTGATGATCCTGCTGCTCGGCGGGATGTCGTTCCTGACCTTCGCACCGTGGGTGGCCGCGCTCGTCGTGCTGCTGCTCGTGGTGGTCGTCGCGTCCTACCGGCAGCTCATCAAGGCGTACCCGTCCGGCGGCGGCGACTACGAGGTCGCGCACCGGAACCTCGGCGAGAAGGCCGGGCTGGTCGTCGCGAGCGCGCTGCTCGTCGACTACGTCATGACGGTCGCCGTGTCGGTGGCCTCCGGCGTGGACAACATCATCTCGGCCCTGCCGATGCTGAACGACGTCCGCGTCGAACTCGCGCTCGTGTTCGTCGTGCTCCTCGCCGCCACGAACCTGCGCGGCGTGCGGGAGTCGAGCAAGGCCTTCGCCATCCCCACCTACCTGTTCGTGGCGTCGGTCTTCGTGATGGTCGTCACCGGCCTGGTCCGCGTCGCCTCAGGGCACGCCCCGGTCGCCGAGTCCGCCGGGTACACCGTCGACAACGTCGAGCACACGACGCAGGCGGCGTTCATCCTGCTGCTGCTCCGCGCCTTCGCCTCCGGCTGCTCGGCCCTCACCGGCGTCGAGGCCATCGCGAACGGCGTGCAGGCCTTCCGACGCCCGAAGATCAAGAACGCGCAGGCGACCCTGGTGGCGATGGGCGGCATCGCGATCGTCCTGTTCATCGGGCTCATCACGCTCGCGCTCGTGTCCCGCGTGCACTACGCCGAACGCGCCTGCGACCTGCAGGGGTTCGCGGACTGCGCCACGACGCCGCAGCGCTCCCTCATCGCCCAGATCGCGGCGGCGACGTTCGGTGACAACTCGGTGCTGTTCTTCGTCATCCAGGCGACGACGGCCGCGGTCCTGCTCCTCGCCGCGAACACGGCGTTCAACGGGTTCCCGCTGCTCGGCTCGATCCTGGCCCGCGACTCCTACGCCCCCAAGGCCCTGTCCACCCGCGGCGACCGGCTCATCTACTCGAACGGCGTCATCGTCCTGGCGCTCGTCGCCGCGGCGCTGCTCGTGGTGTACCGGGCGAACGTCACGAGCCTCATCCAGCTCTACATCATCGGCGTCTTCGTGTCGTTCACCCTCGGGCAGACGGGCATGGTCGTGCACTGGACGCGCCTGCTGCGCGCGGACCGGGCCGGCACCGCCGATCCGTCCGTCAACCGTGCGCAGGTGCTGCGCTCCCGGACCATCAACGCGATCGGTGCCACGTTCACCCTGGTCGTCCTGGTCATCGTCACGATCACCAAGTTCACGCACGGCGCCTGGCTCGTGTTCCTGATCATGCCGATCCTGTACGTGCTCATGCTCGGCGTGAACCGCTACTACCGCGACGTCTCGCACGAGATCGAGGCCGACGTCGAGACCGAGTTCGGCGCCACCGGCGACCACGCCGTCGTGCTCGTGAACAAGCTGCAGAAGCCCGTGCTCAAGGCCCTCGACTACGCGATCGCGGCCGAGCACGCCAGCTGCGAGGCGGTCCACGTCGCGATCGACGACGCCGATGCCCAGCACCTGCGCGACCAGTGGGCCGAGTACGGCATCCGGATGCCGTTGACCATCGTGCCGAGTCCGTACCGCGACATCTCGATGCCGCTCATCAAGTACATCAAGGCGCACCGGCTCGAGCACGGCTCCGAGGTCGTCACCGTCTACACGCCGATCTTCATCGTCGGTCACTGGTGGGAGGGCCTGCTCCACAACCACCGCGGCCGTCGCATCCGCAAGAAGCTCCTGCTCGTGCACGGCGTCACCGTGGCGCTGGTGCCGTGGCTGCTCGATTCGTCCGAACTGCTGTACGGCCGCCGGTCGCGTCCGCTCCCCGGTCAGGAACGTCGCGGCGAGCCCGTGCGGCCCCCGCTCCGCCGGTCCCTCGCCGGCTCGGCCGGAGTGCCTGCCGACGGTGTCGTCGACGATCGCCTGGCCCGGTCCGCGCAGCGGAACAGCCTGCAGCCGCGTCGCGCGACCCGACCGGCCGGTCCCGCCGAGGGCGTCGACCCCGCGCAGTGCACCGGTGAGCTGCACGCGCTCGTGCCGACCTCGCCGCGCCGGGGCGACGAGTCGTAGCATCTGACGTCATGACGATCACCGACCTGCGGACGTTCGCCACGTTCGACGGCCACGGCGGCAAGGTGTCGAAGCGCGTCGAGGTGCTGGACCACGAGCCCGTCGCGGGCAGCCGCCACGAAGGACTCGTCGCGGTGCGCGGCGAACACCCCCTGGGTGCGCTCGACGAGCGCGCCGCCGACGAGTCGGCAGCGCTGTCGCGCGGCGTCCCCAGCGTCGGGTGGGTCGACCCGTCGACGCTCCGCGACTGGTACCGCCCGGACCGCGTGGTCATCACCCGGCTCGAAGCGCGGCAGTCCGGCATCGAGCCCGGTCTCTACGCCGATTCGCGCGGTCGCGGACGGGTCCGGATCGACGGCCTGGAGGCACGACTCGCCCCCGACGGTCGCCCCGCCTTCCGCGCACTGGCCGGTTCCGAGGCGCCCTGGGTGGTCGACGTCCCCCTGCCGACGGACCAGGCGGTGCGCCTCGTGGCGGTCGCCGAGGTCGACGAGGGCTTCGAGGTCGTGACCGCTCCGGTGTCCCCGTTCCTGCAGCCCGGCGAGTACGCGGCGTACGACGACGACGTCCCCGGGCTGCCCCCGCGGCCGTCCAGTGGCCGGGTCGTGGTGTCCGCGACCGTGCTGCTCGACGGCTCGCTGCACGAGGTCGAGCGGATCGACGAGCAGGCCGCGACGATCTGGGTCCGGCGCGAGGGTCGGACCGTTCCGATCGCCACGAGTGCGGTCGGTCCGGACCTGGTGCGGTACTCGGCCACGCCGGTCTGACGGGGGACACGCGCCTGCGGGGTGCGTCGGGGGTGCGGCGTAGCGTCCTCGGCATGAGTGATGCAGAAGAGACCCTCGGCGGCGCCCGTCCGGACCCGTCGACCGACGCGAGCAAGGACCCCGAGCAGTGGGTCACCGGTGACGAGCCGATGACCGGACCCCAGCGCAGCTACCTCGACACCCTGGCCCGCGAAGCCGGCGAAGAACTCTCCGCCGACCTGACCAAGGCTGAGGCCTCGGAGCACATCGACCGCCTGCAGCAGCAGACCGGCCGCGGCACCGACACCACGGGTTCCTGAGAGCGGGTCCGCCCTTCGGCGGACCCCAGCCTGGGCATGTTCTGGTGAAGTCCGGGCAGACCCCCGGACGAGGGGGTTCGATGACGCGTCACCGGTTAGCTTCGTGGCCATGCGAACGACATCGACCTCCATCGGCCTGACCGCGCTCCGCATCGTCCTCGGGGTGGTGTTCATCGCCCACGGCGCCCAGAAGTTCGCCCAGGGCATCCCGAACGTCGCCCAGGGCTTCTCCGGCATGGGCGTCCCGCTCGCCGACGTCGCCGCGCCCCTGGTGGCGGGCCTCGAACTCGTCGGCGGCGTGCTGCTCGTGCTCGGCGTCGCGACCCGCGTCGTGGGCGTCCTGCTCGCCGTCGACATGGTCGTCGCGGGGCTGCTCGCGCACGCGTCGTCCGGCTTCTACTCGCAGGACGGCGGCTTCGAGTACGTGCTCGTCCTGGCAGTCGGGTCGCTCGTCGTGGCGCTGACCGGCCCGGGGCGGTTCTCGCTCGACGCCGTGTTCCTGGCGTCGTCCCGTCGCCGTCGTGGCGTGCAGGAGCCCCTGCCCGCCTGACCCGCGCTGCGCCGCCCTGCGCCCCTGGTGCGAGGTTGATCACCCGGTGCGCCGAAAGAACCTCGCACCGGGTGGTCAACCTCGCACCAGGCGGAGCGGCTCACGCGGCGGCGAGCACGTCCATCACCTGGCGGGCGATGAGCCGTCCGGCCCGGTTCGCCCCGATCGTCGACGCCTGCGGCCCGTAGCCCGCCAGGAACAACCGCGGCTCGTCGACCGAGCGCCCGTCCGCCACGACGACCCCGCCGGCCGCGGTCCGCAGGTGCAGCGGCGCGAGGTGCCGCAGGTCAGGCCGGAACCCGGTCGCCCAGAGCACCGCGTCAGCGTGCACGTGCGTGCCGTCGGCCGTCACCACGCCGGTCTCGTCCATCCGGGTGAACATCGGCTGGTCACGCAGGACCCCGCGGTGGATGCCCGCCCGGATCCGCCGCGAGACCGGCACACCCGTGCCGCTCACGATGCTCGGCAGCACCTCGCCGGCACGAGCTGCCCGGTCCTGCTCGTCGACCGCTGCGACCGCCGACTCGAGGTCGAGCGACGAGGAGTCCGCCCACACCATCGGCCGCCGGGTGAACCAGTGGGTCGACCGCGCGACACCGTCGAGTTCGAGCAGGAAACCGATGGCACTCGTTCCGCCGCCGACCACGACGACGTCCTGCCGGGCGAACTCCGCGGCGCTGCGGTACTCGGTCGTGTCGAGCTGTCGTCCGCGGAACGCGCCTCGGCCCGGGTACCACGGCACGAACGGCGTGCCCCACGTGCCCGATGCGTTCACCACGACGTCGGCGCGGATCCGGGTCTCGGTGCCGTCGGCGGAGCGGGTCGTGACGCACAGTCGGCCGTCCGCGGTGCGCGAGACCGACGGCACCGAGACCGGACGCCGGACCCGCAGGTCGTAGTGCTGCTCGAACCGCCGGTAGTACTCCCCCACGACGTCCCGGGCGGGTCGTGACCGATCGGCGTCGTCGAACTGGAGCCCCATCGCCCGCATCCCCGGCAGGTCGTGCACGCGGTGCGCCGCGCCGAGCCGAAGGGCCTCCCACCGGAACTGCCAGGCGCCACCCGTGCTCGGGGCCCGATCGAGCAGCACCAGGTCGGTGCCGGGCACGAGCCCCAGGCGGCGCAGGTGGTATCCCACCGACAGTCCGGCCTGCCCCGCACCGATGACGACGACACGGGCGGACTGGTCGGCTGGGTTCTCGAGGGGTTCGGTCATCACTTCGATTCTCCTGTGCACGGAGCCGTCGCGGCGACGTCCAGATCGAGGTACATGGTAGAGTGATCGGCAGATTTCAAACCACGAACCGTCTGGTTCCCCGAGTGATCTTCCGTCATTCGCCAGGACCGGACCAGAGCCGAACGAGGGGGTCACGCATGGGGCGCGGCCGTCAAAAGGCGAAGCACACCAAGGTCGCCCGTGAGCTGAAGTACTTCAGCCCGCAGACGAACTACGGTGCACTCGAGCAGGAGCTCTCCGCCGGACAACACTCCGATGACGATCTCGTCGACCGCTGGGCGGACCAGTACGGTCCCGAAGCGGCAGACGAATCCGACGAGTTCGAGACCGAAGCGGACCAGAACAAGTCCGCCTGACCGGCACAGCCGTCACGCCGCGCGCCTCCGGGCAGCGCGGCGTTTCTGCGTGCCCACGCGGATGACGCGGACCGGTCACGACTCCCCACGCGGGGAACGCCGAGTGGTCACGAAGTGCCGCCCGCGGCCGGACCGAGCGGCACTTCGTGGCCACTCGGCGGACACCTGACGGCAGGTCCTGCGGCCTGGAGGCACGACGAACGCCCGCCACGCGGCCTGCGTGACGGGCGTGGCCGACAGGCTCAGGCGGCGTAGCTCCCGACGAGCCGCACGGCACCGCCGTCGACGCCCTTGGCGCCCTGCTCGAAGCCGGTCAGGTCGCGGGCCGACGTGGCGATCGTGCCGACGGGCCACGCGGGCATCCCGGCCACGCCGAGCGACTCGATGACGTCCACCGCGGCGCTGGCGGACACCACGGCGAACATGCCGATGCCCAGGTTCCAGGTGCCCTCGGTGTCCTCGATCGGCGTGCCGGCCATGTCGGCGAGCACGCGGAAGACCGGAAGCGGCTGCCAGGTCGAGCGGTCGACCTCGATCCACGAGCCGACGGGCAGCACGCGCGCCAGGTTCGCCGCGATGCCACCACCGGTCACGTGCGACAGGGAGTGCACGGCGCCCGGGTGCTGCTCGAGCAGCTCCAGCAGCGGCGTCGTGTACAGGCGGGTGGGCTCGAGCAGGGCTTCGCCGACCGAGACGCCGCCGAACTCGGCCAGCTGGTCGGTGTACCCGACCCCGCGCGACGCCAGGATGTGCCGGACGAGCGAGTACCCGTTCGAGTGCAGCCCGGACGACTCGATGGCGAGCACGACGTCGCCGTCCTGCACCAGGTGGGCACCGAGCTGCGAACCGGCCTCGACGACACCGGTCGCGGCACCGGCCACGTCGTAGTCGTCCGGGCCGAGCAGCCCGGGGTGCTCGGCGGTCTCGCCACCGACCAGCGCGGTGCCCGTCGCCGAGCAGCCGCGGGCGATCCCGGCGACGATGTCGGCGATGCGGTTCGGCACGACGCGCCCGCAGGCGATGTAGTCGGTCATGAACAGCGGCTTCGCACCGACCACCACGATGTCGTCGACGACCATGCCGACCAGGTCCTGCCCGATGGTGTCGTGCTTGTCGATCGCCTGGGCGATGGCGACCTTGGTGCCGACGCCGTCGGTCGAGGTCGCGAGCAACGGGTGTGAGAAGTCCTTCAGGAACGACACGTCGTAGAGTCCGGCGAAGCCGCCCACGCCGCCCAGCACGTGGCTGTTGTGCGTCGCCGCGACTGCGGACTTCATGAGTTCGACGGCCAGGTCACCGGCAGCGGTGTCCACTCCGGCTTCGGCGTACGGGTTGGGCATGCGGAGTCCTTCGCGGTGACATGGCAGACTTGTTCGGTACCCCCCGATTCTACGGTCTGGAGCACACCCGCGAATGTGCGGCATCGTCGGCCTCGTTGCACAGGGCCCCGCCAACCAATCCATCTACGACGCACTGCTCCTCCTGCAGCACCGCGGGCAGGACTCGACGGGCATCGCCACGGTCGAGGGTCACGTGCACCACATGCACAAGACCCGCGGCCACGTGCGGGAGTCGTTCCGAACCCGTGACATGCGCGCCCTCCTCGGCACCATGGGCCTCGGCCACGTGCGCTACGCCACCAAGGGCGCGGCGAGCAACGAGGAAGAAGCGCAGCCGTTCTACGTGAACGCGCCGTACGGCATCGTCCTCGTCCACAACGGCAACCTCACCAACACGCGGGAACTGACGCGTGAACTGTTCGACATCGACCGTCGGCACCTCAACACCACGTCGGACACCGAGCTCCTGGTGAACGTGCTGGCGCACGAGCTGCAGGGACAGGTCCGCGGCACCGACCTCGACCCCGGGCAGGTCTTCGACGCCGTCGAGCGCGTGCACGAGCGGGTCGAGGGCTCGTACGCCACGATCGCCACGATCGCCGGCCACGGGCTCCTGGCCTTCCGCGACCCGTTCGGCATCCGGCCGCTCATCCTCGGCCACAAGTTCGACGAGGCCGGCCAGCCCGAGTGGGTCGTCGCGAGCGAGTCGTTGGTGCTCGAGTCCGGCGGCTACGAGATCGTGCGCGACGTCGCCCCGGGCGAAGCGATCTTCATCGAGATGAACGGGCAGATGCACGCCCGGCAGTGCGCGAAGAACCCGCGGCTCGTACCGTGCTCGTTCGAGTACGTGTACCTGGCTCGTCCCGACTCGGTCATGAACGGCATCTCGGTCTACGACGCCCGCCTGCGCCTCGGCAACCGGCTGGCGGACACCATCGAGCAGTACGCGCCGACCGGTGACATCGACGTCGTGATGCCGATCCCGGACTCGTCCCGACCCGCAGCCATGCAGGTCGCGCGGAAGCTCGGCATCGAGTACCGCGAGGGCTTCTACAAGAACCGCTACGTCGGCCGGACCTTCATCATGCCGGGCCAGGCGGAGCGCAAGCGGTCCGTCCGGCAGAAGCTCAACGCGATGTCGTCGGAGTTCAAGGGCAAGAACATCCTGATCGTCGACGACTCGATCGTGCGCGGCACGACGAGCAAGGAGATCGTGGAGATGGCCCGCGCCGCCGGTGCGAACGAGGTCACCTTCACGAGCGCCGCTCCCCCGGTCCGGTTCCCGCACGTCTACGGCATCAACATGCCGACGCGCGACGAGCTCATCGCGCACGACCGGAAGATCCCGGAGATCAACCGCGTGCTCGGCAGCGATCACCTGATCTACCAGGAGATCGGCGACATGCGGGACGCCATCATCGAGGGCTCCGACGTGACCGACCTCGAGATGAGCTGCTTCACGGGCGAGTACGTCACGGGCACCGTGAGCCCGGAGTACCTGTCCTGGGTCGAGGCGAACCAGCTCAGCTAGGTCGCGTCCGAGACGCAACCGCAATACGGACGGGAGGCCCGTTGCCAGCTGGCAACGGGCCTCCCGTCTGGAAGCGGTCGCGGCTACGGCCGCTGGTCGCCGTGCTCGTCGATCTCGCCGTCGACCGTCTCGGGCGGCAGCTCGACCTCGACACGCTCCGCCGTCAGCCGGGCCGCGCGCCGGGCGAAGACCCGGTCGAACACGACGGCGACGACCGCGCCGACGAAGGCACCGATCGTGACGCCCCACAGGCTGAAGTAGCCCACCAGGCTGCCGAAGCTCGACTCCTCCTGCTGGCCACCGAGGTTCATGGTGAGCGAGACGACGATCAGGGTCGCAATGAACCCGAGCACCGCACCGCCGACGATGAACACCCCGAACTTCGGGGCACGACGGATCGTGACCTCGTCAGAGGTGGAGACGGCGTTCGGCGCAGGGGCCGGGACCGGCTGGTCGTCGGGTCGATCGGTGTTGCTCACCCACCCATTGTCCCCCACTGTGGGACGTCTCCCGGCCTGTCCGCGCAGTCCGATCCAGGAGAGGATGATCCGTACGCGTTGGTATCCCAAGGGCTGGAGGTGACACGGATGCGAGAACGGACCGTACGGGGGCGAGGTCGCACCCCGAGCACCCCGGCGCGCGTGACCTGGCCCGTGATGCAACGCCACGAAGAGGACCGTGCCGTGTCCGTCGTCGCAGAGCACCAGTGGAGCGTCGCGCTCGTCGGCGCCCCGGGTCTCGGCAAGAGCACCGTCGCCGCCCGCGTCACCGACCGCGTCGCCGGACGGGACGCCACCGGGCGCACGGTCGTGGTGCCCATCACCGCCGTCGCCTCCGGGCGATCGATGCCCTTCGGCGCGATCTCGGACCGCTTCGGCGAGCTGCCGGCGACCCTGTCCGAACTGTCCGACGACGCCGGGGCCGAGCAGCGCCTCCGGGCGATCGCCGACCTGGCGGACCGCGACGTCCTGCTGCGCGTCGACGACGCCGACCACCTCGACGCGATCTCCGCCCGGTACGTGGCGTGGCTCGTCCGGCACCAGGGTGCGCGGCTCGTCCTGACCTGCCGTGACTTCACCGCGCTGCCGGAGCCGCTCCGCGCCCTGTGGCAGGACGACCTGCTCGAGCGCATCGACCTCGCGCCACTCAGCCTGCGCGAGACGTCGGCCCTGGTGGCCGAGGCGCTGGGCTCGCAGCTCGAGAACGCCTCGGCCGAACGGGTGCACCGTGCGACCGCCGGCAACCCGCTCTACCTGCGCGAGGTCGTCCGCGCCGCCCGCACCTCGGGTGCCCTCGAGCACACGGCGTCCGGGTGGTACTGGCGCGGCCGGGTGACGGCGTCGAACAGCCTCGCCGACATGTACCGGACGGAACTCGGCTCGTTGCCGGAGGACCTGCGCGACGTCGTCGACATCGTGGCGCTGGCCGACCCGATCCCGCTCGCGCGACTGCTCGGCCTGGTCAGCGGCGGCGACGTCGACCGCGTGGTCGCGCTCGGGCTGGTCCGGATCGACTCGCTCGACGACGGCGCCGCGGTGGCCCGTCCGCAGCACCTGCTCGTCGGCGACGTGATCCGCGGCCTGGTGCCGGTCGCCCGCCGCACGGCACTCTTCGCCCGCGCGAACGCCTTCCGCACCGACAGTCCCGAGGGCGCCCCGCCCGCCGCACGGTTGCGGTCAGCGCTCTGGGCGCTCGACTGCGGTGTCGTGCCCCCGGTCGAGCAGCTGCTCGACGCGGCGCAGGTCGCGGTGCGGCTGCAGGAGCACGAGAGCGCGATCGCCCTCGCCTCCGCAGCGCTCCGGCGGACGCTGCACCCGAACGAGCAGGTCGCCGCGCGCTGCCTGCGGTCGCTGGCGTACTCGTACACCGACGGGCGCGAGGCCGGTCGCGCCGACGCCGAGGCTGCCTGGGCCGTCGCCCGTGCGGACCCCGGCACGGTGGACGACGCCCTCGTGGTCGAGGCCTGCGAGATCCTCGCCAACATCCGGCAGTTCCACGACGACGACGTGCTGGCAGCGGTCGCGCTCACCGACGTCGCGAGCCGACTGGTGTCCGGCGACGCGGTCGAACGGCTCCGCCTGCTGCGCCTCGCGCACCTCGGCTGGGGCGGCCGCTTCGACGAGGTCCGCGCCGAACTCGAGCGCAGCGGCATCGTGCACGCCCCGACGATCCCGTTCGCGTTCCTGTGCGTCGCCCCCTGCGCGATCATGGCGCTCGCCACGGCCGGTCGGCTCGACGACGCCTCGGCCCTCGGTCGCCGGGCACTGGCCACCGCGATCGAGCACCTCGAGGACGCACCGTGGAGCGTCGGTGAGATCGTTTCAGTGCTGCACCAGGTGCAGGTCTGGCGCGGCGACCTCGCCGACCTGCTCACCGAGGTGCCGGTCCGACGATCCAACCCGTACCTGAAGTACGACTTCACCCTCGAACTCATCGGCGACGGCAACCTCGCCATCGGCCAACGGCGCTGGGACGACGCGATCGCGGCGTTCTCGGCAGCCTGCGAGCGGTACGACGTCGCGGACCACGGCGGCTTCGCTGCTTACCCGTGGGCGCGGCTCGCGATGGCGTACGCCTACGCCGGTCGAACCGAGGACGCGACACGTGCGCTCGACCGGGCGAGGGCCACCCCGCAGCGGGCGATGCGGATCACGGGCGAGCAGGTCGCGGTGACGATCGCCTGGACCGAGGCGGTGCTCGGCAACCCGGCCGGGCTCCGGCACGCCGACGACATCATCGACCGCGGGACGGCGAGCGGTGGGTGGACGCACGTCATGTACGCGCAGACGCTGCACTACGCGATGGACATGCTGAACGGACGCGAGACCGGTACCTCGCTCGGTCGCATGCGCGAGGCAGCGGCTCGGGTCGACGGTCCGCTCGCCGCGGCGATCGTCGAATACGCCGACGCCCTGACCGCACGCGACCGGACGCGGGTGATCGCGGCGCAGGGGGTGCTCGCGTCGCACGGCATGGCGGTCACGGCCGGCCGGCCGAAACCACCGCTCACGAACCGCGAGTACCAGGTCGCCGAGCTCGCGGCGCAGGGGTTGAGCAACCGCCTGATCGGCGAGGAGCTCGGGCTCTCGACGCGGACCATCGACGCGCACCTGTCGCGCGTGTTCGGCAAGTGGGACCTGCATGCTCGTTCGGAGCTCGCCGGACTCTTCTGAGTCCACTCGTGACGCAAGAACGTTGCGCATTGCAGCACGACGCGCCGCGGCGGTTGACACGTTGTGTGGAACATCGCGTACCTTGGTCCCTGTCGCCGGGTTCGGACCCGTTCGGGTCGGGTCCGAATCCCGGCGACTTCAAGCGTAGGTTCGCAGTGCATGCGCCCGCATCGGTAGGGACTACCTAATTCGGTTCGTCCGCCTAGGTAGTGCTGAACGCGACTAGAGCGCGACCCGCACCGGCAGGAACGCCGTCAGGTCCGCACGCGAGCCGGACGCGCTGACGCGCGACTGCGCGACGGCCTCGTCCCAGGTCAGCTCCGCGGTCGCGAGCGCGAGCCACGTCGTGGCGTCCGTCTCGACAACGTTCGGCGGCGTGCCACGGGTGTGGCGCGGGCCGGGGACGGCCTGGACCGCGGCGAACGGCGGCACCCGGACCTCGACGCTGTTGCCCGGCACGTCGTCGGCGAGGCGCTGCAGGGTCCACCGGACGGCCGTCGCGACGGTCGCCCGTGCCGAGTCGCCCTGCTGCACCGCGGTCAGTGCGGCGCGGCCGGCGGCGTCCTCGATCCTCCTGGGTGGCATCTCCACAGGCTAGCCGTCGCCTCGCGGCGGGCGAGTCCTGATCGGTAGGGTGATCGGGTGCGAATCCTCGTCCTCGGTTCCGGTGCCCGCGAGCACGCGATCATCACGGCCCTCCTCGCTGAACAGGCGGGCCACGTCATCACGGCTGCTCCCGGCAACGCCGGCATCGCCGCCGATGTCGAGACCGTCTCCCTCGACCCCACCAACGGTGCACTCGTCGCCGAGTACGCGATCGAGAACGGCGTCGAGCTGGTCGTCGTCGGGCCCGAAGCACCGCTCATCGCCGGTGTGGCCGACCCCGTCCGCACCCGGGGCATCCCGGTCTTCGGGCCGGGCAAGGCCGCCGCGCAGCTCGAGGGCTCGAAGGCCTTCGCCAAGCGCATCATGTCCGAGGCGAACGTGCCCACCGGCCGCCCGGTGTACGCCGGCACGGCGGAAGAGGCCGTCGCCGCGATCGACGAGCTCGGCGCACCGTACGTCGTGAAGGCCGACGGGCTGGCCGCGGGCAAGGGCGTCCTCGTGACCGAGGACCGTCAGGCCGCGATCGACCACGCCACCTACTGGCTGCAGCACGGGCACGTCGTGGTCGAGGAGTTCCTCGATGGCGAAGAGGTCTCGTTGTTCTTCCTGAGCGACGGCCACGACGTCCGCCCGCTCAGCCCCGCGCAGGACTACAAGCGCCTGGCCGACGGCGATCTCGGGCCGAACACCGGCGGCATGGGCGCCTACTCGCCGCTGCCGTGGCTGGCCGATCGGTGGGCGTCCGAGCAGGCCTTCGTCGACGAGGTCACCGAGCTGGTCGCGCTGCCCACCGTCCGTCGTCTCGAGCACGAGGGCACCCCGTTCGTCGGGCTCCTCTACTGCGGGCTCATCGTCACCGAGCAGGGCGTCCGGGTCATCGAGTTCAACGCCCGCTTCGGCGACCCGGAGACCCAGGTCGTCCTCCCCCGCCTGGCGACGCCGCTGAGCGGACTGCTGCTCGCCGCCGCAACGGGCCAGCTCGGGGGCACCCCGGCACCCTCGTTCCGTCCGGACGCGGCGGTCACGGTCGTGCTCGCGAGCGAGGGCTACCCGGAGAACCCGCAGACCGGCCGTCCGATCACCGGCATCGACGCCGCGAACGCCCGCGACGGCGTCTCCGTCGCACACGCCGCCACCGGGGTGCTCGACGACAGCCTCGTCGCCACCGGCGGCCGCGTGCTCAGCGTCGTCGCGACCGGGGCCGACTTCGCCCAGGCACGGGAGCGTGCCTACGCGGGCCTCGGTGACATCACCCTGCAGGGCGCGCAGTACCGCACCGACATCGCCGCGAAGGTCACCCGATGAGCGCCGCGCCCGTGATCGAGGGCTGGGACCACGTCTCGTCGGGCAAGGTCCGCGAGCTGTACGTGCCGTCCGGCACCGCCGACCTCCAGAGTGCGTCCGAGCTGCTGCTCGTGGCGTCCGACCGCGTCAGTGCCTACGACTTCGCACTCGAGCCACCGATCCCCGGCAAGGGCGAGCTGCTCACCCGCCTGTCGCGCTTCTGGTTCACGCAGCTGAGCGACGTGCCGAACCACATCATCGGCCCGTCGTCCGGTGGCACCCCCGTACCGGCTGAGGTCGAGTCACGGTCGATGCACGTCATGCCGCTCGAGATGTTCCCCGTCGAGTGCGTCGTGCGCGGGTACCTGGTCGGCAGCGGCTGGGCCGAGTACCAGGCGTCCGGCAGCGTCTGCGGTGTCGCCCTGCCCCAGGGGCTGTCGAACGGCGACCGCTTGCCCGAGCCGATCTACACCCCTGCCTACAAGGCACCGCAGGGCGAGCACGACGAGAACATCTCGTACGAGCAGACCGTCGACCTGGTCGGCGCCGAGGTCGCGGCGACCCTGCGCGACCTGTCGCTGCACGTGTACACCGAGGCTGCGGCGATCGCCCTGGAGCGCGACGTCGTGATCGCGGACACGAAGTTCGAGTTCGGGCAGGACGCCGACGGCCGGATCCGGATCGCGGACGAGGTCCTGACCAGCGACTCGAGCCGGTACTGGGACGCCCGGGCCGACGGTCGGACGGACTCCTTCGACAAGCAGATCGTGCGCGACTGGCTCAGCGCCAACTGGGACCGCCAGGGCACGCCCCCGGTGCTGCCCGAGGCGATCGTGTCCCGCACCGCCGCGCGCTACGCCGAGCTCATCGAGCGCCTCGGCGCCTAGTCGGTTCCTGCTGCGGGCCTGCTGCGCGGGCCCCGAGCGGGCCCCGACCGGTCACGACACCCCGCTCACGTCCGGCGACCGGTCACGAGCCGTCGTTCAGGCCCCCGGTACCCGACCGTTCGTGACCGCCCGGCGGCGCGCCGACGGCACGTCGTGACCAGTCGACGAGCGACCAGTCCTGACCTGCCGACGACCGGCGTACGGCCTGCCGACGACCTGCCGACGGCTCGTCGTCAGAGGTCGCGCGCGACCACGACGACGGTCAGGTCGTCGCCCGGGTCGTGGTCGACCGCACGTGACCGCACCCGCTGGAGGAACGTCGCGATGTCCGGCGAGCCGCGGTAGAGCTCCCCGAGCTGCGACAGCGACGCGAGCGTGGAGTCCCACAGCTCGAGCGCGCCGTCGCTGACCACGATGACCACGTCACCCGGACGCATGACGAGCGACCCGGAGGCACGTTCGATGCCCGCGGGGTGCAGCCCGATCGGCAGGTCCGACGACCGCAGGATGCGCTCGGCGCCGTCGTCGCGGAGCTGCAGGACGAGCCCGTGTCCGGCGTCGGTGAAGTCGATCCGGCCGGTCGAGGGGGTGAGGCGGCCGTGGAACATCGTCGCGAACGACTCGGCGCGGCTGAGGTCGGGTGCGACCTGTGCCTCGAGCTCGGCGACGGCGACGTCGGGTGCCAGGTCGCCGCGGGCGAGCAGTGCGCCGCGGATGTTCGCGGCGAGCAGCCCAGCCGACATGCCCTTGCCCATGACGTCCGCCACGGTCAGGTGCACGGCGTCGTCGCCGGAACGGTGCCAGTCGTGGAAGTCGCCGGAGACGACGCCGTGCGGCACCGACAGCCCCGCGATCCGGTAGCCGGGCACGTCGACCGTGCCGGGTTCGAGCCCCGCGAGCACGGACCGCAGGCGGTCCTCGTCGGCGCCGGCTGCCAGTTCCCGCTCGGCCCAGACACCGAGCTCCTGGAGCAGGGCGACCTCGTCGGCGTCGAGGGTCCGCGGTTCCGGGTCGATGAGGCAGAGCGTGCCGACCTTGACGTCGTCGTCGCCGAGCCGCAGCGGGACCCCGGCGTAGAAGCGCACGTTCGGGTCGCCGACGACCATCGGCATGTCGGAGTAGCGGGCGTCGATGCGCGCATCCGGCACGAGCACGGGGCCGCGCTCCCCCAGCGTCCGCCCGCAGAAGGTGTCCTGCAGCGGGATGACCGGTCCGAAGTGGCTGTCGCTCTGTTGGGACTTGATGGTCAGCGAGGTCTCGCCCGCCAGGTTCAGGAAGGAGCCGGAGACACCGAGGGCTTCACGCGCGATGCGGGTGATCCGGTCGAAGCGCTCTTCGGCGCCACCCTCGACCACGTCGAGTGCGGCGAGCAGCGCTGCTCGGCGCACGGCGTCGGGCGCGCCGGTGACTGGGACGGTCGTCGCTGTCTCCGAGTGCATGCACCCACGCTAACGCGCCAACCGGACAGGTCCTGTCCCCACTACGGAGGACGCACCACCCCAGTCCGCGGGGCAGGCTCGCCGAGTGTTCGGCGGCCGACCCTGGTCCGGCGCGGCCCGGCGCGGGACTACCCTGGACGCGTGTCCCGCCGCGCCCTGCCCGCCGTCGCCCTCGCCGCGGCGGCCCTGCTGACGCTCGCGGGGTGCGGTGCCCACGACTCGACCGGTCAGGTCTCGGTCACCGTGTCGGACAACGCCGCCGACCGCCCGTACGAGGTCAAGGTCTTCGCGTCGACGGGCAAGCTCTCCGAGCACCAGCGGGTGTTCCCCGGTGGCACCGCGGACTTCGCGGGGGTCCCGCTCGGCAAGGTGACCGTCCGCGCGGGCTCGCTGTGCCCGCAGACGACGACGGTGACGAACGACGCCGTCGCGACGGTCACGCTGACGACGACGGGCTGCTGAGCGCGGGTCGGTTCAGACCGCGCCGGGACCCCGTGCGATCGTCTCGTGCGGCTGCTCGCCGAAGCGTGCGCGGTAGTGGGCGGCGAAGCGCCCGAGGTGCGAGAACTGCCAGCGCCGGGCGACGTCGCTCACCAGCAGCGCGCCCGAACGCGATCGGCCGAGTTCGAGGTGGACCCGGTCGAGCCGGACCTCGCGCAGGTACTGCATCGGTGTCACCGCGAGCCGCCGGCGGAAGAGGTCCTGCACACCGCGCTCGCTCAGGCCGCACGAGTCCGCGATGTCGCCCACCGAGAGCGGCCGGTCGGCCTGGTCGTGCACGAAGCGGATCGCACGACGCATCCGGTGCTCGACGTCGGACCGCGACGGTGAGAACGTCGACAGCACGACCGTCGCGATGCGTCGGTTCAGGGCGGCCCGCTCGTCGGCCGGCAGCGCGGGGTCGAGGACGCGACCGGTGACGTCGCGGAGCAGTGCTCGGAGGGGTTCGATCCGAGGGTCGGCGGCGTCCGGTTGCCGGAACTCGGCCGCTGGGCCGCCGCCGCGGTCGCCGCCGCGGTCGCCGCCGCCGCCGTCGCCGTCGCCGTCGCGTCCGCCGAGCAACGCCGGCGACAGGTGCAGCAGGGTCATCGCCGTGGCGTCGGTGTCGAAGCCGTACGCGACCGAGGCGGAGAGCATCATCGGGCGTTCGGCGCCGACGTCCCAGCTCGAGCCGTCGTCCGCGGTCAGGCGGGCACGGCCGTCGGCGAGCCAGAAGACCACGTGGTCCGGTCGGGGGCCGATCGTGCCGGAGCGGTGTCCGTGCGTCCCGATGCGCCGGATCGACAGCTCTGCGTCACCCCCGGTCACGTAGTCCATGGGCACAGCGTCCATCGGAACAGTGCCTCCGCTCACCCCGCTGCGGACGGTCCGACACGGGAATCGGAACGCTACCGCACCGGACGACCGGGGCGGGCAACGACCGCCCCGGACCGCTCAAGGCCGCTCAGGACCGCTCAGGGCCGCTCAGGACGGGTCGGGCACCTGGTCCCACTCGTCGGCGTACCGCGAGAGCACCGTCCACCGTGACACCGGCCACGTGGTGATGAACGCACGACCGACCACGTCGTCGACCGGCACCGTGCCGTGCACGCGGGAGTCCGCCGAATTGTACCGGTTGTCGCCCATCACCCAGATGCGCCCCTTCGGCACGGTGATGTCGAAGTCGGTGCCGGAGACCCGGTCCGACCCGATCTCGGGCACCACGTAGGGTTCGTCGACCGGGTGGCCGTTCACCGACAGGTGTCCGCCGGTGCCGCAGCACGAGACGGTGTCGCCGGGCAGGCCGATCACGCGCTTGATCAGGTCGTCGCCCTGCCCGGTGCCGAGCCAGCCGCCCGGGTCCTGGAACACGACGACGTCACCGCGCTGCAGCGGCACGGCGCCGGGGACGAGTTCGTTGACGAGCACGCGGTCGCCGATGAGCAGCGTGTTCTCCATCGATGCGGACGGGATGTAGAAGGACCGGACCAGGTAGGTCTTCACCAGGAACGACGCCAGCAGCGCCACGACGACGATGACGACGAGGTCGCGGAGGAACTTCCAGCCGGCCCGCTTCGGCTTCGGCTCGGACTCGGTGGCGCTCAATGCGTCAACACCACCTTCACGAGACCGATCACGAACGCCACGGCGGCCAGCACGATGCCACCCCAGAGCCCGAGGAACGTGGGCCGCTTGCCGCTGAACCGCTGCATGAAGACGCCGACCATGCCGATGCGCACGACCAGGATGACCAGGGCGGCCGTCTGCGCCCACCCCGTCGGGATCCACCCGATCCACGCCACCGCGTACAGCACCGCGGGGATGAGCCCGGACGTCGCGATCGGGTTCGCGTTCCGCATGATCGTCAGGACCGATTCGCGCCGGGCGTCGTCCGTCTGGGAGTCGTCGCCGCCGAGGCCGTGCGCCACCAGGTGCGCGAGCACGTGCGCCAGGTAGGTCAGGACCGCGGTCGCCAGGACGGCCCAGATCGCCGACCCGTGGTGGATGGCGGCCGGGTCGACGGCGATCGCGGCGGCGAGCACCGTGATGTTGCCGTAGATGTAGGACGACATCCGGTCGCGGACGTGCTCGATCGGCAGGTCGCGCGGGTCCGGACGACCGCCGCGGGGTCCGCGTCCGCGTCCGAGCGGTGGTCGTGTGCGTGGCATCCGTCCATCTTGGCC
This sequence comes from Curtobacterium sp. PhB128, assembly GCF_004340725.1. Taxonomy (NCBI): domain Bacteria; kingdom Bacillati; phylum Actinomycetota; class Actinomycetes; order Micrococcales; family Microbacteriaceae; genus Curtobacterium; species Curtobacterium sp. PhB128. The sequence goes on from NZ_SLUR01000003.1 coordinate 243,151, forward strand.
CTCGCGTGCCGGTCCTCGCCGACAGGACACCGAGTGCGATGGCCACGCGCGTGGCCGGTTCCGGCAGACTGGGTGGCGATCGGTGCGACGGCGCACCGGACAGGAGGCCCGTATGACGTCCGCACGACCACTCGCCCTGGTGACCGGCGTGGGCCGCAGAGCCGGCATCGGCGCGGCGCTCGCCACCCGTCTGGCGACCGACGGCTGGGACCTGGCCATCTCGTGGTGGGGCCCGTACGACGACCGCGTGAGCGGTGGGGCGGATCCCGACGGGGTCGAATCCGTCGTGCAGGAGTGCGAGTCGGTGGGTGCACGCGTGACGCGCCTCCCGGTCGACCTGGAGGACCCGGACCAGGCGGCCGCCCTGGTCGGCCGCGCCGAGACCGAGGCGGGCGCCCCCGTCACCGCGCTGGTGATGTCGCACTGCGAATCGGTCGACTCGGACGTCCGGACCACGACGGTCGAGTCGTGGGACCGGCACTTCGCGGTCAACGCCCGCGCGCCGTTCCTGCTCGTGCAAGCGTACGCGGCCGCACTCGAACGTGCTGGCGACGCCGCACCGCGGGACCGCCGGCGGATCGTCGCGCTGACGAGCGACCACATCGCGTACAACCTGCCGTACGGGGCGTCGAAGGGGGCGCTCGACCGCCTCGTGTTCGGTGCCGCGAAGGAGCTCGGCAGCCTCGGCGTCAGCGCGAACGTCGTGAACCCCGGCCCGAACGACACCGGGTGGATGTCCGACGACGTCAAGCGCTGGGCGGTCGAGGGCACGCCGCTCGGCCGACTCGGACGACCGTCGGACACCGCTGCACTCGTCGGGTTCCTCTGCTCGGAGCAGGGGCGCTGGGTGAACGGGCAGCTGCTGACGTCGGACGGCGGGATCTCGAACCGCGCGTGACCCTGCCGGCGGACCGCGTCAGCCGCGACCGGGCGCGGTCACCTCGATGCGGTTCGCCCACGGGTCCTCGAACGCGACCGTCCGGCCGTCGTCGGCGGTCTGCACCCCGGTGTCGTGCATGCGTGCGACGAGGGCGCCGAGGTCGTCCGACCCAGGCACCTCGATCCGCACGAGCCCCAGCCCGAGCGCGAGCTGACGGCGCCCGGCCCCGCGGGAGTTCCAGGTGTTCATCGCCATGTGGTGGTGGTAGCCGCCGGCGCTGACGAACAGGGCGTCGCCCCACCCGGCCGTCGTCGCGAAGCCGAGCTTGTCGACGTAGAAGTCCTTCGCGCTGGCGACGTCGCCGACCGACAGGTGCACGTGGCCGACCCGACCCGGCGCGTTCGGCGCGGACTCCACAGCCTCGGCCGTAAGGTGCTCCTGGAGGAACGCGTTCGGGTCGACGTACTTCGTGTCCATGTCGACCATGCCGTGCGTCCACGACCACTCCGTGCGGTCGCGGTCCCAGTACAGCTCGACGCCGTTGCCCTCGGGATCGGTGAAGTAGAACGCGTTGCTCACCAGGTGGTCGGCGCTGCCGGTGAAGGTCTGCGGGAACTTCGTCGCCACCGAGTACAGCGCGGCGGCCAGGTCGGCCCTCGTGTCGAACAGGATCGCGGTGTGGAACAGGCCGGCGTCGTGCGGGCCGGCGTGCTGCATCGACGGCGCGTGCTCGAGGATCACGATCGGGACCGCCAGGCCACCGGCGCCCGGTCGTCCCAGCACGGCGACACCGCCCTCGTTCGAGAGCAGCGAGAGCTGGACGCCATCGCGGTAGTAACCGATCATCCGGTCGAGGTTCGCGACGCGGAGGGTGACGGCACCCATCCCGGTGTCGGCGGCGAGGAGGTCCTGCGTGTGCATGGCACCAGTGTGCGCCCATTTGGTTGACGCGTCAACCAAATGGGTTCATCGGTGGTCGCGGCGAGTTTCGTGGTGGGCGACACTTCTCGCGGCCCGGCGCCCGAGATGTGTCGCTCAGCGCGAACTGAAGTGGCGCAGCACCCGGCTGCGGTCAGCGGGAGCGGAAGTAGCGGTGCAGCGCGCGCTCGCGGATCGTGGCCGCGGCGAGCGCCCCACCGAGCAGCGCGCCCACGAGCCCGAGGGACGCGATCGCGATCGCCTCGCGCACGATCGGCAGTGCGTCGTCGACGTCGAGGCCACGCACCGACACCACCGCGACGCTCGTCGCGACCAGGGCCCCGACCGATCCCCAGACCAAGTGCTGCAGGACGATTCCGAGGACCTGCGCGCTCCGCGGTACCCCGACGTGCCGGTCGGAGGCCAGGGCGAGCCGGCGCCGTGCGACCGCTGCCGCGCCGATCGTCAGCCCCACGAGGGCCGCTGCCCCGAACGGGACGAGCACTGGCTGCCGCGCCGCGGGGGTGAAGACCGCGCCCAGGGTCGGGTTGAGCTGCCCGGCGGTGGGTCGGTCTTCGCCCTCGGCACCGCTCGCCGGCAGGACGGTGCGCCGGAGCATCGAGACCGTGTCGTCGCGCTGCGGCCACACCGTCGCCCAGCAGGCGTCGAACGGCGACCCGTCGTCCACCGTCGGCGCGAGGACCGCGTACTCCAGGTCGGGGTCCCGGCCGTCGTCGGGGTGGTCGTACACACCGGCGACTCCGGTGCCCGCGAGGCCCACCCTCACGAGGCGATCGCCGGCAGCAAGCCCCAGGGTCTCGTGCACCGTGGGCGAGATGATCACTCCCGCGGCCCCGTCGGCAGCGGAGCCGCCGAGCAGGCCACGCACCCCGGCGGTCACCTCGTAGGTCGGGATCGCCGAGCCCGGCAGCGCGGCGGGGACGACCCCGGCGTCGAGGCGACGGAACGCACCGGACGCGATGACCCCTTCGGCATCCGCGAGGGCATCGCACACGCGGCCGTCGATCCGCCCCTCGGCTCGCTGGACGGTCGTCGCCGCACCGCTCGCGACGAACACCGCAGCCGCTCGGACGTCACCGGCGACCGCTGCGGCGCGCAGGCCCACGACACCGCTGAGCAGCACCGCGAGGACGGCAGCGGTCACGGCTGCCCACGAGGCTCCGGAGGCGATGTCGCGCCACGCCTCCCGCCAGACCTCGGTCACCTGCATCCGGCGGGGGCTCATCGGTACCGCCCGAGGTCGAGCACTCCGTCGCAGGCGTCACGGGTCGCGTCGTCGTGCGTGGCGACGACGACGACCGTCCCCGACGCGGCGAGCGCACCGATCCCACGGTTCACCTCGATCGCGGTCGCCCGGTCGAGTTGCGCCGTCGGCTCGTCGACCAGCATCAGACCCGGCGCACTCGCGATCGCGCGCGCGAGCATCAGGCGTTGCGCCTCGCCACCGGACAGTTCGGCGAACCGCGCGTGCGCCCGCGAACCGAGCCCGAAGCGCTCGAGGACCCCGAGTGCCCGGACGTCCGCGGTCCGACGATCCGCGCCCTGGGCGACGAACGGCAACGCGACGTGGTCGAGCACGCGGCGGCGGGCCACCCCGTACGGGTTCTGGAAGACCCAGAGCGGCCGACAGCCCGGCGGGCGGACGGCGGCACCGCGCGTCGGACGGAGCATCCCGGCGAGGATCGCGAGCAGCGTGGACTTACCGGAGCCACTCGGCCCGACGACCGCGGTCACGCTCCCCTCGGCGAAGGTGCGGTCGACGCGGTCGAACAGCACGGTGCCGTTCGGCCAGACGTGCCCGACGCCCTCGAGCGTCACCGACACGAGCTGGACCGGTCCGGCGCGGCACGGATCCGGTCGAGCGTTCGTCCGCCGGGCACCCGGACGAACGACTGCCCGAGTTCCGACCCGAGGACCTCGACCCGGAGCGGCCGCCCCGTCGTCGGTTGCACGCACGCCCGGTCGCCCTCGAGGTCCCAGAGGGCCGTCGGCGGCACCACCTGGACGGTCCGCGGGCGACTGAGCGTCCACGTCGCGGCCACCGTCGGTGCGCCGTCCGCCGAAGCGACCGTCGCCGCGTACTCCGGCAGGGCGGTGATCGCAGCGAGGTCCGTCGGCGGCGAGACCACCCCGGCGGCGTCGATCGGGATGTCGGCGTTCCCGATCCGCAGCACGCGCTCCCCCGGCGCCGGATCAACCGGGAGCGCCTCGATGCGCGCGCCGCGGAGTTCGGCCGGGAGTTCGACGAGGACACCGTCGGCGCCGACCGCTGCCCCGACGACGGCCACGCACGCCAGGACGGCGTTCTCGGCGGCTGGCACCCATGCGAACGGGTCCCGCGGCACGACGTCGTCGGGCAGGTCGTCGCGGTCGACACCTCGGTCGACCAGGAACTGGTGCGCAGCTCGGAGCGTGCCCGGGCCGAGGACGCCGTCGATGCTCAGTCCGGCACCGAGGCGCGTGAGTTCCCGCTGCAGCCCCGTGACGTCGGCCCCGCGGTCGCCGATCTCGAGGTCGCGCCACAGCGGCTCGTCACTGGCGAGCGCCATCACCGGCCGCCCGTCGACCCGCGTGAGGACGTCCCCACTCCGCACGGGTGCCCCGGTCGAGCACGTCGACGTCGTCACCGTGCCGGTCCGCGACGTCACGACCGCCCGTGGGGCACCGGTGTCGAGTGCGAGCTGCACCTGTCGTTCATCGGCATCGGTGCGCTCGGTCACCCGGACGGTGCTCGTGGGGGCCGCCGTCCGGAGGGCAGCCGGGACCTCGGCCGGCACAGCAACCACGATGGCGGCGGCCGTCGCCGCCGCGACCACCATCGCCCCGAGCGCCAAGAGCGCGGCAGACGGGCAGCGCATCACTGCCGCCAGAGTCCGAGGGGGTCCAGCCGACACTGTACGGCTGCGGGGTCCCACTGCGAGAAGGAGAAGTTCCCGTCGTCGTTCTGGGTGCGCCATTCACGTTCGGTGTACGTGTCGTCGACGAGTCTCGCGGCACGGAGGCACGCGACGGTGATCGTTGCCTCGTCCTGCTTCTCCGGGTTCCGCCGGACTTCGTTGAACAGGTACGTCACGTCGCTGTCGAAGTCCTTCGCGCACTTCGACTTCGAATCGTTGATGGCCGTTGCGTCTTCAGCCTTCCGCCCCGGGAGCGGCGACGCTTCGGACGTGCCGTCCTCTGCTGTCGTGTAGTCGTAGCCGAGATCCCGCATGCATGCGCTCATGCGGGACTGGGCATCTGCGACCTCCCGCGCCGAGATCGTTCCGTCCGAGAGGATCTGCCGCTGGTACGGGCTGGTGTCGGCGGCTGATTCCGCGAACTCATCCGCCCACGGCCCGGCCGCGGAGAAGCCTGACGGATCGACGACCCGGGGCGCAGCATCTGCGGAGGCGCAGCCAGCGAGTGCCGTGGCGCCGATCACCACGACGACCGTTGCTCCCCGAGCACGGTTCCGAACCACCGCGTCAGGCCCGGATCATGCCGTACTGGGCGATGTTGGTCCAGCAGGCAGCCTCGTAGGACCACTTGTTGCCACCGACCACGTTTCCCCACTTCATCGTCCCGCTCTTCAGCCGGTTGAAGTGCTGAGCACGGCCACACCCCGACTCGTTGAAGCCCATGCTCTGCGTCACCTTCCGCCAGCACGTCGCAGCACTTGCCTCCGGCGCCGTCACGGTGTCGACCGCGATCCCGCCGCCCACGACACTCCCCAGCACGGCCGCACCCAGTACGACGTTCTTGATCGACATCGATCTCCCCTTTCATCGCGACATCGCCCCGATGTCACCGTTAACGTATTACCGGTCAGTACGAGAACGCAACGACACCCACCACATCCGTGCAGGATGGACGCGTGACTGATGACATCCGGTGGGAGGTGGTCGAGGAGAGCTCCCTCTCGCTCCCGGACCACGAAGCGATCGCAGCACTGCTCGCGCAGGCGTTCCCGGACTGGTCCCACTGGTACGTGGGCGGCCGCAGCTGGTCCGGCATGCAGCCCGAACGCCGGGTCCTCGCCCGCGACCGGGACGGCGTCGTCCTGGCGCACGTCGGGATCCGCCGCATGTTCATCACGGTCGGCGGGCGCGACGTCCTGGTCGGAGACACCGGCCTCGTCGCCGTGTCGCCACGGCTGCAGGGATCGGGCAAGGGCCGGGAACTCATGGAGCGCACGCACGCCGTGCTCGACGGGCTCGCGGTGCCGTACGGCTTCCTCGGCGCGGGCGAGAACCGCATCCCCTTCTACGCGAAGCTCGGCTGGCACGAGTTCCCCGCGGTCGTCGGCACCTTCTCGGCGTTCACCGCCGAGGGCGCCGGCATCACGAACACCGAGCAGGGCGGCTGGATGGTGCGGCCGGTGGCCGCAGCCCTGGAGGACTGGCCGGCCGGCCCGATCTGGCTGAACGGACAAGAGGTCTAGAACGCAACGACAGACGGACGGGAGGCCCGGTGCCAGCTGGCACCGTGCCTCCCGTCCGTCAGGTGGTGGACCGGGGCTCACGCCCCTGCGCTGGCTGGGCTACGCCTCGACGGCCACCGTCTCCGGGTCCTCGTTCGAACCCGGCGCGCTCGGCACGACCGCGGCGCGCACGCGCGCACCGAGGTCGGCGTCGACGTTCGTCCAGTACGCGAACACGCGCTCGCGCAGGTCGTCGCGCGTCACCTTCGAGACGTGACCGGCGATGTTGCCGACCAGGCGCTCACGGGCGGCGTCGTCGAGGACCTCTCGGACGAGCGTGCCGGCCTGGCCGAAGTCGTCGTCCTCCGGGTGCAGGGTCGCGGCGGAACGCTGCAGCGCGCCGTCCGACTCCCAGCCGGGCACGTCGTCGGTCGCGGTCGGGTCGGCGTGTGCGCCACCGAGCGAGTTCGGCGCGTACACGGGCACCTCGGACTTCTGGAAGTCGAAGCGCATCGCGCCGTCCTTCGAGTACGAGTGCACCTCGTTCTTCGGGGCGTTCACCGGCAGCTGCGCGTGGTTGGTGCCGACGCGGTAGCGGTGGGCGTCCGCGTAGCTGAAGATGCGCGCCAGGAGCATCTTGTCCGGGCTCGCCGCGATGCCGGGCACGAAGTTCGAGGGGGCGAACGTCGCCTGCTCGATCTGCGCGAAGTAGTTCTCCGGGTTGCGGTTGAGCTCCATCGTGCCGACCTCGATGAGCGGGTAGTCCGCGTGCGGCCACACCTTCGTCAGGTCGAACGGGTTGAAGCGGTAGGTCGCGGCGTCCTCGTAGGGCATGACCTGCACCTTGAGGGTCCAGCGCGGGAAGTCCTGACGCTCGATCGCGGCGTGCAGGTCACGGATGTGGAAGTCCGCGTCCTCGCCGGCGATGCGGTCGGCGTCCTCCTGCGTCAGGGTCTTGTGGCCTTGCTCGGTGATGAAGTGGTACTTCACCCAGAAGCGCTCGCCCTCGGCATTGATCCACTGGTAGGTGTGCGAGCCGAAGCCGTCCATCTCGCGCCACGACGCGGGCAGGCCGCGGTCGCCCATCAGCCAGGTGACCTGGTGCGCCGACTCGGGCGACAGGGTCCAGAAGTCCCACTGCATGTCGTGGTCGCGCAGGTGCGAGCCGGGCAGGCGCTTCTGCGAGCGGATGAAGTCGGGGAACTTGATGCCGTCGCGGATGAAGAAGACGGGGGTGTTGTTGCCGACGAGGTCGTAGTTGCCCTCGGACGTGTAGAACTTCAGCGCGAAACCGCGGGGGTCGCGCCACGTGTCGGGAGAACCCTGCTCACCGGCGACGGACGAGAAGCGCGTGAGCATCTCGGTCTGTTGACCCGGCTGCAGGAACGCGGCGCGGGTGTACTTGCTGACGTCCTGCGTGACCGTGAAGGTACCGAAGGCGCCGCCGCCCTTCGCGTGGACGACCCGCTCCGGCACACGCTCGCGGTTGAACTGGGCGAGCTTCTCGATCAGGTAGTGGTCGTGTAGCGCGAGGGGGCCGTCGGCCCCGACGCCCATCGAGTGCTCGTCGCTCGAGACGGGAGCGCCGGAGTTGGTGGTCGTGGTGGGGGTGCCGGCCGGCTGGCCGGGCGTCGTGTTCTGGTCGGACACGGTTCCTCCTTGGGTGGAACGGTTGGTTCGGTCAGGGGTGCTCGGGTGGTTCAGGGGACGCGCGGGGCGTCGGGCGCGGCTGCGTCGGGCACGGCTGCGTCGGGGTCGTCTGCGCTTTCGCTTGCGCTTGCGTCGATTGCGCTTGCGCCTGCGTCGCTGGCTGCGTCATCGCCGGCGTCGTCGCGCTCGGCCGCGGCGCACCGCTCGCAGATGCCCCAGTAGGTGACCTCGGCGGTGGTGACGGCGAAGCCGTGCGCGTCCGACGGGGTCAGGCAGGGCGAGTGTCCGACGGCGCAGTCGACGTCCTCGATCGCGCCGCACAGCGTGCAGACGATGTGGTGGTGGTTGTCACCGGTGCGTCGCTCGTACCGAGCGGGGCTGCCGGCCGGCTCGATGCGTCGGACGAGGCCGACGCCGGTCAGCGCGGCGAGCACGCCGTACACGGCCTGGTGGCTGGTCGTCGGCAGCTCCGCCGTGAGCGCCGTGACGATGTCGTCGGCGGTGGCGTGCGGCATCGATTCGGTGGCCCGCAGCACCGCGAGTCGCGGCGTCGTGACCCGGAGGCCCGAGGTGCGGAGCAGATCGGCGTCGGCGTCCATGCTGAGCCTTTCTTTTGCAGGAATCAAGACAACACGGCCACTGTACACGAGCCGTCGTGGCGCGCACCCGTCGGAACACATTCCGCGACCGGTATGCGACGTGTCACGATCTGGCGGCGATCACCTGGAGGGACGCTGGAACGATCGGTCTGCACGCTAACGTCCCGACATGTCCACGAGCCACGGCCTGTCTGAGCAGGCGAACAGCGCACCGGACGTCCGGGGGATCATCGCGAAGCGGGACCTGGTCGTCGACCTCATCCGGACGGCCTGCGTCGTCCTCGTCGTCATCGTGCACGTCACGATGGTCGGCGTCGCGTCCGACGACCAGGGAGTGCGGGTGACGAGCCCCCTGCAGGAACTCCCGTGGTACGTCGCCGCCACCTGGATCGGGCAGGTGATGCCCCTCTTCTTCGTGGTCGGCGGCTTCGCGAGCGCAGTCGGTTGGCGCAGCACCGTCGCCCGCGGTGCACCGAGCCCTGCTCGCGACTACCTGGCCACCCGCCTCGTGCGCCTGTTCCGGCCCGCGGTCCCGCTGTTCGTGTTCCTCGCGCTCGGGCTCGGTGTGGCCACGGCCGTCGGCACCCCGCCGGACCTCCTCGCCGAGGTCGCGTTCGGCATCGGCTCACCGCTCTGGTTCCTCGCCGCGTACGGCATCACGCAGTGCTGCGTGCCGCTGATGATGCGGTTCCACGAGCGCGCACCCTGGGCAACCCTCGGCGTGTTGCTCGTGCTCGCCGCGGTGGTCGATGCGGTCCGCCTGGCCACCGGGGTCACCGAGGTCGGACTGCTCAACCTCGGGCCGGTGTGGCTCTTCGCGCAGCAGCTCGGGTTCCTCTGGGCCGACGGGTGGTTCGCACGGCGGTCGAAGGCGCTCCTGCTCGCGGTGGCCGTCGCCGCCTACGCCCTGCTCGTCCCGATGACCTCGATCGGCTTGTGGGCACCGGACATGCTGCAGGACCTCAACCCGCCGATGCTCCCGCTGGCGTTCCTCGCGATCGCACAGGCCTGCCTGGTCCAGCTCGTGCACGCCCCGCTCACCCGCCTGATGCGCACCAGGGCCGCGCTCGGCGCCGTGTTCGTGCTCGGTCGGGACGGCATGACCATCTACCTCTGGCACCTGCCGCTCTTCATCGCGCTGAACGGGGTCGCCCTGTTGGTCGGGGTGCCGTTCCCGTCGCCGGGCTCGGGTGGGTGGTGGGCGTCCCGGCTGATCGCGCTGGTCGCGGTGCTCGTCGTCGCGCTCGGGGTTGCTCGCGCGCTCCGTTGGTTCGACCGCCCGCTCCCCCGGCTGCTGCCCTCGGCGGACCGCCCGTCCTGGCCGGTCGTCGCTGTCGCTGCGCTCTGCACGATCGGTCCGGCGTTCCTGGTGATGCAGCTGCACCTGTCGTTCGGGATCGCGGTCATCGGCGCCGTGGCCGTGCCGATCGGGGTGTGGTTGCTTTCGCGGACCACGCCGGCCCGGGGCGTCACCCGGATCTGAACCGGTTCTCACCGTTCGGGACCACTCGGGCCTGCACCGCCACACGCGCCGGCCAGAGGATGGCGGCAGGCCGATCCCCTGGAGGCACCCGACGCCGTCGACACCCGAGTTCTGGAGCACCTGGCGGTTCGATCCCCTGTCCGCGGTGATGATCGCCGTCGCCGCGGTCGCCTACGGCTGGTGGGTCGTCGCCGCCGCACGTCGCGGCGCACGCTGGCCCTGGTGGCGCACCCTCGCGTTCGTCGCCGCACTGGTGCTGTTCGGGATCCTGCAGTTCGGCATCGTCGGCGTGTACGACCAGCAGCTGCGGTGGGCGTTCGTGCTGCGGTCCGCCCTGCTCTTCTTCGCGGTCCCCACCTTCGCCGCGCTCGGTGCGCCCGTCTCGTTGCTCCGGACAGGAGGCCCGGATCACCTCGCGCACGCCGCCGACGCCGCCATGCGGTCGCGTCCAGTGCGCCTGCTCGGCAACGCGATCGTCGCGCCGCTCGTCGCCCTCGTCCTGTTCGGCCTGTTGCTGACACCGTTCGCGGCGACCCTGCGCGAATCGTCCGTCTGGGCCGTCGTGATCACGGTGACGGTCCCGATGCTCGGGTTCGGGTTGCTCGCTCCGCTGTCCGAGCCCGGGGTGCTGCGGTCGTCGACGTTCGTCACCGCGGAGTTCCTGCTCGCCTTCGTGGAGCTGATGATCGACGCGGTGCCGGGCATCGTGCTCCGGATCACGAACCACGTGCTCGACGGGTCGGTGGTGCAGGCCGTGGGGCAGCCGTGGTTCCCGTCGCCGCTGCGCGATCAGCACCTGGCGGGCGACCTGCTGTGGTTCATCGCCGAGGTGGCGGACATCCCCGTGCTCATCTCGCTGTTCATCCGGTGGCAGCGGACCGATCGCCGCGAGGCCCACGCCGTCGACGCCCTGACCGACGAGCAGATCGACGAGCTGACGCGGGAGCACCTGCAGCGCCGGGGTTGAGCGCGCGGGCGGGGCGGCGGCGGCGAGCGGCGAGCGGCACATGGTGAGCAGAAATGGTCGGGTGCCCGCAGGCGACCCGACCATTTCTGCTCACGAACTGTGCGCGTTCCTACTTCGACGGGGCTCCGGCGGCCTCGGGCTGGGCGGTCACGCCGCCGGTCTGCTGCCAGGCGACGGTCTGCTTCGGCTTCGCCAGGAACAGCGCCGCCACGATCGCCGCGATGAGCACGATCGCCGGAAGGAACAGCGACTCACCCATGGCCCGCGAGAACGGCTCGAGCAGGAACCCGGGCAGCCCGCCGACCTGCTGCTCGGCACCACCGGCGGAGGTCCCACCGGTCGAGGCCGGGAAGTTCGCGGTGATCCGGGCCTCCATCAGCGCCGCGATGCCGGCCGAACCGAGCACGGCACCGATCTGGCGCGTGGTGTTGTAGACGCCCGAGCCGGCACCGGCCAGCTTCGGCGGCAGGTTGCGCGTCGCCGAGACGGACAGCGGACCCCACATGCAGGCGTTGGCGATGCCGAGGAGCGCGCTCGGCAGGAGCACCCATCCCCAGTCGGCACTCGACGACAGCAGGGCTCCGAACCAGAACAGCCCGGCCGAGAAGCACGCGAGACCGAACGCGGCGACCCAGCGCGGGTTCCACCGGTTGAGGTTCTTGCCGACGAGCGGTGCGAGGCCGGCGGACAGCACGGCCTGCGGCACGAGGAGCAGTGCAGCCTGGGTCGGCGAGAACCGCAGGACGTCCTGCGCCCAGAGCATGATCGGCAGCGCGAACGAGGCGATCGCGACACCGACGGCCGTGATGGCGACGTTGGCCAGGGTGAAGTTGCGGTCCTTGAACAGGCCGAGGGGCAGCAGCGGCTCGCCCTTCTGCACGCCCTGCCAGACGACGAACCCGGCGAGCACCACGAGCCCGACGATGATGAGCGACCACACCGAGATCGGTCCGGCGATGACGCCCCAGTCGTAGGTCTCGCCTTCCTGGATGCCGAAGACGAGCAGGAACAGGCCGGCCGCCGACAGGAAGATGCCGAGGTAGTCGAAGCGGTGCCCGTGGCGGTCGAACGACGGCACGAAGCGCTGCGCGAGCACGAACGCCACGACACCGACGGGGACGTTCACGAAGAAGATCCACTCCCAGCCGAAGCCGTCGACGAGCAGACCGCCGACGATCGGGCCGACGAGCGAGGCGACACCGGCGACGGCGCCCCAGAGACCCATCGCGGCACCGCGGTTCTGCGGCGGGAAGATGCGCGTGATGACGGACATCGTCTGCGGGCTCATCATCGCGGCGCCGAGACCCTGCACGACGCGGGCCACGATGAGCATCTCGATGGAGCCGGCCAGACCGCACCAGAGGCTGGCGAGCGTGAAGACGACGAGGCCGATCTGGTACATGACCTTCGGGCCGAAGCGGTCACCGAGGCGGCCGGTGATGAGCAGCGGCACCGCGTAGGCGAGCAGGTAGGCGCTCGTCACCCAGATCACGGAGTTGATGTCCGCGTCGAGCTTCTGGGCGATGGTGGGGGTGGCGACCGACACGATGGTCGAGTCGACGAGGATCATGAAGAAGCCGACGACGAGCGCCCAGAGGGCGGGCCACGGCTTCTTCTCGGTCGTCCGCGGAGGCGTGACGGTGGTCATCGAGTGGTGTCCTTGCTGTTCGTGGGGAAGTCAGTGTCTGTGGGGACGGCCGGGCCGTCCCAGGGGAGGTCGCCGCTGGCGATGCGGTCGACGGTGGTGCTGAGCCACTCGATCTGCGCGGCGAGCATCGCACGGACGTACGACACGTCGAGCCAGTACCGCTCGGTCAGCTGCTTGGCCTGCACGCGCTGGAGTGCCTGGTCGTAGTCGTCGCGCTCCTGTTCGAGTGCGACGATCCGGGCCCGGACGGCATCGACCGCCTCGGTGTGCGGCAGGTTCTCGAGCACGGAGAGGGCCAGGTGGAACTCCGGGTACTCGTCCGCGGGCTCCGCCACCATGCGGCGGAGGCCGTCCGCGAGCGCTGCGCGACCGGCGTCGGTGATCGTGTAGGTGGTGCGTTCCGGCCGGTTGCCGTCGCGGTCGGTGCCCACGACCTCGGCGAACCCGAGCTCGGCGAGGCGGCCGACCTGGTGGTACAGGGTGCCCGGGCGGACCTTGACGTTCCGCTCCTCCTGCCGGTGGACCATCGTCTGGAACATCTCGTACGGGTGCATCGGTGCCTCGTTCAGCAGGTCGAGCGCGGCGAACGCGAGGGGCGTGAGCGACGCCATGCGGGCCTCCTGACGGATCGATGCGGCAGTCTTCCGACTGGACTATTCGACTTCGAATATACGGAGTCGAACACAGGTGAGCAAACGCACAGCACGTTCTCCACAGGAGGCCCGGATCCGTCCCGGCGTGTCGCGCGCGCCCCGTAGACTGGTCGCGTCCCCCACCCCTGAAGCGCTGGAGAGAACACGTGCCAACGATCGTCGTCGAGGTCATGCCCAAGGCTGAGATCCTCGACCCCCAGGGCAAGGCGGTGGGCAACGCCCTCGCCCGTCTGGGCAAGGCCGACCTGACCAACGTCCGCATCGGCAAGCGCTTCGAGGTGACCGTCGACGGCCCCGTCGACGACGCCAAGCTGGCCGAGGTCCGCGACATCGCCGCCGACGTCTTCTCGAACGCGGTCATCGAGGACGTCGTCTCCGTGACCGTCGAAGGTCAGTGACCCGGATGCGCATCGGCGTCATCACCTTCCCCGGCTCCCTCGACGACCGTGACGCCCAGCGCGCGGTCCGTCTCGCCGGTGCCGACCCCGTCGCCCTCTGGCACGGCGACCACGACCTGCAGGGCGTCGACGCCATCGTGCTGCCCGGCGGGTTCTCGTACGGCGACTACCTGCGCGCCGGAGCGATCGCCGCGAAGGCGCCGATCATGGCCGAGGTCATCGACGCCGCCGGCAAGGGCATGCCCGTGCTCGGCATCTGCAACGGCTTCCAGATGCTGGCCGAGGCCCGCCTGGTCCCCGGCGCGCACACCCGCAACGCGCACCAGCAGTTCATCCGCCGCGACCAGAAGCTCCGCGTCGAGACCACCTCGACCGCCTGGACCTCGGGGTTCACCGCGCAGCAGGAGATCACGATCCCGCTCAAGAACGCCGACGGCCGGTTCGTCGCCGACGCCGACGAGATCAAGCGCATCGAGGACAACGGCCAGGTCGTGTTCCGCTACGTCGGCGTGAACCCGAACGGGTCGATCGACGACATCGCGGGCGTCTCGAACGAGCGCGGCAACGTCGTGGGCCTGATGCCGCACCCCGAGCACGCGACCGAGCCCGGCTTCGGCCCGGACACCGCCGCTGCCATGGCCTCCGGCACGGACGGCCTCACCTTCTTCACCTCCGTGATCGAGTCGACGCTCGTCAAGTGACGGCCGCGACTCCAGTGACAGGGAACGACAACACCGTGACGACTTACGTGCGCCCGAAGCCCGACACCGTGCAGGATGCCGCGGCGACTCCCGACAAGGACCAGCCGTACGACGCGCTCGGCCTGAAGCCGGACGAGTACGCCCGCATCAAGGAGATCCTCGGCCGCCGCCCCACCTCGGGTGAGCTGGCGATGTACTCCGTCATGTGGTCCGAGCACTGCTCCTACAAGTCCTCGAAGAACTACCTCCGTCAGTTCGGCAAGAAGGTCACGCCGGAGATGACGAAGAACCTGATGGTCGGCATGGGCGAGAACGCCGGTGTCGTCGACGTCGGCAACGGCTGGGCGGTGACCTTCAAGGTCGAGTCGCACAACCACCCGTCCTACGTCGAGCCGTACCAGGGCGCCGCGACCGGCGTCGGCGGCATCGTCCGCGACATCATCTCGATGGGTGCCCGCCCGGTCGCCGTGATGGACCAGCTCCGCTTCGGCGCGATCGACCACGAGGACACCGCACGCGTCGTGCACGGCGTCGTCGGTGGCATCTCGTTCTACGGCAACTGCCTCGGCCTGCCGAACATCGGCGGCGAGACCTACTTCGACCCGGTGTACCAGGGCAACCCGCTCGTCAACGCCCTCGCGGTCGGCGTCCTGCGGCACGAGGACCTGCACCTGGCGAACGCGTCCGGAGCCGGCAACAAGGTCGTGCTGTTCGGTGCCCGCACCGGTGGCGACGGCATCGGTGGCGCGTCGATCCTGGCGTCCGACACCTTCACCGAGGGCGGCCCGACCAAGCGTCCCGCCGTCCAGGTCGGCGACCCCTTCGCCGAGAAGGTCCTGATCGAGTGCTGCCTCGAGCTGTTCCAGAAGGAACTGGTCGAGGGCATCCAGGACCTCGGCGCCGCGGGTATCTCCTGCGCCACGTCCGAGCTCGCGAGCAACGGCGACGGCGGCATGCACATCTCGCTCGACGACGTCCTGCTGCGCGACCCCACGCTCACGGCCGAAGAGATCCTGATGTCGGAGAGCCAGGAGCGCATGATGGCGGTCGTCCGCCCCGACAAGCTCGACGAGTTCCTCGCCGTGGTCGGCAAGTGGGAGGTCGAGACCAGCGTCCTGGGCGAGGTCACCGGCACCGGCCGTCTCGTCATCGACTGGCAGGGCCAGGAGATCGTCAACGTCGACCCGCGCACCGTCGCCGTCGACGGCCCGGTCTACGACCGCCCGGTCGCCTACCCGACCTGGATCGACGCGCTGCAGGCCGACTCCGCCGCCTCGCTCGACCGTCCGGCCGACGGCCCCGCGCTCAAGGCGCAGTTCCTCAGCCTGCTCGGTTCGCCGAACCTGGCGTCGAAGAACTGGGTCACGAACCAGTACGACACCTACGTGCTCGGCAACACGGCCCTGTCCTTCCCCGACGACGGTGGCATGATCCGCGTCGACGAGGAAACGGGGCTCGGTGTCGCCATCGCCACCGACGCCAACGGCCGCTACTGCCAGCTCGACCCGAAGCAGGGCGCGCGTCTGGCCCTGGCCGAGGCGTACCGGAACGTCGCCGTCACCGGTGCCGTCCCCGCCGCGGTCACCGACTGCCTGAACTTCGGCTCCCCCGAGAACCCCGAGGTCATGTGGCAGTTCTCCGAGGCGGTCGAGGGACTGGCCGACGGCTGCATGGAGCTCGGCATCCCGGTCACCGGCGGCAACGTGTCGTTCTACAACCAGACCGGCTCGACCCCGATCCACCCGACCCCGGTCGTCGGTGTGCTCGGTGTCATCGACGACGTCGCCAAGCGCGTCCCGTCGGGCTGGCAGGACGACGGCCACAACATCTACCTGCTCGGCACCACGAGCCTCGAGCTCGACGGTTCGGCCTGGGCCGGCACGGTGCACGGACACCTCGGCGGTCGTCCGCCGGCGGTGGACCTCGGTCGCGAGAAGGAGCTCGCCGAGCTGCTCTTCGCAGCGAGTGGCGAGCAGCTGCTGACGAGTGCGCACGACCTGGCGGACGGTGGCCTCGGCCAGTCGCTCGCCGAGTCGGTGCTCCGCTTCGGCCTCGGCGCCCGCGTGGTCCTCGACGAGCTCGAGTCCCGCGACGGCGTCGACACGGCGACCGCGCTGTTCTCCGAGTCGACCGGTCGCGTCATCGTGACCGTCCGGCGCGAGGACGACGTCCGCTTCCAGGGCCTGTGCGCCGGTCGGGGCTTCCCGGTCCTGCGCATCGGCGTGACCGACGCCACGTCGAACGCGCTCGAGGTCCAGGGTGCGTTCACGGCGACGCTCGACGAGCTCCGCGGCACGCACAACGCGACGCTGCCGGCCCGCTTCGGCGACGTGATCGTCGAGGACGTCACCGAGGGGTACGTCGGCCGTGGGCCGCTCGACTCCGACGGTGCGTTCTCGCCGCGCACGGACTCCTAGGCCCGGCGGACACCGCGTGCCCATCGTCACCCTGCCCTTCGCGGAGCTCGTCGACCGGTTCGGCCCCGTGCCGGACGGCATCGAGCTGGACGTGTGGGACGTCGAGGCGCCGTACGGTCGCCCGGACGACGTCGCCATCACGTTCCTGCCGTTCTACTTCGGTGGACGGCACCGCTGGCAGTTCGTGCACGACCTGCCGGCGCTCGAGCTCCTGCAGCTGCCGAGCGCCGGCTACGAGCACGCGGTGCCGCACGTGCCCGGGCACGCCCAGCTGGCGAACGGTCGGGGGATCCACGACGACGAGACCGCCGAGCTCGCCGTCGGCCTGGCGCTGACCTCGCTGCGCGAGCTCGGGGCGTTCCAGGCCGATCGCGCCAACGGTGTCTGGGACGCCCGGAAGACCCGATCCCTGGCCGACCGCCGGGTCACGGTCGTCGGCTACGGCGCGATCGGGTCGGCGATCGCCACCCGGTTCGAGGCGTTCCGCACCGAGGTCACCGTGGTGGCCCGTACGGCTCGCGACCAGGACGGTCGCCACGTGCACGCGTTCGGCGAGCTGCCCGAGCTGGCACCGACGACGGACGTCCTCGTGCTCATCGCGCCGCTGACGGACGAGACCGAACGGCTGGTCGACGCCGAGCTGCTGGCCGCGCTGCCCGACGGCGCCCTGGTGGTGAACGTCGCCCGCGGAAAGGTCGTCGACACCGATGCGCTGGTGGCGGAGCTGCAGTCCGAGCGACTGTTCGCGGCGCTCGACGTCACCGACCCCGAGCCCCTGCCCGACCGCCACCCGCTGTGGACGACGCCGAACACGGTCCTCACGCCGCACGTCGGGGGCAACACCGACCTGAGCGTCCCGCGGTCGATCGAGCTGATGCGTCGGCAGGTCGCAGCGCTGGCCGAGGGTCGCCCGTTCGAGAACCTGATCGAGCGCTAGCGACCCGTCGGCGTCAGTCCAGTCGGAGTGCCATGCCGAGACTCGGCGCGACGTCGTCGAACCCGAGCGATCGGTACAGCCGCTGACCGGGCGGATCCCCGACGAGCGTGACGTAGGCACCGGCGGGTGCTCGGTCGCGGACATCCTCGAGCAGCCACTCGACCACACGGCGTCCGAGCCCACGGCGCTGGTGGTCGGGATCGGTGGCGATGTCGGCGATGTGGAAGTACCAACCGCCGTCGCCGATCGTCCGGCCCATCGCCACCGGTGTGCCGCCGGCGTCCACGACGTGGCACGCCGACCAACTGCCGGCGATCGCCCCGGCGCCCTGCTCGGCGTTCTTCGGTGAGAGTCCGGAGTCCTGGCGCAGACGCAGGTAGTCCGCCAGCGGCGGTGCCCCGACGACCAGGGTGTACGGGTCGACCTCGGTCATGGTCAGAGCGGGATGATGCACGTCGGGGTCCCGACGGCGATCTGCTCGACGGCCTCGCCCGGCACACCGTCGGCACCGATCGGCAGCACGGCGATGGCGTCCGACCGCTCGTTGGCGACGAGCACGTACCCCGGCACCCGGGCGAAGTGGCGCGGCCAGGCACCCCCGCACGAGGCGGACCCGACGAGCGCGAGCCCGTCGTCGGCAGCGTCGAGCACCACGATCAGGTCGCGGCCACGGACGGCGACGGTGACGAGTCCGGCGTCGTCGACCTCGATGTGGCTGAGGAGCGACTCCCCCACCGCACCCTCGAACGTCGGGGTTGAGGCGATCGTCACGAGCGAGCCGGACTCGTCGCGGCGGAGTCGGTGGACCGCGCCGTCGAGCTCACCGGCGACGAACAGGTCGCCTGCGTACCAGGCCAGGTGCCGCGGGCCGACGCCGGGCGCCACGTGGTGCACGCGCAGCGCCTCGAGCGTGGGGACGCCGTCGGCCGACACGGTCACGCGGAACTCGTGCAGCGCGTCGCCACCGAGGTCGGCGACGAGCACCGTGCCGTCCGGCGTCGCGACGGACTGGTGCGCGTGCGGCGCATCCTGCCGGTCCTGCACCGGGCCGGTGGCGGCGGGCAGGGTCGCGACGGCGATGGCCGAGGCGGGGACGGCGAGCCGGTCGGTTCGGCCGTGCACGCCGTCTGCGGGCAGGACGACGCCGTCGCTCGCGAGGACCGAGGCGGAGAACGACTCGGCCGCCGCCAGGGACACGGCGGTGACGGTGCCGGAGACGTAGTTGGTGACGATGAGCGCCCCGGACGGGTCGACCCGCAGGTGGCACGGGGCGTCACCGCCGGCGGAGGCGTCCCACAGGTGTTCGAGCGCGCCGTTCTGCATCCGGAAGGCGGAGACGCCGCCGTCGTTCGTCTCGGACACGGCGTAGACACGGTCGCCCGACACAGCGAGGAACGAGGGATCGTCGAGCACCGCGACGGTACGAGCGACCGCGACCGTACGAGCGCCCTCGCCCGCGCCCGCGCGGGCAGCGCCGCCGTCGACCAGGGAGATGCCGGTCGCGTTCCCGCCGCCCGTGGCGGTGTAGGAACCGACGAGCAGGGTCGGCAGGTCGACGCTCATTCGTCGCGCCCGGCGATGCGCTCGTGGTGGTGGATGACCTCGGCGACGATGAAGTTGAGGAACTTCTCGGCGAAGGCGGGGTCGAGGTGCGCCTCGGCGGCGAGGCTCCGGAGCCGTGCGACCTGGATCTGTTCGCGGTCCGGGTCGGCGGCGGGCATGCCCGATTCGGCCTTCAGGTGCCCCACTCGCTGGGTGTACTTGAAGCGCTCGGCGAGCATGTGGATGACGGCGGCGTCGATGTTGTCGATGCTCTGCCGGATGCTCCGGAGTTCGGCGACAGCCGTCGCTTCGGCCGTCGCTTCGGGCTCGGGCGGGGTGACGTCGTCGCTCATGCCCCGAGCCTACTGGCGGACGCGCAGCCGAACCCCGCCGACGCCTGCGAGAATGAGCACATGTCGGTCTTGCTCGTGATCTCGGGCGTGTGTGCGGTCCTCGCTGGCCTCGTCCACGTGTACATCTGGTTCCTCGAATCCATCATCTGGACGAGTCCACGCGCCCGCAAGGTGTTCGGCATCGCGACCGAGACCGAGGCCGACGCGACCCGCTCCCTCGCGTTCAACCAGGGGTTCTACAACCTGTTCCTGGCGATCGGCGCGATCCTCGGTGTCGTGCTGGTGCTGGCGGGCAACACCGCAACCGGCTGGACCCTCGTCGTGTTCTCGACCGCGAGCATGCTCGGCGCCGCGGTGATCCTGGTCGGCTCCGGCCGCAAGTACGTCAACTCCGCGTTCAAGCAGGGCACGCTCCCGCTGATCGCGCTGCTCTTCGCGCTGCTCGGCTCGAGCTTCCCCGTCTGAGCCGTCTGCGCCGTCTGCGCCGTCTGCGCCGTCTGCGCCGTCTGCGCCGTCTGAGCCGTCTGCGCCGTCTGAGCCGTCTCGACCAGATCGTCAGCCCCACCAAGCAAAAGCGACAGGGTGCCACCGAAGTTCGGCGGCACCCTGTCGCTTTCGCGGGTGAAGACCGGCCAGGTCAGCCGAGCTTGTCCTCGAACTGGGCCGGCAGCTTGTCGAGCGCCCACTCGATCGCAGCGGTGGTGCCCATCGAGAACGCCGACGACACGTCCTTGTCGTCGAAGACGATGTAGTGACCGGCCTCGACCGACGGCACCTTCTGGAACAGCGGGTCAGCCTCGGCCTTCGACGCGTCGACGTAGATCGGCAGGACCAGCGTCAGGTCGGCGTCGAGCAGGTCGAGGTTCTCGTCGGACAGCGTGACGGAGAACGCCTTGCCGGCTTCCTTGTCGATGGCCGACGGGATCGTGAACCCGAGGTTCTTCATGAACGACGAGCGGCTGTCGGTGGAGGCGTACGCCCCGAAGCCCTCGGAGCTGTACGCACCGACGACGGCGGTCTTGCCCTCGAAGTCCGGGTGCGCCTTGCGCGCCGCGGCGTAGGCGTCGTCGAGGTCGGAGAGCAGCTTCTTGCCCTCGGACTCCTTGCCGAGCGCCTTCGCGATCATCGTGGTCTGCTGCTCGGTCGAGGCGAGGTAGTTCTCGCCGCCCTTCGGGATCGCGACGGTCGGCGCGATCGCGGACAGCTTGTCGTAGCGGTCCTTGTCACCAGACGACTTCACGTCGAGGATCAGATCGGGGTTGAGCTTGAGGATGTCCTCGTAGCTCGGCTCGAGCGTCTGGATGATCTTCGGCGACTTCGTGTACGCGTCCTTGAGCCACGGTCCGACGCCGTCGCCACCGAAGGCGAGCCAGTCGCTCGCGCCGACCGGCTGCACACCGAGCTCGAGCGCGGTCTCGGCGTCACCCCAGCCGAGTGCGACGACGCGCTTGGGCTGCGAGTCGATCGTCGTGGTGCCGAGGCCGGTCGTGATGGACACCGGGAAGGCGCCGTCGGACGAGCCGGACGAAGCCGTGTCGGTGGACGAGCCGGAGCCCGAGGCACAGCCGGCGAGGACGAGGGAGGCTGCGGCGACGGCACCCGCAGCGGCGAGGACACGTCGGAGACGAAGGGATGAGCGGATCACGAAGGGTAGCCTAACCTAACGGGGCGTACAGGAATTCAGCTGGATAGGCTGGGTGATCGTGGCCGTCCCAGATCCAGACCGTACGCGCCTCGCGGTGCTCGGCTCCCCCATCGCGCATTCGCTCTCCCCCACGCTCCACGAAGCGGCCTACGACGCGCTCGGGTTGGGGTGGTCGTACGGGAGGCACGAGGTCGCGTCCGGTGGGCTCGACGAGTTCGTCGCGGGGCTGGGTCCCGGATGGCGCGGGCTGAGTCTCACGATGCCGCTCAAGCGCGAGGTGCTGCCGCTCCTCGACCGCACGACCCCGTTGGTCGATGAGCTCGGGGTCGCCAACACGGTGGCGTTCCGCCACGAGGGCGACAGCATCGTCCGTGCGGGTGCCAACACCGATGTCCAGGGGCTCGTCCGTCCGGTCGAGGCCCTCGGGCACCTTCCCGGCGAGGCCACGATCCTCGGCGGCGGGGCGACCGCGGCGAGCGCCCTGACCGCAGCCGTGCGGCTCGGGGCGTCACTCGTGCGGGTGTTCCTGCGCGACACCGCGAAGGCCGGGTCGCTCGTGGAGCTGGCCGTGCGGCTCGGCGTCTCGCTCGAGGTCCTGCCGCTCACCGACCTGCCCGGCACCCGCCACGGGTTCGTCCTGTCGACGCTTCCCGGCGGCGCGGCCGACCCGCTCGAGCTGGTGCCGTCGGGGTCGGACGCCGTGCTGTTCGACGTCGCCTACGAACCGTGGCCGACCGCCGTCGCGTCGCGTTGGGCCGGTGCGGGCGGCCGGGTGCTGAACGGTCTCGACATGCTCACCGAACAGGCCATCGGCCAGATCCGCTTCTTCCTGACCGGTGACGAGGACGAGCTGCTGCCCGACGAGGCCGCCGTCCGTCGTGCGATGCGCTCGGCTGTCGGCCTGCCCGCCGTCATCAGCAGCTAGCCGACGACGACACCGGCGACCCGCGGTCAGCCGCGGGACCGCGCCTCGGCGTCGAGCAGGGCGACGGACACGTCCCACAGCCGGTCGGCCTGGTCCGGGTCGAGCGCCCAGGGCAGCACGCCGTGCAGGCCGTCCTCGATCCGCTCGACCACCGCTGCTTCGTGGCAGTCCTCGTAATAGCGGCCGGTGACCCCGTCGAGTTCCGGTGCGGTGGCGAGCAGGACCGAGGTCGCAGCTCCTTGCTCCGGGGTCTTCACGGCGTCGGCGGCGGCGATCTTCGTGGCGGCGAGGACCTCCGGGTCCCAGTGCTTCTGCAGCCCGGTCCAGATCCCGCCCGGCATCAGGGCGTTCGCGGTGATGCCGTCGGCGGCCCACCGCCGGCCGGCAGCGACGGCGAACAGCACGTTCGCGGTCTTCGACTGGCCGTAGGCGAGTCCGGGTTCGTAGGGACGCCGGCGGAAGAACAGGTCGTCGAACACGACGGGCGAACCGCCGTGGCCGCTCGACGACACCGAGACGATGCGGGCCGAACCCGAGGCCGCCAGGGCGTCGTGCAGCCCGAGCGCGAGGGCGAAGTGCCCGAGGTGGTTCGTCGCGAACTGCGTCTCCCACCCGGCGGGCGTGTACGACTCGGGCGCGTCCATGATGCCGGCGTTGGCGACGAGCACGTCGAGCGGCCCCGACCACGCTGCGGTGAACGCCTCGACGGAGCCCGGGCGGTCCAGGTGCAGTTCGACGACGGCCGGTGCGTCCGTCCCCGTCGACCGGGCGATGTCGTCCGCGACCCGTCGGCCGGCGTCGACGTCCCGCACGGCGAGCGTCACGCGCGCCCCGGCTCCGGCGAGTGCTCGGGCGGTCTCCACCCCGATGCCGGACGCGGCGCCGGTGACGATCGCCGTGCGTTCTGTCAGGTCGAGGCCGTCGACGACCTCGGCGGCCGTGGTCCGGCCGCCGAAGCGGGTGAGGTCGCGTGCGGGCATGTCGACTCCTGTCAGCTGGCGTGGTGCGGAGCCGTCAGGCGACGACACCGTCCACGTAGAACCATCGTCCCTGCTCGCGGACGAACTCGCTCGTCTCCTCGAGCGTCCCGCGGTCGTCGTCGGAACGCCACCACGCGCGGAACGCGACCGTGCCCTGGGAGTCGAACGGGCCTCCCGAGGTCGTCGTCAGGACGTCCAACCGGGTCCAGCGCTGGGACGCGTCCAACTCGAGGGCCGCCGGACGGGTGCGCGGGTGCCAGGTGAGCAGCAGGTACTCCGGCAGTCCCAGCGCGAACGCGCTGAAGCGTGAGCGCATCAGGCGCTCCGCGGTCGGCGCGGCCGCACCGCGGTGCAGCGGGCCGCAGCACTCGCCGTAGGGGTTGCCGCTCAGGCAGGGGCAGCGCGTCTCGTCGGTGACCACGCCGGAACGCTAGTCGACGATCGACAGCGCGACGGTGATGTTGCCGCGGGTGGCGTTCGAGTACGGGCAGATCTCGTGCGCGCGCTCGGCCAGGCGCTGGCGCTGCTCCTGCGGGGCGGCCGGTGCGTAGACGTCGAGCTCGACCGCCAGGCCGAAGGTGCCGTTGCCGGCGCCGCCGATGCCGACCTCGGCGGAGACCTCGGCGCCGGTGGTGTCGAGGTCGAGTTCCTTGCCCGCGGCGTGCAGCGCACCGAGGAAGCACGCGGCGTACCCAGCGGCGAACAGCTGCTCGGGGTTGGTGCCCTCGCCGCTGCCGCCCATCTCCTTCGGCGGGCGGGTGTCCAGGTCGAGCCGGTCGTCCTCGCTGCGGACGTGCCCGTCGCGGCCGCCTCCGGTGGCGTGGGCGGCTGCGGTGTAGACGATGTCGAGACTCATGGAGCCGAGGTCATCGCGCCCACCTGGACGTGTGCTGCGCGCGCCCGGGGTGCCGGGGCCGGGCGCCCGCGCGTGCCCGCGCCGCCGGGCGTGTCCGCGCGTGCGTGCCCACACCGCCGAGTGAGCAGAACACGACGGGTCACATCACCGCACCCGTCGTCTTCTGCTCACTCGATGCACCGCCGACCCGGCCCACGACACCCCGAACCCGGTAGACATGACACGTGTTCAAGATCGGGTGGCAGGTGTACCGGGAGCGACTGCCCGAGGTCATCGGCGAGCGCATCCGCCGCCGCATGGTTGTCGTCGGCACGATCGTCGCGGCGACCGCGTTCGTGGTGCTGCTGTTCGTCGGCGTGCTCCTGGACCGCCTGGACGACCCCGTTCCCGGTCCCGCCGGTGTCGTCATCGCGGTCGTGGTGGCCGCCGGCTTCGGGTGCTTCGGCGCATCGATGACGCCGGTCGGCCCGAAGGGATGGGCCGTCCCACCGATCCCGGGCATCGGCTGGCGCACGCAAGAGGCCATCGCCCGTTACTACGGCAGGAACCCTCCGGCGGTGGACCCGCAGCACCGCGATGCCGTGCTCCACGGTCTGCTGGAGAGCCGCGACCAGATCGTCCGCTTCGCCACCCGTTCGTTCCTGCAGTTCGTCAGCTGGGTGGGTCTCGTCCTCGGCACGGTGGTCTTCGTCCTCACGTTCCCCGTCGACGGCGACCGGATGATCGTGCTCCTCGGTGTGTGGTCCATGTGGCTCGTCTTCTCGAGCGGCACGGGCGTCATGGGGATCCGCACCCTCGGCCGCCAGGAGCAGCTGCGCGTCGAGGCCGAGGCGCTCCCGCCCGTCCCGCCGGCACCGCCCGCCCGCGGCCGGCCCGGCACCCCGAAGGGCAGCAAGCTCTCGCTGCCCGGAGACTGAGCCGTGTTCGCACTCGGTTGGCGGATCTTCTTCCAGCACGTCGACGACGTGCTGGACCCGCGTCGTGTCCGCCGCGCAGCAGCGTGGTCCGGTGCAGGGGCCGTGGTCGCGTTGGTCGGCATGCTCGTCCTGGAGGCCCGGCTCGGCTGGACGGCACAGCCTCCGCTCCGCAGCGTGGCGGCCATCGTGCTGCTGGCGGCCGGCGTGGGTCTGCTCACGTTCGCGTGCTTCCCGACGCGGCGCGCGCCGGACCCTTCGGCGACGATCAACGGGCGGCAGGTGCGGGCCTCGTGGCAGAACTCGGTGCGGACCTCGGTGCAGCCCTACCTGCTGCGACGGCCACGCCCCGTCCGTCCAGAGGACCGCGAGGCGGTCCGCACCGACACGGTCCTGCTCCGCCGCGGCCTGATCGGCACGCTCGCCCGCGTCACCCCGCTGCTGGGGGCAGGGGTCGCCGCCGTCGGTGCTGGCCCGTTGCTCGACGTCGCGCCCTGGTGGCCCGTGGTGTCCGTCGCGCTCTACGTCCTCGTGCTGCCCGAGTACGTCGTCCGCCTCGGCCGCTCCGAACGCGCGCGGGTCGCCGCCGAGGCCGCCGAGCCGTTCGAGGTCCCCGCCGGCCCGACTTCGTGAGCAGAAATGGTCGGGTGGCGTGACGGGACCCGACCATTTCTGTTCACGAAGCGGAACGGGACAAGGGAACAGGCCGACACGACGCAACAGCCCCGCCCGCGCGACTGTCGGGGGCACGGGGCACACTGGGCGCATGTGTGGAAGGTTCGTCGTCTCCGACACCACGGCCGATCTGTTGCCCGAGCTCCTCGGTGAGCTCGCCGACCGGACCGAGCACGTCGACCAGGACACCGGCGTCGTGGGGACCGGCCTGGTGCCGAGCTGGAACGTCGCCCCGACCGACCCCGTGTCCGCGGTGCGCCAGCGGCACGGGGAGCGCGAGCTGCCGCAGATCAGCTGGGGCTTCGTGCCGAGTTGGGCGAAGGACTTCCTGAAGCAGCGCCCGAAGCCGATCAACGCCCGCATCGAGACGGTCGCGACGAGCGGCATGTTCAAGCGGGCCTTCGCGACGAACCGCTGCATCGTGCCGGCGCAGGGGTACTACGAGTGGGTGGTGCGCGAGGACGGTAAGGAGCCACACTTCGTGCACGAGCCCGGCGGTGCCCTGGCGATGGCCGGGGTCGTGAGTGCCTGGCCGGACCCGACCAAGCCCGAGGGCGACCCGGACAAGTGGCGGCTGTCACTGGCGATCATCACGCGCGACGCCCACGTTGCCCCGGGCGAGGTGCACGACCGGATGCCGGCGTTCCTGACGCCCGACGGCTACGACGACTGGCTGGGGGGCGGCACCGGTGGCGCAGGGGGCCTCGGCACCGACGACCTGCTGGCCCTGCTCGACCACGAGTCGCTGACGGTCGCGGCCGGCCTGGAGCAGTACGAGGTCGCCCGCACCGTGAACAGCGTGAAGAACGACGGCCCGCAGCTCATCGAACCGGTGGCGTAGCCAGCGAGACGCCACCCGGCCCGGCGCCCTACTCGACGCTCGGACGCACCCACAGTTCGGCGATCTGGGAGTCCCGCGGGGCGTCGATCACGAACCGCACGGCCGAGGCGACGGTGGACGGTTCGCTCCGCACCACGTCGGGGTCGGCCGGACCGTACCGATCGCCGGTGTGCGCGAGCGGGGTGTCGGTCGGTCCCGGCGCGACGGTGCTCACCCGGATCCCGTCGGCGCTGACCTGCTGGCGGAGCCCGTCGGTGACGGCCTGCAGCGCGTGCTTCGACGCGGAGTACACGGTGCTGTTCGGCACGGCCCGTCGAGCGGCGCCCGAGCTGATCACGACGACCGACCCGGCTGCCCGGCGCAGGTGTGGCAGGAACACCCGGCTGAGCTCGGCCGGCGCGATGACGTTGGTGGCGAAGGCGCGCTGCCAGTCCTCGGCGCGGGCGTCCTCGACACGCAGGCGTTCGACGATCGCTGCGTTGTGCACCAGGACGTCGAGCTCCGGTACCGAGTCGGCGAAGGCCGGGAACCCGGCGGCGTCGGTCAGGTCGAGCTGCACGGCGGTGACGTGGTCGAGCGCCCCGACCTCGTCGAGCCGCACGCGGTCACGCCCGACGGCGATCACTTCGTGGGTCCGGCGGAGCTCCTCGACGACGGCGCGTCCGATGCCGCTGGTCCCACCGGTCACGATCGCGGTGGGTCGGCCGGGTGCGGTGGGTCGGTCGCTCATCCTCCGAGGCTAGCGAGCGGCGGAGCCGCACCACCCCGCGTGACGGCGTGCGTCGGACGCGACCACGGCAGGACGACGGGAGGCCCGGATCACGTGCGCCTGTCGGCTGACGTGATCCGGGCCTCCCGGTCGACCGCGGTGGTTACGGACGCGCGCTGCGTCGGATCCCCGGGGCGGCTGCGATGCCCGCCGCGATGCGGCGACGCGTCACGAGCAGCACGCCGGCCAGGAGCAGTGCGATCGCCGCGAGGCCGAGGCCGACGAGGCCGGTCGCACCGGTGAAGGCGAGCTCCGCGGTGTGGACCGCTGCCGCGATGCCGGTCGGGTAGGTGACCGTGATGGTCGCCGTCACCGTCTGGCCGTTGCTGTCCGTCACCGTGTACCCGATGAACGCGGTGCCGGTGTGGCCCTTCGCCGGGGTGAAGACGACCTTGCCGTCGCGGACGGTCCAGGTGCCCTCGTGGCTGACGACGACGCGGTCGGACTGCTTGCCCGTCTCCGGGTCGATCAGGTGCAGGGTGCCCGTCTCGAAGGTGGCACCGCCCGAGGCGGAGTCGTTGTCGAGCGGGTCGATCGTGACCTGGTGCCCGACGGTCCCGGTGGCGGAGTCGTCCTTCGCGACCGCGGCGGCGACGACCGTCATCGTGGCGGTGGCGGTGGTGGTCTGCCCCGAGGCGTCCGTCACCGTGTAGGTGAAGGTGTCCGTGCCGGTGAAGCCGGCGGCCGGGGTGTAGACGTACGCGCCGGTGGGCTGGACCGTCACCGTGCCGTGGGCCGGCTTGCGGTCCAGCGCTGCGGTGAGGCGGGTGCCCTGGTCGTTGGTGAGCAGACCGTGGGCGGCGTCGCGGGCGATCGGGGTGCCGGCGATGGTGTGGCCGGCGTCCTTCGTCGCGTCGATGCCGACGGTGACGGTGACGGTGGCGTCGACCTGCTGACCCGAGCCGTCCTGTGCCCGGTAGGTCACGGTGTCGGTGCCGGAGAAGCCCTTCGCCGGGGTGTAGACGAACGTGCCGTCCGCGGCGATCGAGACCGTGCCGTGCCCCGCCGTGCCGGAGGTCACGACCGTCAGGTCGCTGCCGTGGTCGTTGCCGAGCACGCCGGGGCCGGCGACGGTGATCGACTTGCCGGCCTTCGTGGCTGCCTTGTCGTTCGTCGCCGTCGGGGTGACGGTGATCGTCACGAGGCCGGTCGCGGTGTTGCCGTCGTGGTCGATCGCCGTGTAGGTGAAGGTGTCGATGCCCGACCAGTCGTGCTCCGGCGTGTAGACGTACGAGCCGTCCTTCGCCAGCGCCACGGAGCCGTGTGCCGGCTTGCGGTCGAGCTTCGCCCACAGGTCGGTGCCCTCGTCGTCGGCGAGGACGCCCGTGCCGACGGTCGCGGTCACGGTGCCGTTGGTGGCGGTGCGGCCGGTGTCGGGGGTCGCCATGGTGCCGACCAGGACGGTGACGGTCGCCGTCGTGGTCTGGCCGGAGCCGTCCGTGACGGTGTACGTGAACGTGTCCGTGCCGGAGAAGCCCTTCTTCGGCAGGTAGACGAGCGAGCCGGGCTCGGTGCCCTTCGTCACGGTGCCGTGCGCGGCGTCGCCGTGGCCGGTGACCGTGAGCGTCGTGCCGTGGTCGTTGGCGGTCAGCGTCGCGCCGGCGATGGCCAGCGCGGTGCCGGCGCTGGTGCGCACGGTGTCCGCGACGGCGACGGGCTTGACCGTCAGCGTGACGGTCGCCTTCGCAGTGCCGCCGGTCGGGTCGGTCACCGTGTAGGTGAACGTGTCCGTGCCGGAGAAGCGGTCGGCCGGCGTGTACGTGACGGTGCCGGTGCCGGTGTTGCCGGTTCCGGCTCCGCCTCCGGTGATCGCGGCCTCGCCGTGACCGGGCTTGGTGACCGCGGTGACGGTGAGCTTCGTGCCGGAGTCGTTGCCCGTGACCACGACGTCGACCGGGGTCGAGGCGGTGGTGGTCGCGGTGTCGGCGACGGCCTTCGGGGCGACGACGATCGTCACGGTGCCGGTGGTCGTGCCGCCGGAGCCGTCGGTGACGGTGTAGTCGAACGAGTCCGGGCCGGAGTAGCCGGGCTTCGGCGTGTAGGTGTACCCGCCGTCCTCGTCGACGACGACGTCACCGTGCGACGGGTCGGTGTTGTCCGTGACGTGCAGGTCGGTGCCGGTGGCGCCGTCGAGCACGCCCTTGTCGGCCGGCACGGTGATGGATCCGTCGGCGTCGGTGGACGTGGAGCCGCCCGCCGTGACGGGGGTGACCCGGACGGAGACGGTGCCGGTGTTCGTGAGGCCGTTGCGGTCCGTGACCGTGTACGTGAACTCGTCGGTGCCGGAGAAGCCCGGCTTCGGCGTGTAGGTGACGGTGCCGTCGTCGTTCCGGACCGCGGTGCCGTTCGTGCCGCTCTTGCCGACGGGGATGTCGAGCACGGACAGGCCGGTGCCGTGGTCGTTGCCGGTCAGTTCGGCCGAGGTGACCGTCTTGCTGCCGCCTGCCTTGACCGTGATCTCGTCCGGCTCGGTGCCGGGCTTGACCGTGATCGTCACGACACCCGTGGCCGTCCCGCCGGAGGGGTCCTTCGCCGTGTAGGTGAAGGTGTCCGTGCCCGAGAAGCCGTCCTTCGGGGTGTACGTGTACGACCCGTCCTCCGCCAGCTCGAGGTCGCCGTTCGCGGGCTCGAGGTCGACCGTGGCGGTGAGCTTCGTGCCCTCGTCGTTCCCGAGCACGCCCGTGCGGTCGTCGCCGTCCCCGCCCACCATCAGCGTGGTGCCAGCGGTGGCGGTCGCGGTGTCCGGGGTGGCCATCGGGCCGACGACGACGGTGATCGTGCCGGTCGTGGTCTGGCCGGAGTCGTCCCGCACCGTGTAGGTGACGGTGTCGGTGCCCGAGAAGCCGGGCTTCGGCGTGTACGTGATCACGCCGGTGGTCGGGTCGATCGTGACGTCACCGTGCGTCGTGCCGTCGGCGTCCGGCACGGCGGCCGCGTCGGTGACGGTCAGCTTCGTTCCCTTGTCGTTGCCGGTGAGCGTCGTCGGCGCGATGGTCAGCGTCTCGCCGGACTTCGTCGACACGGTGTCGCCGTTCGCGACCGGCTTGACGGTGACGGTGACCGTCGCCGGGCTGGTGGTGACCTTGTCGCCGTCGGTCACGGTGTAGGTGAACGAGTCGGTGCCGGAGAAGTCACCCGTCGGCGTGTACTCGACGGTGCCGTCCTCGGCCACCACTGCGGTGCCGTTCGCCGGACCGGTGACGATCGTGGTGACCAGGTCCGAGCCGCGGTCGTTGTGCTGCACGTCGACGTTCACCGGGGTGCCGGCGCTCGTCGTCGTGGTGTCGTTCGCGATCGTCGGGTTGACCGTGATGGTCACCGTGGCGGTCGTCGGCGCACCGGCGGTGTCCGTCGCGGTGTAACGGAACGAGTCCGTGCCCGAGAAGCCGTCGGCCGGCGTGTAGGTGATCGCACCGGTCGCCTTGTCGAGGGTGAGCTCGCCGTGCGCGGGCTTCGTGTTCGACGAGATCGTCAGGCCGGTGCCGAGGTCGTTGCCCAGGACGCCGGTGGCGCGGGTGTCGGCGGTGTACGTGGTGCCGGCGGCGACGCGGACGGTGTCGTCCTTCGCCAGCGGGGCGACGTTCACGGTCACGGTCACGGTGTCGGTCCCCCCGGTGCCGTCGGTGACGGTGTACGTGAAGGAGTCGGGGCCGGAGGAACCGGTGGCCGGGGTGTAGGTGTAGCTGCCGTCCTTCGCGACGACGACGTCACCGTGGGCGGGCTTGGTGCTGCCCGTCACGGTCAGGTCCGAGCCGAGGTCGTTGGCGAGCAGGCCAGGGGCGGTGCCGGGGGTGGTGGCCCCCGCCGTCGCGGTGATCGTGTCGGCGCCCGCGGTCGGCAGCACCGTGATGGTGACCGTGCCGCTGATCGGCGCGCCGTCGCCGTCCTTCGCCGTGTAGGTGAAGGAGTCCGGGCCGGAGTAACCGGCGGTCGGGGTGTACGAGTACGAACCGTCCTGCTCGACGGTCAGGTCACCGTGGGCGGGCTTCGTGTTGCCCGTGACCGTCAGGCCGGTGCCGTGGTCGTTCGCGAGCAGACCCGTCCCGGCGTCCGCAGTGGCGGTCTGGCCGGCGTGCACGCTGAACGCGTCGTCGGTGCCCGCCGGAGCGACGGTGATCGTCACGGTGCTGGTCGACGTCTGGCCGGAGGAGTCCTTCGCCGTGTACTGGAAGGTGTCCGTGCCCGAGAAGCCGCCGGCCGGGGTGTACGTGTACGAGCCGTTGGAGTTCACGGTCGCGGTGCCGTGGGCGGGCGTGGTGTTCGAGACGACGGACAGGCCGGTGCCGCTGTCGTTCGCCAGGACGCCCTTCGTCGGCACCGTGAGCTTCGTGCCGTTCGGCGTGTTGCCGGTGTCCGAGGTCGTGGTGACGTGCACGGCCTTGAGCGTGTTGGTGAAGGTGACCATGACGTCGGTGCCGTCGGCGGTCGTGGCGGCGGGGAACGTGAAGGTGCCGGTGTTCCCGTTGCCCTTCGCGATGACCGCGTTGGTCCCCCGGTCGACGGCCTTCCACGTGGTGTCGTAGTTCGCCATGTCCGTGGTGCCATCGGCGGTCTGCGTGACCGTGTAGTCCTTGTTCGGCGTGGTCAGGACCGCGCCCGCCTTCTGCGCCTGGATGCCCGTGGCGCTGCCGCTGCTGGTGCTGGTCGTCCCGGCGTTCGGGGTGATGCCGCCGCCGGTGATCGACACCGTGAACTGGTCACCGCTGTTCCAGCGGGTGTCGACGCTCGACTCACCCGTGACGGTGTCGGCGTAGTTGCAACTGGCGAGGTCGCTCGCGGCGTAATCACCGACGATGCGGAAGTTGCGGACTTCCTTTCCCGACGTCGGGTCCAGCTGGAAGATCGTGGTGGTGGGGACCCGGTTGGTCGTCACCGTGTTCGAGACGTACAGGAAGCCGTCGGAGGAGAACGCGATGCCGGGGCTGTTGGTGGTGGACGGCAGGGTCGCGATCTCGGTCGTCGTCATCGCCGTGTTGCCCGACGTCGTCGGGACCTCGTTCGTGTTCACGCGGTAGACGTGGTTCGCCGCGACGACGAAGAACAGTCCGCGGGAGCTGAACGCGAAGTCGCCGTTCGCGTTCGCGGTGTCGGCGGCGTTCCGCGTGGCGAGCCCGTTGATCTGCCCGACCTGACCCAGGTACTTCGCCGGCGTCGTGTCCGTCGCGGGGCGGTACGCGCCGAGCCAACCGGTGCCGTCGCCGTAGTAGTAGATGCCCGTTGCCGGGTTCACGGCACCACGGATCACTGACCGTGTCGTGTCGGTCGCGACCGGGTCGCTGGCGACACCCGTCTTCGGGTCGTACTGACGAAGCGTCGCGGTCCCGCCGTTCGCTGCGGCGAACATCGAAACGCCCTCGCGCGAGATGCCGAGACCGTTGTTCGCGCCCGCACCGAGGTTCGTGACGTCCGCGGTCTGACCGACCTTGGACTCGTCCGAACTGATGTCGACGGCAACTACCTTGCCGGTGCTGTCGATCGCGTACAGCGTGTTCTGCGGGTAGCAGACCAGCGCACCGTTCTGGGTCGCATCGACGGCCGACGCCGGCTCGGCCGCGATGACCGCCGTGGTCGTCGAGAGACCGGCGCCGACGAGCAGCGCGGCACCGAACAAGGCGACGGTTCGGACGCCGAAGCGGCGTCGAGGCACAGCGGTGCCCTGGTTTCCAGGCAGCATGATCACTTTCGGGTCGAGATGATGCGGGCGCTGATCAACGGCCGTCGGTTCAGGGAGGACGGTCGTTGGCGCCGGGTCGATACTGGCAGGTCTCGATACCGAAGTGGGGACGGGACGGGTCCCCAATAGAGGGGACCACTCGTTGTGGGGGTAGGCGCACCTCAGGGCCGCGTCACCCGCTCGGGCACTGGAAAACCCCACCGGGATCCGGTGGGGTTTCGTGGGGGTCGAGCGTGGTCCGGATCAGGCGGT
Organism: Curtobacterium sp. PhB128; assembly: GCF_004340725.1. Taxonomy (NCBI): domain Bacteria; kingdom Bacillati; phylum Actinomycetota; class Actinomycetes; order Micrococcales; family Microbacteriaceae; genus Curtobacterium; species Curtobacterium sp. PhB128. Next base: position 276,248 of record NZ_SLUR01000003.1, read on the forward strand.
GACGCGGATCACGTCGGGCAACAGCACGTGTAGCCGCTCGGCCAGCCGCGTCTTCGCCTCGTCAAGCGATCGGAAGTCCCCGACGTACTCGCCGAACGTGTCGGCAACGAAGAAGTGCGTGCCCTGCCGGTCGACGGTGCCGCCGTAGTACCCGCCGTAGTTGGCGACCCAGAGCCCGGCGTCGGGCTGCGCCCAGCTGATGCGGACGCGAGTCGGCGCGGTGTCGGCGACGACCTGCGCCTCGATCTCGGCGATGACCTCGATCGTCCGGGTGTCCAGCGTCACTTCGGTCTGCAGGTGGTGATCGGCGGTCATGCTCATGGTGGTGCTCCTTCGGGCTGTGCTGCGTGCTGGTGCTGCGTACTGGTGCTGCGGGCGTCGCGGACGCCGATGGTGCGTGGTTGGACAGGCGCCGGTGGTGCTGGCCATGCGGTGGCGCCGGTGGCGCCTACTCGACCGGTCGGATGACCGACGGGAGCATGACGTGGAGCTGGTCCTCGAGCTTGGTCTGCGCTTCTTCCAGCGATGCGAACTCACCGACGACCAGGCCGAAGGTGTCCGAAGCGACGAAGCGGCCGTCGCGCTTGTCGACGCTGCCACCGAAGTACCCGCCGTAGCCGGCGATCCACTCGCCCTGGTCTTCCTGCACCCAGGTGACCTTGGCGCGGGTCGGACGGGTCGAGGTCGCCGCGTCGGCTTCGAGGATCGCGATGGTGTCGACCGTGTCGGTGTCGAGGGTGACCTCGGCCTGCGTCGCGTTGTTGACGGTGATGCTCATGTCGCTCTCCTTCACGATCCGGGGTACATCTGCTGACACGAGAACGCTACGAGAACCACGGCCCGAACCGCCAGCGATGCCCGTTGATTCACGGGTTTCGTCAATGCGACCCATCGGCGTCCCCTGGGTTTCCGGGGTGGTGTGACGTCTTTCCGGGGTACACGCGTCAGATCGGGGTACTCGTTTTCCGGACCTCCGAGATGCGTCACGGAATGACGGAGACGCCCATCCGGGAGGCCCGACTCACTACCGTCGGTCGGGTGACCTCCGACAGTCCCCGCGATCCAGGGCGCGCCCCGGCCACCGGACGCAGCCGTCGGGTCGCGACGTGGCTCGCCGCCGCCTACGGCGTCGCGGTGGTGCTCGTCGGGTTCTGGGGTTCACCCGTCGACGCGGCAGCCGGTCCGACGCTCGACCGGGTGATGGCGATCGCTCATCGCCACGGGGCCCCCGACTGGTTCGGGTACGGCACGATCGAGTCGCTGTCGAACGTGGTCTTCTTCGTCCCGCTGGGCCTGCTCGTGGTCCTGCTCGCGGGCGCTCGGTGGTGGTGGGCCGGTGCGGCTGCGGGCGTGGTCGTCAGCGTCGGCATCGAGACCGGCCAGGCGCTCTTCCTGCCCGCGCGCACCGCGTCACTGGCCGATGTCCTGGCGAACGGTCTGGGAGCGGTCATCGGAGCCGTCCTGGGCGTCCTCGCGCTCGCGTGGGCGGCACACCGCCGGCGTCACTGACGCGCGGACACGACGAAGCCCCCGGAGCGATGCGCTCCGGGGGCTTCCTTCAGAGGCTCGAGTCTCAGACGGACTCGCGCTGGCGACGGACCGAGCCGCGGACCAGCAGCAGGCCACCACCGAGGACGACTGCGCCACCGGCGACCCAGAGGGCCAGGGCGGACACGGTCGAACCGGTGAATGCGAGGGTGCCGTCGGTGCCGGAGCCAGCACCCGCAGCCGGGACAGCAGCAGCAGCGTCAGCCGGGGCGACGGTGAAGGCGGCGAAGCCGACGACACCCGAGGTCGCGCCGGTGGCGGTCAGGTTGTAGGTACCCGAAGCGCCCTTCGGGAAGGTGACCTTGACGGCGAGTGAACCGTCGGAGGCAGCGGTGTAGGTCTTCGAGACGGTCGTGGTCGGCAGCGCGCCGAGCGTGACCGCACCGGCACCGGTGACCTGGACGTTGACGGTCTCGTTGTCCTGGAACGCACCCTCGGTGAAGTTCACGGAGGCGGTACCACCGGCAACGGCGGTGCCGGAGACGGAGACGTCGGAGTCAGGCGTGTAACCGGCGGCGTTGGCGACGGTCGGCGTGGCGAGCAGTGCGGCCCCAGCCAGCACCACCGCAGCGATGAGCTTCTTCATGTGGTTCCCCTAAAGATCTGAAAATCCAGACCCTGACACCCAGAGCCCGCTGATCCGCCCGTGGTTGTCCCCGGCCAAGAAACTGGCGGTTGCGATGGCGAAGTTGTCTCAATCTACCGGAGTTTCACAGCTCGGTACCAGATGGCGTGGATTTCGGTCATTGGTCGTCATGTGTTCATTCCAGACGAGCGCGCGACCGAGTCGCCGTCATGATGCCATCGGGCTGAATCCGACGAGGAAATCCCAGGTCAGGCGAACATTCAGCCGAACCCCCACGAATCCTGACCACCGCATCACCAGCCTGTGACGTCGGACAGCCGCGATCGATCACCCCCGGAGTGGGGGCGCCCGATCCGCGTTAACGGGACGGCGGGCTCACCCGGCGGCGAGAGGCTGGTCACACTCGAACGCGATCGGCCTGGCCTCGGACTGGCGGACACCCGGGGTGGAGCTCGCCTGCACGGGGGCTTTCGCGTACTTGCTCTCGCCGAGGAAGGCAACGCGGTAGGTCAGGCTCTGGCCCGGTGCGAGCAGCGTCTGCAACTGCGCCACGGGGTGTCCGCCATCCGTCGCCGTCTGCACCGCGGTCGTCTTGCCGTCCTTGGCTGCGCCGAGGAAGATCGCGCTCTCGGGCGCGTAGGTCGCGATCAGGGTCTTGATCTTGCCCGGCTCCACACCGAAGTCGCCGCCACCCGTGACGTACTCGGGCAAGCTCGTCGCGGCGTCGGCGGGTGCAGTGTTCTTGATGGTGACCTCGACGACCGACGTGGGACGACCGTCTTTCCGGCACACTGAGCTGCCGACTGACACGGTCTTCTCGAGGTAGTAGTCCATCTTCGAGCCGGTGCCGTCGTTCAGGTACACCGCGAACTCTCGTGACGACGCCGACTCGGTCGGGAGTTCGCCGGCCACAGCGGTACCGCTGATGCGGCGCTGCTCGGCCCGGTCCGCGCTCCACAGGCGCAGTCGGTCCTCGCCGGAGCTCTGGCTCAGGGCGGAGACGAACTGCTGGGGGTCGAAGTCACCACTCGCGACCTTGTCGAACACCGCGCTGGCGGCGGAGGCGAAGAAGGCGTCCTGCACGACCGGGTCCGGGTACCTCGCGTACACGTCGCTCAGTAGGAGCTTGACCGCGTTGTCCGACGTCAAGGTGTCTCCGGTCGGCAGTTTCACCGGGCCGGTGGCCTCGAGGATGTAGCTCAGCGTCACCGGGTCCATCGCCAGCACGCCGTCGACCTGTTCGCCGAACTTCTGCTTCCACATGGCCCGAGCGAGCTTCGCCGAGACGTCGAAACGCGGGGTCAGGGTGACGTCCTGCATGTACTTCCCGGTGATGCTGCCGTACAGACCAGTCGTGTCCGGGGTCAGCGGCAGGATCGGCTGCGCGTACGGACCGAACGAGCCACCGGACGTCTGGTTCTGCAGGTGAATGGCACCGTCATCGGTCTGGAGGAGCGCCACGGCACCCGGGATCCCGCCACCCGCGCGCAACTCGGCGTTGTTCTGGAACAACAGCAGGTAGTTCCGTTCACCGTCGTTGCCCAGCATCGACGGCGCGAGCTGCACGACCCGGTTCGCGGTGGTCACCTGCGCAGAAGCGGACGACAACGCGTTCCGTAGCTCGGCAACCGCGGTCGTCACCGGGGACAACGTGTCACTCGTGTCGATCGCGTCCGCATCGCGGTCAGCCCGTGCCAGGGTCGTCGTCGCCTTCGCGACGGCCGGCTGCGCGTCCACGATCGGCTGCAGGTCGACCTTGCCGTTCTTCGGCGCGAACGAGTCGGTTCCGAGACCGCCGATGACGTCGGCGACCGGGGTCACCGCGTTCCGGGCAACATCGTCCACGACGACGGAGACCTGGCGGACTGCACGCAGGTTGGCCCCGAAGAACGGGACGTTCTGCGAGGCCCCCCAGATCGGATCACCCGTCAACGAACGAGCTGCCCCCGCTTCACGCTCCAGGTGCTTCGCGGTCTTCTGCGCGGCGGCGGTGTCGCCACCGGTGAGTTGGGAGCGCAGTGTGTCGACGTCACCGACCGCTCGTTCGAGGTGTCCCTTCGCGAGCGCACCACGCACTCCCACCCAGGCGACGGCGAGGATGAGCAGCAGGACGAGGGCGAGGACGATCCACAAGACGATCCGGGCCCTGGATCCCCGGTGTGCTGCAGTGCGTCGCGACTCGGGCAGGTCGGACATGACGCGATCCTACGGTTCCCCGTGTCCAGCCCACGTCACTGACGCACGGTGTCCACGTGTTCGCGGTACCAGTCGATGGTGCTCCGCAGACCGTCCTCGAGGCCGATCTGCGCAGTCCAGCCGGCATCCGCGAGCTTGGATACGTCGAGCAGCTTCTGCGGCGTGCCGTCCGGCTTGGTGGTGTCCCAGACCGTCTCGCCTTCGAAGCCGACGATCCTGCCGATCGTCTCGGCGATCTCCTTGATGGTGACGTCGGACCCGGTCCCGACGTTGACCTGGTCCGGACCGTCGTAGTGCTCCATCAGGTGGAAGACCGCCGCCGCCATGTCGTCGACGTGCAGGAACTCCCGACGGGGCGAGCCCGTCCCCCAGTTCTCGACGCGCGCCGCACCCGTTCGTGCCGCTTCGTCGTACCGGCGGATGAGGGCCGGCAGGACGTGCGAACCGGTGGGCGAGAAGTTGTCGCCCGGGCCGTAGAGGTTCGTCGGCATGGCCGAGATCCACGGGCGCCCGAATTGCCGCCGGACGGCCTGCACCTGCAGGATGCCAGCGATCTTGGCGATCGCGTACGCGTCGTTGGTGGGCTCGAGGTGCCCGGTGAGGAGCGCGTCCTCGTGGATCGGCTGTTCGGCCATCTTCGGGTAGATGCACGACGACCCGAGGAAGACGAGCCGCTCGACGCCGTGCTCAACAGCCGCGTCCATCACGTTGACCTGGATCTGCAGGTTCTCGCTCAGGAAGTCGTGCGGGTAGGTGTTGTTCGCCATGATCCCGCCGACCTTGGCTGCCGCCAGCACGACGTGCTTTGGCTGCTGCTCGGCGAAGAAGGCGAACACGGCGCCGCGGTCCTTCAGGTCCAGCTCGGAGGAGCTCCGCCCGACCAGGTCGGTGAAGCCCTCCGACTCGAGCTTGCGCCAGACCGCCGAGCCCACCAAACCGCGGTGTCCCGCGACGTAGACGCGGTCCGCGCGGTTAATCGGACCGGGAGTGAAGTCGGTCGTGGTCATCAGGATCCCCAGCTCTCGAGTCGGACGGTGTCGATCCACGGGCTGCCCTCGTGCTCGAGGGCGGCGATGTCCGCGTCCACCATGATCCTCGCCAGTTCGGCGGTGTCGACCGTCGCCTCCCAGCCGAGCTTCTCCTTGGCCTTCGACGCGTCACCGACCAGCGCATCCACCTCGCTCGGTCGCAGGTACCGCTCGTCGAAGCGCACGTGGTCTTCCCAGTTCAGGCCTGCGTGGGAGAACGCGGTCGTCAGGAAGTCCTTGACCGTGAAGTCACCGCCGGTCGCCAGGACGAAGTCGTCCGGCTCGTCGACCTGCAGCATCCGCCACATGCCCTCGACGTACTCGGCGGCGTACCCCCAGTCGCGGACGGAGTCGAGGTTGCCGAGGTACACGTGGTCCTCGAGGCCGGCCCTGATCCGCGCGACTGCACGGGTGATCTTCCGGGTGACGAACGTCTCACCACGTCGCGGCGACTCGTGGTTGAACAGGATGCCGTTCACCGCGAACATGCCGTACGCCTCGCGGTAGTTCCGGGTCACCCAGTAGCTGTAGACCTTCGCTGCACCGTACGGAGAACGCGGCCAGAACGGCGTCTCCTCGTTCTGCGGCGGCGGGGTCGCCCCGAACATCTCGGAGGAGGACGCCTGGTAGAAGCGCGTGTGGATGCCGGAGACCCGGACCGCTTCGAGCATGCGCATCGTGCCCACACCCGTCACGTCACCGGTGTGTTCCGGCTCGTCGAACGACACCCGCACGTGTGATTGCGCCGCGAGGTTGTAGACCTCGTCCGGCTTCAGTTCGCTGAGGAGGCTGACGAGTCGTGCACCGTCGCCGAGGTCCCCGTAGTGCAGGAACAGCTTCGCGCCCGACTCGTGCGGGTCGACGTAGAGGTGGTCGATCCGCGAGGTGTTGAACGTGGAGGCGCGACGGATCAGGCCATGCACCTCGTACCCCTTGCGGAGCAGCAGCTCAGCCAAGTACGAGCCGTCCTGTCCGGTGATGCCCGTGATGAGCGCGCGCTTCGTCATGTTTCCCCAGCTCAAGCGCCAGCCTCCGGGCACCGCCCCGAAGCGTGGCTGGACGCAACGATTCGTCAGCATAACGGCTGCCGCCACTGCGCCCGATGTCTGCTCCGATTTCGGCCGGTCAGGCCGCAACTCGGAGGTGTAGCTGATCACCGAACGGTGCCAGCCACGTCTCCGCGTAGGCGGAGAGCTTCCCGTAGTTGTTGTCCGTAGCGATGACTTGGCGCCCCATCTGTAGACCGATGAGCATCGCGTGGAGGCGATCGGTAACGATGGTCTCCCCTTGCGACAAGAATCGGACGCCTCGCTGAAAGCGTCGCTCCGCCTTGGACATCCAAGTGCGCGGTGCGTGTCGGAAGAAGATCTTGAGCGGCGGGACCTGGTGCGCACGATTCGACCACCACCGGAGCAGATCGAGGTCCACTGGATCGCGAGGCCAATCGGATCCGTCAACGAGAGTCCGTGCAGATTCGCCGTCCCTTCTCAGAAGGGTCACCACCTTCGCGATCGGCGCCGGTGCCTCGATCGAACCGAGCATGTGGACGGCGTCCGGGCTCATCACAACCTTGGACATCATGTCCCTCACAGCGACCGCCGACCGGTGGTCCCGTACGGCCAAACGTGTGTTCGGGCGCGCCGCGAACCTCCGCGCGAAGCTCTCCTGGGACGCAGGTGAAGTGAAGTGAACCGTCTGCGGCTCTTGTATCAGCAAGGTCTCGGACCGAAGGTTCTCGGCGAGACGATATCGATGCTGATCGGCATCCGGGTAGAGCCCACCGACGTTGCCACCACCGTGGATCACGACCGTTGTCTTCGTATCCAGAGTCGATCGACTGAGCGTTGAGCGACTGTTGACCTTCGTCAACCTGATACCAGCATCATCCCAGAAGCGACGCTGACCCAACGCGATCGCGGAGTCACCGATGTTTCCGTGGTCGGGGAAATCCGTCAGCACCACTTCGGCGATCCCCGAGTGCAGCAGTGCGAGACTCGACCGAGTCTGTTCACGAAGCACTACAACAGGGTCATCCACAGGCCCAACAGTGTCCCAACGGCCCTGTTACTGCAAGGACTAGCATGGTTCTCGCATCTAAAGCAGCGCGTCGGGCGAACGATCGGCATGATCGGAGCCAGATGTTGCCATTTGCGTCGCTGCACCGCACGTCAGTCGGTTGAGAATCGCCGTTGCCCGGACAGCCTCAGTACGGGCCCACATGGAGCACGTAGGCGACTCGCTCCCTGCCCTCTTCTGGACGGGAGCCGTTCTTCGTCCGACGTCACCGACGCCTCCAGTACGATCACACCGAGCTCGCCTTCTGCACGCTTGGTCAGTACCTCCGCCACCCGCACGCTTGATCAGTACATGGAAGCCATCGATGCGTCTGTCCCTCCTCATGCCCGCTCGGAACGCCGCCAAGACGATCACTGCGAGCATGAGATCGACACTTCGAGCCCTTCCCGCCGACGCTGAGCTTCTCGTTCTCGACGATGCAAGCAGTGACAAGACGGCTGAAATCGCGAGCGCAACGGGCGATGCACGCGTCAAGGTATTCCGGTCGAGTGCGCCGTCGGGGGTAGCCGGAGCCTTGAACGTGCTCCTGATGGAGGCGCGCGGCGACTTCGTGGCAAGGATGGACGCCGATGACATCGGCCTACCCGGACGATTCGAGTTCCAGCTCACCCAGTTCCGCAGGCCTCTCGACATCATCTTCGGCGGAGTGGTCCACTTTGGAGCTCGCGTCCGGATTCCCTACCCTTCGCCGCCGATCGCCCTGGGCCCAAGCGCCTTTCCTTCGGCTCTGTTGATCGACAACCCCGTCGCACACTCGACGATGATGGCCCGACGGGGGCTGCTCCTGGAGCTCGGCGGCTACCGCCAGTGCCTTGCCGAGGACTACGACCTTTGGATGCGCGCGGCAGCTCGAGGCGCGCGCATCTCGCGTCTTGCTCGCCCGGTCACCGCGCTGAGGAGGCACGGCGGTCAGGTGACAGCGAACGAAGGATGGGCGGCAAGAGCAAGCAGTGAGCCTGAGTGGCAAGAGTCGTACGCAGCACTGGCTGTAGCGACGGGTCAGATTGCCGCAGATCCGACCCTGCTCGCCAAGGTGAACGCGTGTATGACGATCGAGTCAAAGCGCGCTCTTCTCCTACCAGGCATCTTGGACGCCATGCAGGACCTTAGTGCTCGGGATGCTCTTGCAATGAGGATCCTCATCGGGCGCGGCTGATCAGCCCACCGCAGCGCCGCGCGGGGAAGCAAGTCTGGAGGCTGCCCGCTTCGCTGCAATGTGAGCCGGTCGCTCGACGAGCCGGAAGAAGATGTAGGCGACTGCAATAGAGACAGGGATGCAGACCAAGGGCGTCAGCCAAGCCAGGTCGACCGGGAGGAGCGTCCCAGTGGCGACCACGATGGGGTCGTGCGTGAGGTAGAGGCTAAACGATATCCGGCCGAGCCACTGCACCACCGGCCGCTCCAAGAACGAGCGAGCACCCGGCCACCTGACCGCAGAGACCACGATCGTGAGCGCGGACAAAAGTACGATCGGCATTGTCGCTGCGTTGCTACCCGGGATCAACGGCTCAAGCCACCACTTACAAGTGATACCGATGAGACCAGCACCCATGAGCCATGGCCATTTTCGACTAGTCGACTTCTCTGGCCGGGAAAGCATTGGCGCGAGGACCGCACCGATCAGGAACATTGGAAGGTAGACCAGCAGGCCCTTGTCGTGGGTCAACGTTCCGAATGTACTCAAGCCAATCGCTCCCACTATGAGCGGGATTTCCCATCGTGCAGAGCGCAGAGCGATGAAGACATATAGAGGGAGCAAGACGGAAAACGCTACTTCCCACCGCAGGGACCATAGCGGCGGATTCAGCCAATCCGGCGAAACCAATGTGGCATTGCGGACAAAGGCGACGAGAGAAGGCGCTTGATCATGGTGTTCCATCCATATCCCGCGTCCAGCTGTGCCTTTCCGAGGCACGGCCAGAGCGAGGGCAAGGGCAAAGACCACGGCGGCAATGACGGGCAAGTAGAGCCGTATCAGCCGCGAGGGGTAGTACGCCTTCCAGTCGTAGCGCCTACGAAGCGCTGGCAGAGTGAGTACGAGCCCGCTCAAAATGAAGAACACGTAGACCGCCTCGGGCCCAGCCCATACGAGATGCATCGGCGACGCAACCAACCACGCCAGCCTCGCTGGCGTCGGCTTGTCGAAGTAGACATCGCCGAGAGGCGCCACCGAGACGAACGAGTGATGGATGAGAACGACTAGAGCGGCAATTCCACGAAGTCCATCAAACGCGCCAATTCTGTTGGCAGGCTGTTCCACGGTGCGTGAGCCTACAAGCTGCCATCGACAAAAGCCAGCCCGACACTCACCTGATCTCTCGCCTCTTAAGAGACGGTCTTCGCAGCCCGACCGTCTTCAGGTTCGGAATTCCCGACACGATAGCGCCCCGATCAAGCCGCTGGCGCGCCTTCCGGCGAGGTGACGGTCTTACCCGAGGAGACCGCAGTCCGCTGATCGACACCTTCGACCCTTCGCGGTCCGATTGCGAGAATGATCCCGACGGACCACCAGAATGGCACCGCCCCGAACGGCGCTTCGAGGACAACTCCGAGTGATGCGACTGGAAGGATCGCGATGGTCGTCAAGGCCGCTGTCGCGACGACGTCATCTTGGGCCGCGACACGCAGCCGCCGGAACAGCGTGAACACAAGTGACAGGACTACTGCCGCTGCAAGGACCACGCCGACTGCCCCCATGCGGGCGTAGATACCGACGAAATAGTTGTGCGGACTCCGAACGTTGTCGTAGGTCGTACCCTCGAGGAACGTCAGCGTTCCAGATTCCGACAGGAAGTCGTTTCCGAATCCGCTGCCGATGATTTGTCGGGACGGCGATGCATTCGTCCAAGCGATCACCTGCGACCAGACTAACCGCCGGGCATTCTCTGTACCCTTCGCGCTCAACTGGCCTTGCGTGGTGGCCGCGGAGGCATCGATCGTCGCAATGATTCGCTGTCCCGCGCCGGTGAGCGGCAAGACAAGCATGAGAACTGCAACGGCAATCGGCACGAGCATCTGGGAGAAGAGTCGACGTCCGCTACGAGCAGGAGTGCTCACATAGAAGATCAGGTAGGCGACGAACATCGAGGCAACGACGCTGATCAACCCAGCGCGCGACTGAAGCGAGAAGGCGTCAATCAGAGAAACGACGATCGCCAAGATGGACCAGAAACGCTTCGTCGTGCGGAACGCTCGGAGCAAGAACGTCCCGGCCCCGATTCCGAGGATCGCCATGTCGATGTCCGGCCGAAGCTGGAAGATCCCTGCGGCACCGCCAGGGAGCGGGATGCCCGTAAACCCTGTGAAGATCGAAACGGTGGCCCACACAAGATGGAAGGCCAACGCAAGCCGGAAGATGCGGGCTGTTCTGTCGCGGGCGCTCTTCGTCGAGCGCGCGATCGATGCAGCGCTGACGTAGGCAACGAAGACGTAGATGAACGGTGCCGAATCTCGGATCCAGTCGCTCACTGGCTCGCCCTGTGTCAGCGCAAACGCAACTCGGATGAGGATGTAGCCGAAGAAGAGGTGTACGGCGAGGCCGGGTTGGTCGCGAGCGAACAGATCGTCGCGCAACTGCTGGCCCCGCATGTGTCGCGAGATGAACCACTGCGACAACCCGAGGAACAGAAGAACGTCGGTCAAGAACAGTGGGGAAACTCCGATGTAGGAGCCCCAGCGACTCGCCGCGAGGATCAACGCCACGGCACTCGTGCCGACGACGACTCGGGTCGACTGGCGCTGCAAGTCCCCCGAAGCCATGGGGGAAAGCTAGCACGGTCGGTGCATCCTTCGACCTTCCGATGGTCGGGCGTCTCCGCCACCCGAGCCAACGCGACAAATGCACTCCCCGCCAAGACCTGTGCTCGGCTCAGCGATGGGGCGTCACGCTCAACCGAGCTGGCAGAGAACTCCGAGCGCTGCCCCGAGTGCAGCCGTGAGCGCGAGACTCAAACCGACAGCTCGATAAGGAGTTGCACGGCCACATCCGAACGCGAGGAGCACGAGGAGCAGAAGCTCGCGGCCGAGGTAGACCCATGCTGCTGACTCGACGCTGTGCGCTGCAGCAACGGCGATCGGAATCGCGAGAACGACGCCCACTGCCTTGATCGGCGTCCCCCAGGCGAGTCGCCCGCGAGCCATCAGAACCGGGGCGAGCGACCAGGTGATCGTCGTCACGAGGATGCTGAGTGAAGCGGGGTAGACGGCATCGAGAGGCTTCGTCCAGGCCGGGCCGAGGAACGGGCGCAGTATGAATTCCGTACCGACGTTGAGCACCACGACCAGAGCGGCCGACAGGAGGGCGGCTCTCACGAGGAGCACGTTGGCCGCACCTCTCACATCGTCAACGCCATCGGCCTTGTCAAGCCGGACCCGGAGCACGTTGGCTGTTGAAGAGGACACCGCGTCGCCCGGGTTCCGTGCCACTGCCATCGCCAGATTGTACGAACCGAGGGCAGCCGTGCCAGCAATCGCGCCGAGCAGAATGCGATCAGCTTGCCCTTGCAACCAGCCGAGGATGAAGAATCCGGACGAGTGACGAAACTCCCTGGTGAGGGTAGTGCCTGCACCTAGTGCCTCAACGTGAGCGGGTAAGCCCAGTCGGGCGGCAGCCCGGTGAGCGAGTACCGCAAACAGGAGCTCTGCGAGCAGAACCTGCAGTGACGCAGCCGCGAGACTGCGCGTGAGAAAGAGCATCGGGACGGACACGACGAGCGAGAGGCCAGACACCAGCAGCTGCAGGTTTGCCAGGCGGCGCCATTCATCGCCCCGCTGTAGGAATCCGAGCGGGATGATCGAGTACGAATTCGCAATCGGCACCGCGACGAGCGGGAGCAGGGCGAAGATCTGGGTGTGCAGCTCTTCGGGGAAGGCGAACCAGAGAAGCCCGATGGTGACGAGCATTGCAACGACTCCGCCGATGCTTGCCCACCTCCGGTATCGAAGGAGGAATTGGTACGAGTCCCTGTTGGCCAGGCTCGGCACAACGACCTGGCGGATCGCGCCATCTAGGGCCGAGTAGTAGAAGGTGAGGACGAGCATCGGCCAGGCGTAGAGTCCGATGACGACCGGCGTCACGTACTGTGCCAGCAACACCATCAACAGGGCGCTGGCAAGCCTCGGAAACACCCGTTCAATGAGCGACCAGATCAGACTGCGCATCGATCAGCTCGCCGAGACCGAGATCGCAGTGGCCGCTTCGGTCCTGCCGACAGCACCGACCCACTTCTCCCCGCCGGCTCGGACATTGCGCCGCTCTTCGAAGAACTGCCGAGCGTGGACCCCGTACTGCTGCACTGCTTCGCGATCTGACACGAGCTTCGAGACGGTCGTCGAAATGAGGGATACAGACTCAGGCGGTGCCACCAGCCCGGCGTCCGCTGCGAGGACGTCTCGAGCTGCCTGCCCGGAGCCTGAGCCGAGGTAGAGCACTCCTCGCCCGGCTGCCATAGCGGCGTACACCTTCGACGGAACGCACGTGCCCGTCGCGCTATCGGCGAGTGAGACGACGTGGATGTCGGCAGCCGCATACGCTGCTTCCAGTTGCGATTCGTCGACAAAACCACCGATCCGGACATTGCTAGCCGGAGTGCCTGCCAAGTACGCGGCGACACGATCGACCTCGCTTCCGGAGCCGTTGATCGAGAGCTCGACATCACGCCGGTTCGCTACAGCCCTCACCAAGGGCAGTAGCGGGTGAAGGTCACGAGCAGAACCGGAGTAGAGGAGCTGCAGCGGGCCACCGCGATCGCCGACCGGCGTTGCAGCCATGTCGCGGTGCCACAGCGGGATCGTGCTCACCTTGCCACCGGTGACCGCGGAGAGAGCGTCTGCCATGCACTCTCCGATCGTGACGACGTTCCCACTACTTCGGAGCGCTGCGCGCTCAACGGCAGCTCTGGCCTTCGACAGAGGCCCGCCTTGATCACGCGTCAGTCGGTAGAGGTCCATGACCCAGGCAACATCCGTGACCCGCCCACGACTGAGACGTCGTGCCAGGGCTCCGACGAACGGGATCCCCGACGGCACATCTACGGTGATCACGACGCGGATTGCGCGCCTGCGGCGCCAGACGAATCTGGCCGCAGATCCGAGAAAACGGATCTCTGACAAGAGACGTCTCGCCTTCGCTGCGGCGTTGCCGCCGGAGAGGACAATTTTCTCTGGGCGGATCGCGATGACAGCGACTCTCTCGCCGCGCCGCCGCAGCTCACCGGCCAAATCATGGACGGCCTTTGCGACTGCGTCGCGCTCGGACGCGGCATACCCGTAGGCAACAACGACAAGGTCGTCGTGAGAGCGGCGCGCTGTGCTCACCGGCGCACGCTCCTCGCTGGGTTCCCGACCACGGTGTCCCCGTCGGGCACGTCCCGAACAACGACCGCGCCAGCTCCGACGTTGGCGCTCCGTCCCACAGTCACCGCGCCAATGATCAGCGCTGCGGCTCCGACATCCACCCCATCGCGGACGAAGGGCGCACGCTCGCCCGGTCGTTTGTGCCCGATCACGACGCCGTTACGCAGCGTTACTCCCGAACCGATCAGCGCGTGGTCGTTCACCACCAAGCCGGTTCCGTGGAAGATGGTCAGCCCGGGGCCCACCATCGTCTTCGGGCGGAGTTCGATCCCGAGCACGAACTCCGTTGCGAGGCGGTACAAGATCACCGCCGGCAACGATCTCCTCCGCGGTCGAGCGCGGCTCCGCATCAAGAATTGGCAAACGCGCAGCCCGGTGAGCACGAGTTGTGACTTGACATCACCACGGTTGGCCCGCAGATCGGCTCGCAATGTCCTGCGGAAGCCTGCGAACGACTCGAACGGCAGCAACGCGGCCTGCGCCTCCGCGGTCCCACCTCCCAGAACTAATTCGTCCGTCACCATGCCGCTACTTCCTCACGCTCGAGATAACACGGGCCCAGCCAGCGCGGAATGCGTCTCGCGAATGCTGCTCGTCGAAGGTTCGCCGAGCACCTTCGGCAAGTCGTTCCGACGTCGAGGCGTCGCGGGTGATGCTCTGAACAGCGGCGGACACGGAGTCGACGGTAGCCGCCCCGACTAGCCGCCCGTTGAAGTCATCGTCAACGAGCTCGCCGATCGCGCCGAGATCGGACGCGACAACCGGCACACCGATGCTGAACGCCTCGATGATCGTGAGCGGTTGCGCCTCGAACCGGTACCGAGACGGGAACACCAGCAGCTCCGCCGACGCCAGTGCAGCCCATTTCTCCTCGCCGAGGAGCGGTCCACGGAACGCAATCCTGTCGGACAGCCCGACTCGAGCAACGCGGTCGCGGAGTGAGGAAGTCACAGCCTCGTCGACCGTCGGACCGATCAAGGAGAACGTCTCCTCGCCGGGGCCAGCGGAGATCTTGATCGCCACCTCCACGAAGACGTCAGCACCCTTCTCCTCCAGGAGGTTGGACAGGAAGATGACGTGCCCGCGTCGTCGGGGCGCGCGTTTCGTCGGCGGCGTCTCAACGGTGTTCTTGATGATCGTGATCGACCCCGCGGGGACGAAGTCAACGATGTCGGCCACCAGGGATTCCCCGAGGCAGACAGTGACCTTGCCTCGTCCGAGTAATCGGCTCACAAGAAAGCGCCACACTTTGCCGCGCTGGGCAAGTTCCCGGTAACCCCTCGTATGGACGTAGTTGACGGTTGGTACACGGAACAGCCGGAGCAACTCGCCGAGAACGACATCCACGAGGAACGAGAACGGCCGGTTCGTGCAGAAGAACACACAGGCACCTGGGCGTTGGAACAGCGCGATCAGGAGCCGTCCGGCAAGGGCCGGAGCCGCACTGATCTTCCGAAGCGACACTGAGCCGACTTCACCGATGTCTCGACTGAAGCGCCGGTCGACGAGAATGGGCGTCTCCCCGAGCTCGCGGAGTACCTCGAGGAGGATCTTGGTGATCAGTGTCGAGCCGTGCATCGGCGGCGGCACCTGACTGATCACGACGATCCGACGACCCGAGATCATCAGCGGCTCCTGATCACGGCCGCAATGAACACGAAGTTGCCGATGAGGTACCGCCGCCAAAGCCGCTTGGGCTCCGACAAGAGACGGAATACCCACTCCACGCCGAGAGTCGTCATCCACTTCGGCGCTTCACGCTTCGTACCCGCGGTGAAGTCGAACGCAGCGCCGACAGCGCAGGCAACAACCGTCAGCGACGCGGCGAGGCGACGGACCTCGAGATCCTGTTTCGGCGTTCCGAGACCGACCCACACGATGTCGGCCCGTGCATCCCGGATCAGCTCATCCTGAGCGATGATTTCTCCCGGCGACATTGGTCGGAAGGGTGGGCTGTACGCCCCGGCGATGATCACCCCGGGGTGCCGAGCCTCCAGATTCCGCTGCAACCTGATCAACAACTCCTCTGACCCACCAAGGAGGAAGTGTCGGACGCGGGACTCCCGGCCCTGATCCATGACGTCGTGGAAGAACTGCGGACCACGAACCTGCCAGAGTCGGTGTTTGGACAGTCGTGTCACCCAGCTGAGCGGTTTGCCGTCGGGGAAGTTGTACGCGTCGCCCGAAAGCGACTCGCGGAACACCTCGTCGCTCTGAGCAAGAGCGATCGAATAGGCATTGACGAGATGAACCGCGGCACCGGTCGCCGAATCAAACTGAGCCGCCTGGATCACAGCGGATGCAGCCGCTGCGGGCGTGGCAGCGACGATCGGAAGGCCACCGAGTCGGCGCCGAGGTAGTGATTCCATAACTGGCGCTGCGTGAGCGGTCATGACGACCTTCCTTGTGCGGTGAGGGGGACCAGGACGACATAGCGTGGTCAGTAGGCACCACGCGAAGCGACGACGGCCCTGGCAGTCCGCCAGAGCACCACGAGATCGCCCGTGATGGACCAGTTCTCCACGTAGTACAGGTCCAACCGCACCGAGTCCTCCCACGACAGGTCGGACCGACCGCTGACCTGCCACAGACCCGTCATGCCCGGCTTCACCAGGAACCGACGGTGGACGTGGGTGTCGTAGCGCGCGACCTCGCGGGCGAGCGGAGGACGTGGGCCGACGAGCGACATGCTGCCTGCGAGGACGTTGAACAGCTGCGGCACCTCGTCGAGGCTGTATCGCCGCATGAAACCGCCGATCCGGGTGACGCGCGGGTCGTTCCGCATCTTGAAGAGGACGTCGTTGCCCTCGGCGCGGTCCAGGGCGCTGAGCTCCTGCAGGCGATCTTCGGCATCGACGACCATCGATCGGAACTTGATCATCCGGAAGGTGCCGCCGTTCAGTCCGACTCGCTCCTGGCGGAAGAAGACCGGACCCGGTGTCGTGGTCTTCACCAGCACGGTCAGCACGAGCAGCAGCGGTGACAGGACGATGACGAGCAGCGTCGCGCCGACGAGGTCGAATGCCCGCTTCGTGTAGAGCTTGCGTCCCGAGTAGGTCGGCGTCTCGACGTGGATGAGCGGGAGCCCCTGCACGGGCCGCGTGTGGATGCGCGGACCTCCGATGTCGGTCAGGCTCGGTGCGACGACCAGGTGCTGCCGACCGGGCTCGAGCGACCAGCTGAGTTCGCGGACCCGCTCCGGCGGCAGGTCGTCGGAGCTCGTGATCACGACGGTGTCGGCACCGGTCTCGCGCAATGCGGAGCCGACGTCGTCGAATCCGCCGTGGCTCCGGATCGTCGAGCCCGCCAGCATCCCGCGGTGGTTGGAGGACACGACGGCACCCACCACGCGGTACCCGGCTTCGGGTGAACGAGCCAGTTCGCGGCCGATGTGCAGCACGCTGGCCGGCGAACCGACCAGCAGCACCGTCGCCGAGTACGCACCCTGCTGACGCTGGGCGACCAACCACTGCCGCCACATCCACCGCGACAGCAGCAACACGAGGATCCCGATCGGGAAGGCGATGAGCACGTACCCGCGCGCGAGATCGACGTGCAGCAGGAACGCCGCGATCGCCAGCAGCCCGAACACCCGGACGCTGGAGTCTGCGACCAGGCGGTACTCCGTGCTCCCGACACCGATGACTCGCGCCCCGCGGGTGTCGTACAGGGCGAGCGCGCTCATCCACACCACGATCACGACGATCGAGATGGCCGAGTAGCTGAGCCGGAGGTCCGCGGTGTTGGTGGCGAGGTTCGACTCGATCCCCAGCCAGGCGATCTGCACGCCGAAGACCACCCAGATCAGCGCCAGCAGATCCGTGATGAGCACCCGGCGCGAGTACGAGCGGCTCCACTCGTCGCGGGCCCCGACCACGCTCGGTGCGCGGAGCGCGTCCGCCGTCACGGTCGCATCACCACGACGCACCGCCGTCACTCGAGACCCTGACCGTCTCGCCGTCCCACAGCCAGACGTCCTGTCCGGCACGGTCGATCGTGACGGTGCCGTCGGAGTCCGCACCGTCGGCGCAGCCCACCGGCGAGACCGCGGTGCTGGGGGTCACGTCCGCCGCGGGCATGGTCACGAGCTGCACGCCGGAGCAGGACGCCACGTCCACTCGGGCCAGGGTGTACTCGCCGCCGTCGACCGCGATCGAGCGCACACCGCCCATCGGTACGTCCACCCATGCATCCGTGCCGGCCCGCCACTCGAGCTGTCCGTCGCAGATCACGACCGAGGTCCGCTCCCCCTGGAACGCCTCGATCGGGTCCGCGCACGGGGCCTGGATCGTCCCGCTCGCGAGCACCACACCGTCGGTGCTGATCCCGGCGCCGGCGGCGCCGGGCGTCCCCGCGTTCCACGTCACGCCCGCGTCGGTGCTGGTCCGCGCCGTCGTGGTGCAGTCGTCACCGACGCCCGCCAGGATCGAGAGCTCCGCACTGGAGGCCCGGATCGCCATGAGCGATCCGACATCCGTCCCGAGTCCCACCGGGACCCACGTCGACCCGCCGTCCACGGTGTGTTCCAGCACCGGCCGGGGGCCGCCGCACGACCCGCCGGACGCACGCCATGCCTCCCGGTCGTCCACGGCTGCCAACAGGCGCCGCCCCTGCTGAGCGGTGGATGCGGGGTCTGCGTCAGCCGACGTGCTCGCGCGCGGCGTCTCGGTCGTGTCGGGTGTGCTCGTGAACGTGGGGATCGGGCCCGCTGGCCCGTTCTGCTCCGGCGCGGTGCGCCCCAGGGCGAGGGAGACGAGCACGACGTCGATCGCGACCAGCACCACCACGACTGCCGCCACCACGATGAGTGTGGTTCGGGGCAGTGCGCGGCCGAGGCTTCGGGTCCCCCGGCGGGTCTTCATGGTCGGCGGCTCCGTTCAGCGTCCGGCGCGCCGGAGCACGCCGAGCTTCTTGCCGGGTTGCTTCGGCGGGGTCACCGGAGCAGAGGCGCCGTCGTCCTGGCCGTAGCCGTACCCGTACCCGTACCGGCCGTACCCGTAAGCACCGGGACCCTTGACGGGCATCTTGGTGATGACGAAACCGGAGATCGGGGCGCCGACGTTCTCGAGCGATGCGATGGCTGCCGCCAGTTGCCCTTTGTGGGTGTGGCCCGAGGCGACCGCGATGATCGCGCCCGATGCCTTCTTCGCCAGGATCGCCGCGTCGGTCACCGGTAGCAACGGCGGAGCGTCGAACAGCACGTAGTCGAACTGCTGCTCGAGGCGCTCGATCAGGTCCTGCATCGCGCGCGAGCCGAGGAGTTCCGACGGGTTCGGCGGGATCGGTCCTGCGGGCAGGACGACGAGCTTGCCGCGCCCCCACGGGTGTGCGACGTCCTCGAGGTCGGCACGTCCGATGAGCACGTCGGTGAGGCCGGCGTTGCCCTCGACGTCCATGTACTCGGCGACGCGGGGGCGGCGCAGATCGGCGTCGATCAGGATGACCCGGAAGCCGGCGCTGTCCAGGGCGATCGCGAGGTTCGCCACGGTCGTGCTCTTGCCTTCGGACTGCATCGACGACGTCATGACGAAGGTCCGAGCGCCCGTGCCGATGTCGAGGAACTGGAGGTTCGTGCGGAGCGTCCGGAAGGACTCGGCGCGGGGGCTACGGGGGTCGACCTGCACGATGAGCGGACGCTCGGCGGCCTTGGCGTCGTAGGCGATCCCGCCGATGACCGGCTTGTCGCTGATCTTCTCGACGTCGAGCTCGGTCCGGACCCGGTTGTCCAGGGTCTCGCGCAGCACGGCGATCCCGATGCCGAGCGCGAGCCCGACGAGCAGACCGAGTGCGACGTTGACGGGCACGTTCGGACTGACCGGGGTGCTCGGGACGTCCGCCTGCTTGACGCGGGTGAGCTTGACCGTGCTCTTGCCGCTCGCATCGGTGGCCTCGATGTCCTGCACGACGTTGGTCAGGCTCTGCGAGGTCGCGTTCGCGATGTTCGCGGCCTGCACCGGGTCGGTGCCCTCCACCGAGATGGAGATGAGGGTGGTGCTCGTCGGCGCCGTCGCGGACACCATGGTCGCGAGCTGATCGGCGTTCATGTCGAGCTTGAGCGACGAGATGACCGGCAACAGGACGATGGGCGTCGACACCAGGTTCGAGTACGTCAGCACGCGCTGCTGGGTGAACGTGTTGCCCTGCGCCAGGTCGCTCGCGCTGCCGGACGTCTCCGTGGAGACGAAGACCTGCGCGGATGCTGCGTAGACCGGCTTCTTCACCAGCGAGAAGCCCGCAGCGGCCGCGACCCCGACCAGTGCCAGCACCAGGATGAAGACCCATCCCTTGCGCAAGACCGCTATGTAGTCGCGTAGCTCCACGCGGCACCCTTCCCCGGAAGTCGCCGCGCCCTGCAGAGTCCCTGTCGCAGGTCGACCGGGATCGTCCCAGCGTTCGGCAGGGAAATACTGCCACACCGATGAGACGCGCTCGGGGTCGCGCGACGTCGAGTCTCGTTCTGCGTCCCGTACGGTGGCGGCATGCAGCCCGAACCGGACGCGCCGACCGCCGCCCGCCCTTCCTCGGCGGTGCGGGACCTGCAGGTCATCGTGATCGCGCTCCTGGTCGCCGTGCTGCTTTCCCGCATCGTCGGTGGCGTCGCCCGGACTGGGGGTCTGCCCTCGCCGATCACGCAGGTGCTCGCCGCCGACCTGGCCGTGTGGGTGCCGCTCGTGCTCGGTGTCGGATGGGTGCTCCGGAAGTCCGCCCCAGCCGTCCTCGTGCGGCGGCTCGGACTCGGGTGGGCCGACGTCGTCGCGGCGATCGGCATCGTCGTCGTGTGCCGCGGGCTCGACGCCGTGCTGTCCGTCGCGTTCTTCGGCGCGACCGGGCTGACGCCGCAGCCGACCCTCGGTACCCCGGACGTCCTGCTGCTCGTGGTCTCGGCGATCGGGGTGTGCCTGGTCAGTCCGGTGCTCGAGGAGATCGTGTTCCGGGGTGTCATGCAGCGTCGACTGTCGGCCGAGCTGACGCCACGCACGCGGTTCCTCGCGGTGCTGGTGACCGCGTTCGCCTTCGCGCTGATGCACCTCGCGATCAGCACGACCACGTCGTCGGTCGCGGGCTTCGAGGTCTTCGTGACGACGTTCGTGCTCGGCCTGCTGACGGGGACGCTCGTCGCCATGACCGGACGCATCGGCGGGGCGATCCTGGCGCACGTCCTGTTCAACACCGTGGCGGTCGTCCTCACCTGGCCGCGCTGACACCGACCGCACGATGAGCCGCCCCGACCGGTAACGTCCTTCTCGAATGTCTCGCCCAACCAGCATCCTCGAGAGCCCCCTCGCCCGGCAGGCTCCCCTGAGTGCGCTGTTGGCGCTCGGAGCCGTCCTGAGCATCACGGTGCCGTCGCTCCAGGTGACGGACGACGGCCTGTTCGTCGCGAGCCTCGCGGTCACCGGTCTCGCGACGGTCGTGGCTGCGGTGGCACTGGCGTTGCCACACTCCGTCGGGCTCGTGCCGGCGCTGCTGGTGCTCGACTTCGTGGCGATCGCGCTGTTCCGGACGAGCACGGGCGCAGGTGCCTCGGTCTTCACCTCGCTCGCCGTCCTGCCGGTCGTCTGGTGCGGATCGCTCCGTGGCCGCCTGACCGTCGTGTACGCGGCGCTGGGCGTGACGCTCGTGATCATGGCGCCCTACTTCTTGACGCCGACGAACGTGCCCGGAGCGAGCGAGTTGGTCCGCCTTGGCGTCACCGTGATCGTGTTCGGGACGGTCGCGGCAGTCGTGCAGGAGCTCTCACGGCGAGCGCGGCGCAACGTCCGCGCTGCCCGACTGGGCGAGGAACGCGTCCGCGCGGAGATCGACCGTGCCGCCGCCGTTCAGCGCTCGCTGCTCCCCACGCCGACCGACCACCTGGGCGCCGACGTCGCGGTGGCGGGCGCCTGCCTGCCGGCGAAGTCGGTCGGTGGTGACTTCTTCGACTGGTACGAGACGAACAGCGGGATCGCCGTCAGCCTCGGTGACGTGATGGGCAAGGGCGTGGGGGCGGGGCTCATCGCAGCGGCCGTGCGGGCCACGGTCCGCAGTTCCCGTGCCGTCGACGACCCGTCCGAGGCGCTCCTGCGGGCGGCCGACGGGCTCGCCGCCGAGGGCAGCGCGACCGACGTGACGTTCACCACGCTGTTCCACGCGCGCATCTCGACCGACGGCACCTTCCGGTGGGCGGACGCGGGCCACGGATTGAGCCTGGTGCTCCGGTCCGACGGTGCCGTGGACCGGCTCCGGTCGAGCGACCTCCCGCTCGGGATGGGGCTCCGCGACGAGTGGGCGACGACCGAGGGGTTCCTCGACACCGGCGACCTGCTCATCTCGTTCAGTGACGGCGTGCTCGACCTGTTCGGCGGGCGTGAGGACACCGTCGACGCCGTGGCCGACCTCGCGCGGGCCTGCGGGTCCGAGCCCACTGCGCTCGTGGCGGCGCTGTCCGCGCGGGCGGACGAGGTCGCGCACGACGACGATGTGACGGTGATCGCGGTCCGGCGAGCGCCGGTCCCGGCTGACGCCTCCGCGGTGCCGGTCCGTCCGGTGCACCAGGACCGAGCATGACGAGGTCAGTCCTCGACCGCTGCCTCCTGCTCGCGCCGGAACCGCTCGATCTCCGCATCGACCTGCCGCCGCGAGAACCGCTTCGCCACGACGATCCCCCACGTCACACCGACCGCGGTGAGCACGACCCCGAGAACGATCCCCTCGATGCGAAGGTCACCGTCGCCCAGGTTCGGCACGATGGCACCGACCAGCAAGCTCACCCCGATGACCGTGATCGTCGACAGCACGAAGGTGGCGACGGGGCTGCCCAGGCGCGGACGACCAGTCGGCAGTGACCAGGCCGAGGTCGCGAGCACGAACCAGCCGACGAGGACCCCGGCGCTCACCGGGAACCACCGCCCCAGCACGAGCAGCAGCCCGAGCGACAGGACGAATCCGCCGGCGCACCAGAGCCACCACCGGTTCCGCTCCCGCCGCTGCTGTCCGGTCACGTCGTCAGTCCCCATGAGTCGAACGTAGACCAGCTCCGATCGCCGACCGTCGACCCCACCGGGTCGGTGTCCGGCGACCGGAACCGTGTCAGTACAGCGCGGAGAAGGACGCGTCGCGCACGAGCACGGTCGCCGCGTCACCCGCGACCTGCTGCTGCGGGTCGCTGGACAGCCCGAGCTGCCACGTGCCGCCACCCGGCTTCTCGGGCAGCGTGAACTCGACGGTGGTGTCCGAGGCGTTGAGCAGGACGGCGACCGTGTCGTCGCCCTGTTCGAGGACGAGCATCACCGCCCGGTTGCCGCCGTCTGCCCAGTCCCCGTCCTCGAAGCCCGCGTTGTCGGCGCGGAGCACCGAGACGGTCGAGTCGGAGTCGCCGGGTGCCGTGCGGTACCACTCCGGACGCAGGGAACGGTGCTGGGCCCGGAACGCGATCGCCGCGGTCGTGAACGCGAGCAGGTCCTGGTCGGCGGCGTCCCAGTCGAACCACGAGATCTCGTCGTCCTGGCAGTAGGCGTTGTTGTTGCCGCCCTGCGAGCGGGCGATCTCGTCGCCGCCGAGGATCATCGGCACACCGGCCGAAAGCAGCAGGGTGCCGAGGAAGTTCCGGCGCTGCCGGTCGCGGTACGCGTTGACCCCGGCGTCGTCCGTGGGCCCCTCGACGCCGCCGTTGAACGAGGCGTTGTCGCTCTCGCCGTCGTTGTTGCCCTCGCCGTTCGCCTCGTTGTGCTTCTCGGCGTACGAGGTCAGGTCCGCCAGGGTGAAGCCGTCGTGGGCCGTGACGAAGTCGACCGAGCACAGCGGCGAGCGCCGTGACCCCTCGTAGACGTCCGGGCTGCCGAGGACACGCTGCACGGCGTCGCCGAGCGCCCCCTCGTCGCCGCGCCAGAAGGCACGGAGGTCGTCGCGGTACTTGCCGTTCCACTCGGACCAGTCGGCCGGGAACCCGCCGACCTGGTACCCCGCGGTGTCCCACGGCTCGGCGATCATCTTGACCTCACGGAGCACCGGGTCCTGGTGGATGATGTCGAGGAACGCGGAGTGCTTCTCGGCTTCGCCGCCCTGACGGGTCAGCGTGGTCGCCAGGTCGAAGCGGAAACCGTCGACGTGCATCTCCTCGACCCAGTAGCGCAGCGAGTCCATGATCAGACCGAGCGCGGCCGGGTGCGAGACGTTGAGGCTGTTGCCGGTACCGGTGGTGTCGAAGTAGTTCGCTTCGTCGCCCTCGACGAGCCGGTAGTACGACTCGTTGTCGATGCCCTTGAAGGACAGCGTCGGACCCATGTGGTTGCCCTCGGCGGTGTGGTTGTAGACGACGTCCATGATGACCTCGAGCCCGGCTGCGTGCAGGGCCTTGACCATCTCCTTGAACTCGGCGACCTGCTGGCCGGCCGTGCCGCTGGACGAGTACTCGTCGTGCGGCGCGAAGAACCCGATGGAGTTGTAGCCCCAGTAGTTGCGCAGCCCCTTGTCGGCGAGTGTGGAGTCCTGGACGAACTGGTGCGTGGGCAGCAGCTCGACGGCCGTGACGCCGAGGTCGACGAGGTGCTGGATCGCGGCCGGGTGCGCCATGCCGGCATAGGTGCCGCGGATCGCCTCGGGCACGTCGGGGTGCTGCTTCGTGAAGCCCTTCACGTGGACCTCGTAGAAGACGGTGTCGCCGAGCGGGGTCGCGGGACGGACGTCGTCGCCCCAGTCGAACGAGCGGTCGGCGACGACCGACTTCGGCATGGCGGCGGCCGAGTCGGTGTCGTCGCGGGTCTCCGGGTCGTCCATGTCGTGCCCGAACAGGGCCTGGCCCCACTCGTACGAGCTGTCGACCGCCGTGGCGTACGGGTCGAGCAGGAGCTTGGAGCCGTTGTGGCGGAGGCCCTTGGCCGGGTCCCACGCGCCGTGCACGCGGAAGCCGTAGCGGGTGCCGACAGCGACGCCGGGGACGATGTCGTGGAAGGTGTAGCCGGTGCGGTGCTGCAGCTCGGTGCGGTGTTCCGTGCCGTCGTCGTCGAACGTGCAGAACTCGACGCGCTCCGCGGTGCTGGAGAAGAGAGCGACGTTGGCGCCGCCGTCGACGAGCGTGACCCCGAGCGGGGTGCGGGCAGAAGTGGTCATGGTGTCGTTGTACCGGGCGGCCGCTGTGGTCCCGGCTCGCGCACGTACCCCGGCAGGCATGGATGCGCAGACCGGACAGCTGCGACCACGTGGGCCGACACCGAACGGTGACCGAGGGCGTCTGCTCCTCGTTCGGGTCGGGGAGCAGGCGCCCTCGCGCTACGACGACGTCGGGTTCGGCGCGGCGGGCCGCGACGATGCCAGCCCGGAACAGGGATCGGGCCCCCGCAGCTGGGCACCGCGGGGTAGCTCACGAGACGGTACGGATGTGCCACTCTCCGGGTGCACAGGTACGCGGAAATCGACCGGAAGCCTCCTGCCGCCATCCGGAGAACGTACGTTCCCCGTTCGGGGGATACCGACGAGGGGCGTGGCCTGGTTGGGTCGTCGAGTCAGCAACTCCGTTGCGGACGAGATCCGCGCGGAGCTTCGGCACCAAGCGAAGGTGACCCCCCTCGGGTGGGGCGGTCGCGGTGGGTGCCGGCGTGTCGATTCGGGTTCGACACGGCGGCACCCCCATTCACGAGATGTGCAGTGGTCCTCACTCCGGGGGACTCCCCTGTACCCCATTCTGGGTGTACCGATTCGTCTGTCCTCCGGCTGTGATGGGTGCCTGGGCTCCACTGTCCGCATCCACCCGAAGGAGCGCGCATGACCGTCACCGTCCCGCGTCTGAGCGCCGTCCTGTCGTCGGCCGAGCCGCCGCACCGATCGGCGCTCCGGCCGCTCCCTCGCGCGTGGACGCGGTGGCTCCTCCGGCTCGCGTTCGCCGTGCCCTACGTCGTGGTCGCCGTGCTCTCGATCGAGATCCCGACCACACCGCTCCTCGAACTCACCGGCAACCAGGCGACCCTCGACCGGGCGACGGCGGCTCTCGACGGCGGCGTCGTGCAGGCCGTCGGTCAGCTCTACCCGCTGCTCTCCGGCGTCCTGCTCCGGTTCCTGCCGTTCGGCGTGCACGGCGCAGCCGTCCTCGGCGGCCTCGCAGCCGGCGTGCTGCTGCAACTCCTGGCGCAGGCCATGCTCCGGCGCGGCCTCCGGATGCGGAAGGTGGTCGTCTTCACCATCGCGCTCGGCGCGAACCCGCTCTACGCCTTCGTCGCCCTCAACGACCTGCAGGCCTTCCTCGGCATCGCGCTGTTCGCGCTCGCGATCGCCGACATGGTGCGGTTCTTCTCGTACGGCGACACCCAAGCGGGCTTCCGTGCCGGCCTGTCGTTGATGGTGTCGACGCTCGTCGATCCGATGGGCCTCGTCTACGTCGTCATCGCAGCTCTGACCGCCCCGCTGCTGGAGCTCGCCCGGCACGGACAGCCGGGCATCCGACGAGCGAACACGCTCGTCCTCGTGTTCCCGAGCATCGCCGTCATCGGCTCGATGTCCGTGCTCGACCTGCTCGTCCTCCGCGACCCGTTCGCGGCACTGCGGAACACCGTGCACACCGACAGCACCCGGCTGAGCGGCCTCCAGCACCTGGTGGGTTCGTTCGACGGGCTGTTGCTCCTCGCGATGGTCGTCGCGGGGTGCCTCCTGGCCCTGCTCGTGCACCGACCCGGTGCGATCGTCATCGTGGTCGCGCTGTTCGCCGGGATCCTCGCCGGCTACGCGATCGGGCTCATCCCGGTCGCCACCGCCGGCAACACGTTCGTCACGATGCTCGCCGTCGCGATCGCGATCCTCCCGCGGGTCAGCAGCCGGGTCACGAGCGCTCTCGTCATGGTGCTCGCCGCCCTCCAGATCCCGCTCGCATGGACTGCGGCGTTCGAACGCGAGGTCGTCGCCGAGTGGATGCACGCCCTGGTCTCGGCGGTGGGCGCATGACCGCCGTCGTGTCCAGTGCGTCCGCCGTCACCAGCGAGACCGACACCCCGTCGATCGACGAGACGACCGCCCGGCACCGCGGCGGCGAGTCCGACTGGCGCCCGCCGCACCGGTGCTCGGTCCGCCGGCACGTCGACGAGGGCTGGGTCGCCTCCGCACGGATCCGCGAGGGGGTCCTCGTCCTGACCAGCGGCCGGTCGGACCCGGATGTGCTCCGAGCCGCCTTGACCGAGGAGTTCGGCGAGCCGGTCGTGCTCCGGGCGGTCGACGAGGCAGAGGTCCGCCAGCGCATCATGTGGGAGCTGGACGACGAGGTCGCCGACCTCGCGGCACACGACCTCGCCCGGACGATCCCGGCCATGTCCGCCCGCACGGTGCTGTCCCGCGGTCAACAGGTCGGCGGCGGCATCGCCCTGCTCGCGTTCGCCGGCTGCCTGGTGGTCGCTCCCGGCACGACGGCCGCCATCGTCACCGCGGTGCTCTCGCTCGGGTTCCTGGCCGGCATCGTCTTCAAGTTCTGGGTCTCCATGGTCGGGGCCCGCTTCGACCTCGTCGAGCAGGTCTCAGCGGCCGACGTCGCCGCGCTCGACGACACCACGCTGCCGACGTACACCGTCCTGGTCCCGGTGTTCCGCGAGGCGAACATCGTCGGCGACCTCGTCCGCAACCTCGAGGTCCTCGACTGGCCGAAGGACCGCCTCGAGGTCCTGGTCCTCGTCGAGGCGGAGGACCACGAGACACGCCAGGCCGTCCTCGACGCTGAACCACCGGCCTGGATGCGGATCGTCATCGTCCCTCCCGGTGCGCCGCAGACCAAGCCGCGCGCCTGCAACGTCGGCCTCGCGATCGCCCGCGGCGAGTACGTGGTCATCTACGACGCCGAGGACCGCCCCGACCCCGACCAGCTCAAGAAGGTGTTCACGACGTTCGAGCGGGCCGGCACCGACACGGTGTGCGTCCAGGCTGCCCTGAGCTACTTCAACGCCGACGAGAACGCCCTGACGCGCATGTTCACGCTGGAGTACTCGTACTGGTTCGACTACATGCTCGCCGGCCTCGATGCCCGGAACCTGCCGATCCCGCTGGGCGGGACCTCGAACCACTTCCGCACCGAGCTCCTGCGCGAGCTCGGTGGCTGGGACCCCTACAACGTCACCGAGGACGCCGACCTGGGCATCCGCGCGTCCGCGGTCGGGTACCGCGTCTCCGTCGTCAACTCGACCACGATGGAGGAGGCGAACACCTCGATCCCGAACTTCGTCCGGCAGCGGTCGCGGTGGATCAAGGGGTACATGCAGACCGCCCTCGTCCACGCCCGGCGGCCCCGTGCACTCGTGCGGGAGATCGGGGTGCGCCGAGCAGCCGCGTTCGCGCTGCTCATCGCCGGGACACCGTTGACGTTCCTCGGCATGCTGCCCGGCATCGCGGTCACGATCGCCACGCTCGTGCTGCCCACGGCGTGGACGGCTCCGGTGTTCCCCGCCCCGGTGCTCTGGCTGTGCGTGCTCGACTTCCTGCTCGGCAACGCGACGATGATCTACCTGACCATGATGGGACCGTACAAACGCGCTCGGTTCGACCTGATGCTCTGGGCGTTGCTGAACCCCGTGTACTGGGTGCTGCACTCGGTCGCCGCCTACAAGGGCTTGTGGCAGCTCATCACCCGCCCCCACTACTGGGAGAAGACGGAGCACGGTCTCACCAAGACATCGTCGGGTTGAGCGCTGATGGACGGGAGTTCCCGGACGCTCTCCGAGGGTGCGGGGACCATCTTCCACGAGACGCCGCGCGCCGTCCGTGCAGCCCGGCGCCGGGCGAAGAACACGGGAGGGAGAGCTCGTGGGTGCGGACGCCGGGCGACAGTCCGCCCCGCTCGCCAACGAACACTCCCCGGTCGCGTCGAGGCGACGGAACACGAACTCGACGACCCGGGCACTGCGCGACGGGAACCTGAACGCGGCGCGGCGGAAGGACTTCGTCCGTGACACCGCCCAGCTCTTCCGAGCACCTTCGCCGACCGGGCTCCCGGTCGGGCCCGGTCCCCCAGTGTCGGCAGCGGCCCACCGGCAGGACACCGCGCCGTCCACCTTGCGCGCAGGCCGCGGGCCGCGTGCCGCAGGCGGACCGCGACGCGGTCGGCATGCCTTGCCATCGGCGCCGGTGTGCACCACTGTGTGGAGTACACGCTCGCTCGGAGGAACAGGGACCACATGCTGTCGTTGGTGTACGTGAGCACGATGAGCCGACCGGTCACGGACGAGGAACTCGCCGAGATCCTGGTGATCGGTCACGAGAAGAACCTGCAGCTCGGCATCACGGGGGTCCTCGCCCACCAGGGGAGCAACTGCATCGGCATCATCGAGGGCGACGACGAGGTCGTGCGGGAACGGTTCGAGGGCATCCGTCAGGACCCCCGTCACACCAACGTGCGCCAGGTCGCCGCGGACACCGTCGCGACCCGGTCCTTCCCGGAGTGGTCGATGGCGTTCCAACCGGCGGACCCGTTGATCAAGGAGATCCCGGGGTTCCTCGACCTCTTCGCCGACGGGCACGCGCCCGACCCCGCCACCGGTACGTCCCGCGCGACGGCCCTGCTGGAGTGGTTCCGGAAGCACCCCCTGGCGCCGCTGACGAACCAGCACGGCGACGACGGCATCGAGCTGCGCACCCGGATCGTCAACGCGACGATCACGGTGCTGCACGAGACCGGGGTCGAGCAGGTCGACGTCGACACCGTCGCCACCCGGGCCGAGATGACCGTCGACGAGCTGCGCACCCACTTCCCCACCCGCGAGAGCCTGCTGACGGCGACGGTCGACCGGTGGTCGAGTTCCGTGTCACGGCCCCTGCGGCCGATCGCGGACACGCACGGCGCGGTCGCGTACCTGCACGCGCTGGTCGTGGCGTACTCGGAGGAACCAGCGCTGATGCGGCTGCTCGCCTCGACGCTCGCCTCGAGCACCGACCCAGGGCACGAAGGCGCGGAGTACTACCGCACCCTGTACCTCCGGTTCCGTCGGACCGTCCGGGAAGCACTCGAGCGGGACGTCCGGACAGGTCGCGAACCGGCCACCATGGATCCCGCGCGTGCCACCGAGCAGCTCCTCGCGCTCTACGACGGTCTGCGGATCCAGTCGCTCCTCATCGAGGGGTTCGACATCATCGCGTCCTTCGACCGCGCCGTGTCACGGCTGCGGCGGGGGTGGGCCGAGGACTACCGGCACACGGACCTCTTCGAGATCCCGGTCGAGGGCACGGGCGATCACAACGCCCGCGAGAAGCAGACCGACTCGGGGTCGTCGCGGTAGGGCCCGAACGGCTGGATCCGCACGAACCCGTTCCGGGCGAACAGCGCGGCGGCGTGCGGCTGCAGCACGCCGAACTCGGCGACGACCGCCGGTGCCTGCAGCTCTTCGGCCTGCGCGAGCAGTTCGAGCACCAGCAGGTCGCCGACGCCCTGCCCGCGGGAGTCCGGTCGGACGAACAGCCGCCGGACCTCGAACACGCCGTCGCCGGCCGCACTCAGCGACGCGGTACCGAGCGCCAAGCCCGAGCGGTCTCGGGCGATGACGTGCACGGCGGCGGTCGCCTCGGTCAGCGGACGGCCACGGTCGGCCGGACGGCCGTAGATCCGGTCGACCTCGATCCTGGCCGCGGCGCGCAGCCGGACGGCGTCCTCGTGGTCGAAGGGCTCGGCCGCGACCGAGAACGTCAGGTGCTGCATCGTGGTGTGTTCCTCGCCCGGCGCCGCGTCGTCGCGGGTACCCCGTGGGTGTTCAGTGTGCGTGCCGCCGCTCGAACCCGAATCGAGCGGCGGCACGGTGTGCGCGCTTCCGCTCGAACCCGAATCGAGCGGTGGCGCGTGCAGACGGCTGGCGTCTGCCCTCGGACGCCCTAGCGTCCGTGGTCTGTGGTTGGTCCGGGTCAGCTCACCAGGTCGAGGTCCCACACGGGGGCGACGTACTCGCGGGACCATCCCTCGCGCAACCGGGTGACTGCCCGGTCGAACGCTTCGAGCAGGTCCATCTCGGGGCGCACCATGGACTGCAGCTGCAGTCCCTCGTAGGTCGCGAGCAGCTGCTCGGCGCCGCGCGACGGCTCCATGGTGCTCGGTTCGCGACCGAGCAGGCTGTCGCGCTGCAGGGAGTCCTGCACGAAGGCGTGGAACCGGCGCCACCGCGCGTGCAGCATCGGCGCGAGCGGGTGCTCCGGTGACGCCGCGATGTTCAGGGTGGCGGTGAGGAAGCGCATCAGGGACGGGTCGGCGATGTTCGCGGTCACGATCGCACGCAGGAACGGCACCGTCCCGAACCGTTCGGCGAGTGGCATGAGCGGTGCGGTGCGCTGCTCGTTCCAGTGGTCGATGGTGGCCAGGAGCAGACCGTCCCAGCTGGGGAACGTCCGGCCGACCACGTCGACGTCCTGACCGGCGTGGTCCGCGACGACGGCCGGGGTCACCTCGTGGAGCGGACGCGTCCGCAGTGCCGTGATCATCCCGTCGACGACGGCCGATCGGAGGGCGGCATCGTCCGAGGTCCGGCGCGATGATTCGATGTGCATGCATACACCCCACCAGGCACACCGGTCCCACCAAAGCCCCCGAACGGGGATCGCGCGCAAAACGGACCAGCACGATCCGGCCACGACACTTCCCACCGATCGACCTGCGAGCGATACTCATCCCATGCAGTGGGGACGGATCGTACCGGTGGCGGCGGTGGCCCTGATGGCGAGCGGAGCGCTCGCGGGGTGCGGCGCCGACGGGACGGTCCAGTCCATCGACACTGGCACCTCGGTCAGCTCCTGCATCGACTACGTGCCCATGACCGCGGCCGAGCGCCGCGAATCCGCCGATCTCGTGGTCGACGGCCAGGTCACCAAGACCGATCGCACCGTCGAGATCGGCGGCGTCTACGACGTCTACGACGCCGAGGTCACGACGACCTCGAAGGGGGATGCCCCCGGCGCCACCATCGAGGTCGTCAGCACGTCGGACCAGTGCACGACGAGCGGCGAACCCGTCGAGTACCTCGACGGCGACGTGCTCGAACCAGGGGGAACGTTCCGCCTCTACCTGACGAAGGCCGACCCCGAGGACGACGACAGCGTCTGGCGCCTCGTCGTCCCCGGCGCCGCCGAGCCGCTCACCACCGGCTGACGGCCGGCACGCACCACACGTGCCCTACGGCTCGGGGACCGCCACGATCCGGTTCTGGTACGCCCACACCACGGCCTGCAGCCGTGACCGGACCCCGAGCTTCGGCAGCATCCGCGCCAGGTGCGACTTCACGGTGGAGACCTCGAGCACGAGCGCGACCGCGATCTCCTCGTTCGACATCCCCTGCGCGAGCAGCAGCAGGACCTCGCGTTCGCGGGCGGTGAGCACCCCGTCGGCCCGGTCCCCCGACACCGGCTGCAGGCTCCGTCGCGACACGAACTCGCGCAGCACCCGCCGGGTCAGCGCCTGGTCGAGCGTCCCGTTGCCCGCGGCGACCTGGCGCACGGCGTCGACGATGGTGTCCGGCTCGGCGTCCTTCAGCAGGAATCCGGAGGCACCGGCCTCGAGCGCCCCGAACACGTAGTCGTCCAGGTCGAACGTCGTCAGCATCAGCACCGGGATCGCCGGGTCGGCGTCGGGAGCGCAGAACAGCCGGGCGAGCTCGATCCCGTTCATGACGGGCATCCGGATGTCCAGGCAGGCCACGTCGGGTCGCAACGAGCGCGCCAGCGCGAGCGCCTCGCCGCCGTCGGCGGCCACGCCGACCACCTCGATGTCGGCCTCCGCGCCGAGCAGGGCGGACACCCCGGCACGGACCAGCGGCTGGTCATCCGCCACCAGCACGCGGATCACGCGACCACCTCGCCACCGTCGGCGGCCTGCGCGGGTGCGGCAGGTGCCTCCCGTCCGAGCGCCAGCTCCACCAGCCATCCGCCGGTGGCGGTGGGTCCGGTCTGGAGGCTCGCCCCCACCAGGTCCGCCCGCTCGCTCATCCCCCGCAGGCCGTTGCCGCCCGACGGTGAGGTCGGCGCTGCCGGAGCGGCGGCCCGTGCGTTCTCCACCCGGATCACCACCCGGGTCGGGTCGCGGTCGTCGACGGTGACCGTGCACGGGGCGGACGGGGCGTGCAGGGCGGCGTTGGCCAGCGCCTCCTGCACCGTCCGGTAGGCGGCGAGCTGCGCGAGTGGGCCGACGCCGTCGGCCAGCGCCTGCGCTCCACGCGCGTGGTCACCAGCGAGCACCTCGAGGCGCACGTCGCTGCGGAACCGGGCACGCTCGACCAGGTCGACGATGCCGGCGACCGTCTCGACCGCGCGTTCGGCGGGGACGTCCTCGCGCAGCAGCCCGACCAGGCGGCGCAGGTCGTCGAGGACGGCGGTGCTCTGCTCCCGCACCTGACGGGCACCCTCGTGCGCGCGCTCCGGGTCGCTGTCGATCTGCCGGTCGATCACGGCGGCCATCAGGGCGATGCCGGACAGGTGGTGGGCGGCGATGTCGTGGAGCTCGCGGGCCATGGCGGCACGTTCACGGGAGACCGCGGCGTCGACCAGGGCGTCCTGTTCACGGAAGACCGCGCTCGCCTCGGCAGTGCGGGCGGCGCGGACCTCGCGGCGGGAGCGCACCAGCAGGGTGACCAGGAGCGGGAGCCCAACGGCGCCGACGGCCTGCAGCATCCCCTGGCCGAGTGCGCCGGACAGTCCCTGCGTGACGTCGCCCCGGAGCGCTCCGCCGGCGACCGCGGACAGGACCGCGCTGCCGGCTGCCACCAGCGCGCCGGCGACCAGCAGGGTCGGCCACAGGCGTGCGAGCGGGACACGGAGGGCGGCGAGGACCACGGCGACGACCACCGGCAGGGCGGTGAGGCCGAACAGGTCGAGCGACTGCGGAGCGAGCGCGGCGACCAGCACCGGCAGCGCGGACACCGCGACGAGCACGGTCCGTGGTGCCCGACGGGCGGCGAGCAGGGCGGCGGACTGGACCAACAGGCTGATCGCCAGGACGGTCCACGCGGCGGTGAACGGTGCCGGCACCCGCAGGGCCAGGGCGGGGCCGTCCGGCTCGAGGGCGTCGAGCGGCGGCAGGCCGATCAGCAGGCCGAGGGCCACGACGGCCGTGCCGAGCGCGACGAGCACGTCGACGCGGCGGTCGCGGGTGCGCGGGTCGCCGTCGCGCGACGTGCGCGTGCGCGGGTCAGCGGAGGCCATCGTGTGATCCTACGAGGCGGGTGCGGGCGGGGACCGGGGCGTCGATCGGCAGCGCACGGCGGGTGGGGTCGTAGCCCAGGCGGCCGCGGGTCACGACGAGGAGCACCGCGGCAGCGACGGTCGAGGTGATGGTCAGGCCGAGCATCAGCGTGCCGGCGGTCATGCTCGGGTACATCTCCGGGAACAGCGTCGAGATCGTGTTGTTCACGCCGACGTGCAGCAGCAGGGCCAGGGGCAGGCTCTCGCCCGTCTTGTTGAACACCTGGATCATCACGACGTTGAACGTGATCGTGAACAGGGCGAAGACCACGGGCTCGCTCCAGTGTGCGTTCGGCCACCCGCCCCAGTCGCTCAGGTAGAGCGGCATGTGCCAGAGCGCCCAGATCGGACCGAGGATCGCAGCGGCTCCGAGCCCGCCGAAGCGGTGCTGCAGCCGGGGAAGGGCGAAGTCGCGCCAGCCGGGCTCCTCGCTCAGACCGGTGGAGAACAGTTGGATGACCAGGCCGGGCACGAGCATGGCGACGGCCAGGGCCGAGGGGGCACGGACGTCACCGCCGGCGAAGGGCAGCGCGGACGCGACGATCACGGCCGGCACGACGACGAGCGCCAGGGCGTACCAGTACCAGGCGACCCGCCAGCGGAACAGCCGCCCGACCCATCGACGCAGGCCCGGACGGCCGTCGGCGACCGCGGTGACGACGAACGCGCCGCCCAACGGGCCGAGCAGCGCTCCGGGCAGCACGCCGGTGAACTGCGCGGTGCCGAGGACCTCGGGGAAGTGCAGGTCCCACACGCCCAGGCCGTGCGGCGACAGGATGTACGGGATCCACGCCAGCCAGCTGAGGCCGAGCGCGAGGGTGAAGAAGGACGCGAGCGGGTGCCGGGCGATGACGCCGCTGACTCCCCCGCGCTCCTGCGGAGTGGTGCCGGCGGTGGGCCGGACGTCGGTGGTGTTCGTCATGCACACGACGCTAGGAACTGCGGCGTCGCAGAACGACCGGCTTCGGGATGCACCTGCCGGACTTGCATCGAAGGGTGCAGGTGGTGGCGGTGGCGGTGGCGCGGCGCGGCGCACGGTGCGGTGTCCGCCGGCCCGTGCGAGCTTGACCGCTCCGTGCGCCGCTACAACTCCGCACCGAGCCACCAACCTCGCACCGGACGAACAAGCCCGCACCGTGCGAGGCGGGGCACAGCGTAGGTCAGCGCAGCGCGGCCCGGAGGGCGTCCGCGATCAGCGCGAGCGCGGCGTCGATCTCGTCGGCGACCCGAGCGTGGGTCGCCTCGGACCGGCGGTAGGGGTCGTCGACGTCGTCGTCCGCGGGGTCGGCCGGCGGCGGGACGGTGCCGCGCAGGCGTGCGACCCGTTCGACCAGGGCCTCGGGCGAGTGCACGTCGGCCAGGTCACCGGGCTCGAGCCCCGCGAGCACCCGCGCGAACTGCTTGATCGTGAACGCCCGCTTGGTGGCCCGGGGTGCGAGCGACACCACGGCCGCGCGGTGCGACCGTTCGGCCGTCAGCACCAGGTCGGCGTCCTCGACGATCGAGGCCGTCAAGTAGCGCGAGCCGTGGCCCGACGGGTCACCGCCGAGCCGGACGGACTGCGCTGCGGCGGCGCCGTCCATCGCGGCGCCGTCGTCGGCGATGGTGCCGGCGGACTCGACCACGAACGCCGCAGCGTCCGGGCCGAGTCGCGCCGTCAGGACCTGCGCGCCGAGCGGTGAACGACAGATGTTGCCGCTGCAGACGAACAGGACCCGCATCGTCAGGCGCCGGCGCCGAGCAGGTCATGCCGGACGACGATGGCGTCGCGGCCCGGACCGACACCGATCGCGGAGATCCGCGCGCCGGACATCGCCTCGACCGCGAGCACGTAGTCCTGCGCGTTCTTCGGCAGGTCGTCGAACGAGCGGGCGCCGGTGATGTCCTCGGTCCAGCCGGGGAACTCCTCGTAGACGGGCTTCGCGTGGTGGAAGTCCGACTGGTTCACGGGGACCTCGTCCACGCGGACGCCGTCGACCTCGTACGCGACGCAGACGGGGATCGTCTCGAGCCCGGTCAGCACGTCGAGCTTGGTCAGCACGAAGTCGGTCACGCCGTTGATGCGCGCGGTGTACCGGGCGATCGGGGCGTCGTACCAACCACAGCGGCGCGGACGGCCCGTGGTGGTGCCGAACTCGAAGCCGTTGGCGCGCAGGAACTCGCCGGACTCGTCGAAGAGCTCGGTCGGGAACGGACCGGCACCGACGCGGGTCGTGTACGCCTTGACGATGCCGATGATGCGCTCGAGCTTGCCCGGGCCGATGCCGGAACCGGTCGCTGCGCCACCGGCGGTCGCCGACGACGACGTCACGAACGGGTAGGTGCCGTGGTCGACGTCGAGCATGGTCGCCTGACCGGCCTCGAACAGGACGGTGTCGCCGCGCTCCAGTGCCCGGTGGATCTCGAGGGCGGTGTCCGCGACCATCGGGCGCAGTCGCTCGGCGTAGGACAGCAGCGACTCGACCACTTCTTCGGCGTCGATCGCGCGGCGGTTGAAGACCTTGACGAGCAGGTGGTTCTTCTGGTCGAGGGCCGCTTCGACCTTCTGCCGCAGGATGTTCTCGTCGAAGATGTCCTGGACGCGGATGCCGACGCGGTTGATCTTGTCGGCGTAGGACGGGCCGATGCCGCGACCGGTGGTGCCGATCTGGCGCTTGCCGAGGAACCGCTCCGTCACCTTGTCGATGGTGCGGTGGTAGTGCGTGATGAGGTGGGCGTTCGCCGACACGAGCAGCTTCGAGGTGTCGACGCCGCGGGCCTTCAGCGCGTCGAGTTCCTGGAACAGCACCTCGAGGTCGACGACCACGCCGTTGCCGATGATCGGCGTGACGCCGGGCGTGAGGATGCCGGAGGGCAGCAGGTGCAGCGCGTACTTCTCGCCGCCGACGACGACGGTGTGGCCGGCGTTGTTGCCGCCGTTGAACTTCACGACGTAGTCGATGCGGGAGCCGAGGAGGTCGGTGGCCTTCCCCTTGCCCTCGTCGCCCCACTGGGCTCCGATGATGACTGCTGCGGGCATCTGGTTCTCCTCACGTTGGCGGAGGACCTCACGCGACCAGGCGGGCCGGTGGTCCACCCGAGTCTATCGGCTGGTCACTCGCGCGCCACCCATCGGACACGGTCGCCCGCACCGTCGCCGCGTCGGTGAATTGTCCTCATTACGCGTCGGTGCATGCCGAACGTCCCCACAAGGGGGGACAAATAGTTCCAGGCCGGAACATCTCGGGAAGCACGACGTATCGTGCACCGCGACGTCGGTTTCCCTGTCGGCGTCACGTCGGAGTCCAACCCACTCCGTTCAGCCAGCGCGAGATTCGCGTGAGCACCACCGGACGCTGCAACGCGCCCGGATGCATCAGAACAGTCGTGCCCTCATGCAGCACGGAAAGAAGAGTTCGACGATGAACAAGGCTCTCTGGAGCAAGAAGGCGCTCGCGCTCCCCGCGTGCGCCGCGATCGTGATCGGTGGCGTCACCTTCGCCGCCGCCCCCGCGATGGCCGACCCGGCCGACCTGTCCATCACCAGCCAGTCGGTCTCCGGCCGCGTGCTGACCGTGAGCGGCACCGGCACCCCCGGTGAGAACATCCAGCTCGACGAGGACTTCCGCAACACCCGCCAGGAGATCCCGGCGAGCGGCACCTGGACGATCTCGTACACGATCCCCGGTACGGACACGACTGCGCAGACGTACACGTTCGAGCAGCTCAAGGGCCTGAACCAGGACGGCTCGGTGACGGTCACCGCCGCCCCCGAGGCCACGGACAAGCCCTTCGCCGTCACGTCGCAGTCGGTCTCCGGCCGCACGCTGACGGTCTCCGGCACCGGCGCAGTCGGCAACACCGTCAACTTCGACGCGGGGTTCCCGGTGCAGCGCACCGCCATCAAGGACGACGGCACCTGGACCATCTCGTACGAGATCCCGGGCACCGACACCGACGAGCACACCTACACGATCAACGAGCAGCGCGCGAACCTGTCGACGGTCGAGTCGCTGACCGTGACCGCTCGTGCGGAAGCTGCCGTCCTGCCCTTCGCCGTCACGTCGCAGTCGGTCTCCGGCCGCACGCTGACGGTCTCCGGTACCGGCGCCGTCGGCAACACGGTGAACTTCGACGTGGGCTACCCCGTCCGCCGCACCCCGATCTCCGACGACGGCACCTGGACGATCTCGTACGAGATCCCGGGCACCGACACCGACGAGCACACCTACACGATCAACGAGCAGCGCGCGAACCTGTCGACGGTCGACTCCGTCACCGTCACGGCTCGCGCCGAAGCCGCGGTTGCGGACTTCAACTTCTCGCTGACCAGCCCGACCGACGGCGACACCGTCGACTCGCGCACCGTGACTTTCACCGGGACCGGCGCCGTGGGCGACACCGTGAACGTGCTGGACACCGATGGCAACCGCGCTGCTCCGCAGACGATCGTGGACGCCGACGGCAACTGGTCCACCACGGGCACCTTCTCGGACTCGGCTGCTGTCGAGCAGGACCTGAGTGTCAACCAGGTCGGTGGCGGCCAGGGCCAGGGCAACATCGAGTTCTCGATCACGCTGCCCGCCGTGGCAGCGGCCCCCGGTGACGGTGGCGACGAGGGCACGACCCCGGGTGACGGCGGCGACGAGGGCACCACCCCCGTCGACGGCGGCGACCAGGGCGCGACCCCCGGCACCGGCACCGGCACCGGCACCGGCACCGGCACCGAGACCGGCGCTGGCGCCGCTCCGGCCGTCGGCCGCACCCCGGCCGTGGGTGCACTCCCGGTCGTCAGCGGCTGACACCGGAACCATCCACCGAGCGGGGGCGCGACGGATCGTCGCGTCCCCGTTCGCCGTCCCGACCCGGAATCCGCACATGCACGCAACCCGCTCAGCTCGCCTCGTCCTCGCCGTCGCCGCCGGAGTGCTGCTCTCGCTCGGCCTGGCGTCCTGCCACGCTGATCCCGCCCCGACCGCTGCGAGCAGCACGGGTACTGCCACGGCGACCCCGACGGCGTCCGCCGAGCCCTACCGCGCACCGTCGACGAAGACGGTTGCAGCACTCCCCGAGGCCCGGTACGACGCGGTCATCGGCGGGCTCCTGCCCTCGTACGACCCTGACGTCCCGAAGGCCGCAGGACACGCGTACACGATCCAGCGCGACGCGCCGCTCTACGGCGACGACCGCACCGAGCCGGTCGCGAGACTCGCAGCCGAGAACTTCCTCGGTGACCCCACCGTCGTCGTCCCGCTGCGGTTCCAGGGCGACTGGGCCCTCGTCATGACCCCGAGCCGACAGGCACTGCCGTCAACTGCACCGGGCGGCGCTCCAGCGCAGACCGCCGGCTGGATGCGCCGCGACCTGCTGCACCAGGGCGACGCGCTCGACGACCACGTCGTCATCTCCGTCGGTGACCAGACCGTGTTGATCGTCGCTGCGAGCGGCAAGGTCGTGCACGAGTTCCCGGCCGGCGTCGGTGCCGGGGACACTCCGACCCCGACCGGTGTCGTCGGCTACATCCAGGCGAGGTACCTGGATCCCGCCCAGGACCAGACGGTGCACCAGATCAACCTGACGACGCTGCACTCCGCAGCGGCGGACGAGCCGTTCGGCGGTGACGACGGCGGGCTCATCGGCGTGCACTACGAATCCGTCGCCCGCGGAGCGGTGTCCCACGGGTGCGTCCGCCTCGACGGTGATGCCGTCGATGCGATCAACGCACTCCCGCTCGGCACCGTCGTGCAGATGGTCGCGTAGTCACCGGTACCGCGACCTCTCGTCCGGACCACACAGGCTGTGTGGACGCTCGGTGGCTCCGGAGCACCGTCGTACCGGTCAGATCCACCATCGGAAGGAGCACGACATGAGTGACCTCGGTGACAAGGCCAAGGACTTCGCGAACAGCGACAAGGGCGAGCAGGCGTCCGACGCCGGCCTCGACAAGGCAGGCGACGCGGCCGACAAGGCGACCGGCGGCGGCCACGGCGACCAGATCGACAAGGCCCAGCAGGCGGCTGACGACAAGGTCGGCGAGTAACGCCCGGTACGCACCCAGGTGACGGACGGAAGGCCCGGTGCCAGCTGGCACCGAGCCTCCCGTCCGTCCGTTTCGCACGCCGCGTGATCAGGCGCGGAAGAAGTCCTGGTACGACGGGTCGCCGACGGGCTGCGAGTAGCCGGGCTCGGCGAGACGCTGCTCGATCATCGCCTGGACGACGTCGGGCGGGGTGAGCCCCCGGCGGCGCCACTCGGTCGGGTTGGCCCGGAGCTGGCTCAGCGTGTTCTGCATGCTGCAACCCTGGCACCCGATAACTAGTTTGTCTAACTACCTGTCCCGATTCCGCGTCTGCGGTCCGCCGGATCCCGTTCCGTGAACAGAAGATGTCGGGTCCGAACGCGGGACCCGACATCTTCTGCTCACCATGTGCGGCGCGCGGACGCGCTCGCGGCGACTACTTGCGCGACACCTTCGCGGTCGACTTGGACGTTGCGGTTCCGTCCTTGTAGCCCGAGGCGTGCGCGGTCACCTTGACGGAGAACTTGTGTCCCGCGTCGGACGTGCCGAGCTTGTACGTCGCAGCGGTGGCCTTCCCGACGACCTTGCCGTCGCGGAGCCACTGGTACTTGTACGTCGCCTTCGTCGTGCTCCACTTGCCGTGGCCGGCCGACAGCTTCGAGCCGACCTTCGCCGTCCCGCTGACCGTCACCTTGCTGCCCGCGGCGAGCGCGAGCGTGGGCGGGGTCACCGAGATGGTCGACGTGCCGGCCTGCTTGCCCGACGCGTTGCCGAGGTGCAGGAGCAGCACGGTGGCCTTCGTGACACCCGAGGCGCGGGTGACCCGGAGGGCGCCGGAGTCGGCGAACAGGACGCCGGTGCTGCGGCCCTGCGCGAAGGACAGTGCCGGCTTCGACGGGTCGAACGAGGCGCTCTTCGTCTCGTCCACCACGGAGGAACCCGTGGTCGCGGCACCCGGGGCGTACGCCGACTCGGTCAGGACCGAGTAGGTGAACTTGCCCTTCGCGCCGATCAGCGCACCCGTGGTCGTGAGCACCTTCACCGAGCTGTCGAAGGTGTTGACGTCCTGGCCGGGTGCCCCGCCGTTCAGCGGCTGGACGTCGACGACCGGGTCGACGTCCGGGTCGTCCGACGCGGCCTTGGCCAGGTCGATCGTCGTCGCGAACGTCGCGTCCACCGCGGCGGACTTGGCGTTGTAGACCAGGTAGTCGGGCTCGCCGTCACGGTTCGTGTCGATGAGCACCTCGACGTTGGTCACGGCGCCGGGGTTGGCGTCGGGACCGGCCGTCTGGATGCCGAACGCGATCGTGTCCGAGGCCTTGTCGTAGCTCGCGCCGTAGGAGCGGATGTCCGCTGCCTGCAGCGAGCGCTTCGCCGAGCCCGCCGGGAACGACTCGACCGGGTCGGTCCCGCCGAGTACGAACGGTGCGACGGCGGCGTGGTAGCCGGTCGTCAGGCCGCCCTGGTCGACCGTGCGCCCCTTGAGCGTCAGGTCGGCCGACTTGCCCGGGCCGGTGAAGGCGACGGTGGAGCGACCCTGCACGGAGCTGACGGGCTTCGGTGCGAGGTACGCACCGACGCGCAGCGGCACCGCGGTCGTGTCGGTCGGCGTGAACGCCACGATGCCCGAGGCGGCGGTGACGAACTCGCGCTGGTAGCCCTGCTGCACCGACTCCTGGGTGGGGTCGATGACGCGGCGGAGCTTCGTCGGGTCGGCGATCGTGAAGGTGAGCTTCACCGTCGCGGTGCGGTTCGCCGGAACGGTGACACGCTTCGTGTTGAGCGCGAACGTCACGCCGGGCTGCGACACCTGCGGCTGGTAGGCCACGTCGTAGGTGTGCGCGACGCCGTCGGTGTTCGCGATCTGGAGGGTGCGGCTCTCGGTCGTCGCGCTCGAGACCTCGACGACACCGAACGAGGCGGTGACGAGCAGGTCGTTCTCGACGCTCCGCACGGTGGTGCCGGCGGTCACGGCCTGCAGGGCGTCGACGCGGCCGGTGCCCTGCCGGAGCAGGGTCGCCGATCGCGAGCCGTCCTTGACGTCGTGCGTCGCCGTGTTCATGAGCGCCGCCTTGACCTGCGGTGCGCTCCACTCCGGGTGCGCCTGGAAGGTCAGCGCCGCGATGCCCGCGACGTCCGGCGTGGCCATCGAGGTGCCGCTCATCGACATGCGGCCGTCACCGGTGCCGTTGGCCGCCGAGATCACGTTGACCCCGGGGCCGGCGATGTCCGGCTTGACGATGTCGTTGAACGACCCGTGGACGCCCCGGCTGGTGAACCCGGCGAGCGTGTTCACGGCCTCCGGGTCGGTGGCGAGTTCGAAGCCCTTGAGCTCGTCCGCGAAGCGCACGTGCAGGGTCCCCGCCTTGGCAGCTGCCTGGAGGCTCGTGGCGGCGTCCAGCGTCAGCTCGGCTCCGGGGATGGTCGCGTTTCCGGCGATGCCCGAGTCGAAGGTGTTGATCGTGCCCGCGAGCAGGACGCCGATGCCGCCGGCGGCCTGGACGTTGTTGAAGCGCACGCCGGAGCCGCACTCGAGCGCGCCGTCCGTCCACTTCAGCCAGACGACCTTGCCCGCGATCTTCGCGGCGTCGGCGGCGCTGAACGCGGCGCAGCCGTCGATGTTGCTGGTCGGGACGACGACGTCACCCTCGACCGGCAGGGTTCCCGTGAAGTTCTGCGAGTACTGCGACCGGTAGGTCTTCGCGACGTTCGCGGGGGCCGTGGCCTGCACGCCGTCGTACAGCGACTGGCCGGTGGCGCTCGCGGCGACGGTGAGCGCGCCCTCGGCGTTGCCCGGCGAGCCACCGATGTCGGTGAAGTCGTCAGCGTTGCCCGAGGCGATCACGGGCAGGACCCCGCGTGCGGTCAGCGCGTCGATCTTGGCGTTGTCGGGGTCGTCCGGTGCGCCGTAGTCGGAGCCGAGCGACAGGTTCAGGACGTTGATGTCCTTGCCCTCGGTGAGCGCCTGGCCCACCCAGTCGAGCGCGGCGCCCGTGACGTCGGTCGAACCGCCGCCGTCACCGAACACCTTGAGGGCGTAGAGGCCGGCCTCGGGCGCGGTGCCCGGACCGATCCACATGTCCTGCACCTGCTGCGTGGTGAGCTTGGTGTAGTCGCCGTCGAACTGCTGCTTGTCGGCGGTCAGGCCGTAGCCCGCGATCGAGCCGGACACGTGCGTGCCGTGGTCGCCGCCCTTGCCGTCGATGGGGTTGCCGTCCGGAGCCGGCACCGGGTCGTAGGCCGGGTCGGTCGGGTCGGCGTTGTAGGTCGCGCCGGCGAAGTCGTACCCGCCGAGGAACTTCGACGCGTCGTACAGGCTGGGGTCCGGGGCGCCGGAGCTCGCGTTCGCCAGGGCCTGCTGGTAGGCCGCGGTGGTGCCGGGGCCGCCGAAGTCGGCCTGCGTGTAGTCGAGGCCGGTGTCGAGGACGGCGACGTTGACGTCCTTGCCGGTGTGGCCGGTCTGCTGCCAGGCGTTGAGCGAGCGCGTGTAGACGTCGCTCGCGGCGTTATTCGGCGAGACGCCGTCGGCGCCCGGCTTCACGAGGCTCGGGTCCACACCGGACGGAGCGGCGCTCGCGTCGGCGTTGACCGTCGGCTCGACGATCTTCTTCGGCGTGAGCGGGATGATGCTCTCGACGTCGGAACGCTTCGCGATGTCCTGCAGCGCGGAGACGTCGGCGACGACCGCGACACCGGGGACGGTGTACTCGGTCGAGTAGAGCTCGGTGGAGTCGGCGTCGGCGCGCTTCACGGCGGCGCGGACGGCCGCGGTCGTCGACTCGATCGCCTTGACGCGGCTCTTCGCTGCCGAGGACTGCGTCTTGGACTTGGTCAGGTCACCGCCCTTCGCGTTCGCGTCCACCTCGAGGGCACCCTGGCCGGTCGTGCGCACGAAGGCGGCGACGGTCTTGGTGGGCTTGGCGTCGCGCAGTGGTGCGGAGAGCTTCAGGTCGGCCACCGACACCCCGGCCGGAGCTGCGGAGGCCGCGCCCCCGACTGCGAGGCCGCCGCACGTCAGGGCCACGGCGGCGATGCCGGCGGTCAGGACGCGTGCGATGCGATGGGAGTTCGGGGTCGGGTTCGGGTCGTGGTTCGGTGTTGCACGGTTCAAAGAGGGCACTCCAGGCTCAGTCCGTGGTTCGCATGAGATTGCTGTGAAGTTATGCGCTTACATTCAGAAAGGGCAGTCCGCACTTTGGGGGACACCCCCGTTCGAGGGCCGGTCTTCCTGTTAAGTTGCACACACGTGTGCACGTTATTACGATGGGGTTCGTGACCACTGCTCCCCACCCCGCACGCGCACCCCGCCGCGACGCGACCGAGAACCGGGCAGCCCTCCTCGACGCAGCACGGACCTGCCTGCAGCGCGATCCGGACGCCTCCATCGAGACGATCGCCGCGGCCGCGGGACTCTCGCGCCGCGCGGTGTACGGACATTTCCCGTCACGTGACGACCTCGTTCGCGAGGTCGTGACGTCCGGTGCCGCTCGCATCGCCGCGGCCATGCCGACCACCTCGGACCTGCAGGAGCTGCCGCCGGCCGCCCGGCTCGCCGCGATCGCGGTGACGCTCTGGACCGAGGTCTCGCACGTCCGGTCCATGGCCCGGGTCGCGGTGCGCAGCCCGTTCGCCGAGCCCGTCGCCGAGGTGTTCGCACCCCTGCGCGCCCAGG
Organism: Curtobacterium sp. PhB128; assembly: GCF_004340725.1. Classification (NCBI taxonomy): domain Bacteria; kingdom Bacillati; phylum Actinomycetota; class Actinomycetes; order Micrococcales; family Microbacteriaceae; genus Curtobacterium; species Curtobacterium sp. PhB128. The sequence goes on from NZ_SLUR01000003.1 coordinate 320,857, forward strand.
TCCGCCAGGCGTGCACGCTCGGGATCGCCGAGGGCGCCATGCGCGACGACGTCGACCCCGCCACCCTCGGGCGTCTGGTCGAGGGCGCGTGCATCGCCGTCCTCGACGAGGCGACCCGGTCGGGCACCCCGGACGAGGCCGGACGGCGCATGGTGGTGCTGTCGGCGCTCGGCATGGCCGGCATCGACTGGCGCACCGCACTGCTGTCCGAACCCGCGGCCCCGGCCACCGGCTCCGCTGTCTCCCCCGTGAAGGACCCCGCATGACGCTCGAACTCGACCACGTCGGCATCGGCGAGGAGCCCGGCGCGGCACTGCCCGTCGTCTCCGCCGTCGCCGCGCCCGGACACCCCGGGGTCGTCGCCGTCGAGACCGAGCAGGCCCCCGTGCTCGCCTCGCTCGTCGCCGGCGGCCGGATGCAGCCCGACACCGGGCGGCTGCTGCTCGACGGGCACGAGGACGCCGCCGCCGTGCGCCGCGCCTTCGCCCTCGTCGACACCCCGGGCGTCGCCGAGCCCTTCCCCGTGATGGCCGTCAAGCAGATCGTGCGCGAGGAGCTCGCGTTCGCCGCCCAGCGCCCCTCGCGCGACCACGTCGACACCGTGCTCGAGGAGCTCGGCCTGCGGCACTACGCGGACACCCCGGTCCAGCGGGTGCCGACCGCCGTGCGCGTGCGACTGCTCGTCGAGCTCGCCCTGCTCCGCGACGGCGTCACCGGGCTCGTCGTCACCGCGCCCGAGCGGCACGGCGGCGCCGTCGAGGAGTGGTTCGCGGTCCTCCGCGACGTCGCACGACGCGGCGTGACCGTCGTGCTCGTCACCTCGAAGGCCGCAGCCGCGACCGTCGAGACGCTGCTCGACACGACCGAAACCGTCCAGACGCACGACGACGCCGCGACGCACGTCGCGCTCCAGACCGAGGGTCCCGACGACGCGGCCCTGTCCGGCGGAACCGAGCCGGGCCTCCCGTCCGGCCCTTCCGTCACCGCAGAATCCGCAACCGTCCCGACGGAGGCAACCCCGTGACCACCACCTCGCTCGTCCGCGCCGAACTGGCGCGACTCACCGCGACCCCGCTCGCACGGCTGGCGTTCATCGCCCTGATGATCGTGCCGCTGCTGTACGGCGGCGCGTACCTGTGGGCGAACCGCGACCCGTACGCCAAGCTCGACCAGATCCCGGCGGCGATCGTGAACCTCGACGCCGGCGCCACCCTCGACGGCGACCAGGTCGACTACGGCACCGACGTCACGAAGGAGGCGATCGACGGCGCCGACTTCAAGTGGACGAAGACCAGCGCCGCCGACGCGCGCTCCGGCGTGCGGAACGGCACCTACGACTTCGTCGTCACGATCCCGCACGACTTCTCCGAGCACCTGGTGTCCGCGCAGTCCGACGACCCGACGCAGGCGAAGCTCGTCATGACGACGGCCGACACGAACTCGTACCTGGCCTCGACCATCGCGGAGCAGGCCGGCAAGACCATGCGCACGGCCGTCGCCGAGCGCGTCGGCAAGCAGGCGGCGAAGACCCTGCTCGTCGGGCTCGCCGACGTCCGCGACAGCCTCGGCGACGCCGTCGACGGGGCCGACCAGCTCGCCTCCGGCACCGCGAAGGCGGACTCGGGGGCTCGCAAGCTGGCGGACGGCACCGGCAAGCTGTCGTCCGGTGCGGCGGAGCTCGCGTCCGGCATGGCGTCGTTGCCGTCCCAGACCCAGCAGCTGGACAGCGGGGCGCAGCAGGTGGCGTCGGGTGCTTCCACGCTCGCCTCAGGGCTGGCGAGTGCGCAGCAGCAGACGGCGGCGCTGCCGTCGCAGACGCAGCAGTTGAACAGTGGGGCGCAGCAACTGCAGACCGGGCTGCACCAGCTCCGCGACCAGACGTCGACCCTGCCTGCGGACTCGGCGACGCTCGCGTCCGGTGCATCGAAGGTCGCCAGCGGCAACGCCGAGCTCGCCGACAAGGCCGCGCCGTTCATCGCGGGTGTCCAGCAGCTCTCTGCGCAGTCGCCGGAACTCGTCGCGTCGCTGAAGCCCGTTGTACAGGCGTCCACGGTGCTCAACGCTGACCAGAAGACCGAGCTGCTCGCCGGGCTCGACAACCTGCAGACCGGCAGTGCCAATCTCGGCACCGGTGCCGGAGCGCTGTCCGGCAACCTGCAGAAGCTCAAGACCGGCAGCGCGCAGGTGTCCGCCGGAGCATCGCAGCTCGCCGAGAAGGCTCCGTCGCTGACGAGTGGCATCCAGCAGCTCTCCGACGGCTCGGACACGCTCGCCGCCGGGACGTCGAAGCTGGCTGCAGCGGCGCCGACGTTGACCTCGGGCATCTCGTCGGCGGCGGACGGGGCGTCGACGCTCTCGACGGGTGCCGCGAAGGTCGCAGACGGTACGTCTGCGCTCGCGTCCGCCGCACCCACGCTGTCGTCAGGTGCTTCGTCGCTCGCGACTGGCGCAGCGTCCGCCGACAAGGGTGCTTCGTCGCTCGTCTCCGGCTTGGACAAGCTCAAGACCGGGTCGTCGAAGCTCGCCGCGTCGCTCGACGAGGGCCGCACGAAGATCCCCGCGTCGAACGCCTCGGAGCGCGAGTCGCAGGCCTCGGTCATCTCCGACCCGGTGAAGGTCGGGGACGACAACGTCGCCGCGGCGTCGAACTACGGCGCCGGCCTCGCGCCGTTCTTCATCTCGCTCGCGGCCTGGATCGGCATGTACGCGCTGTTCCTCATCCTCAAGCCGATCTCGAAGCGGGCGATCACCGCGGTGCGGAAGCCCCTCGCGGTGGTGTTCGGCGGATGGCTGACCCCGGCGCTGCTCGGCCTGGTGCAGATGGTCGCGCTGTTCTTCATCGTGCGCTTCGCCCTCGACCTCAACGTGGTGCACGTCGGCGGCACGATCGGGATCATGGTGCTGGCCTCGGCGACGTTCGCGGCGGTCATCATGGCGCTCAACGTGCTGCTCGGGTCGGTGGGACAGTTCCTCGGCCTGGTGCTCATGCTCGTGCAGCTCGTCACCGCCGGCGGCACGTTCCCGTGGCAGACGCTGCCGGGGCAGTTGGCGGCGCTGCACTTCGCGCTGCCGATGACGTACTCGGTCGACGCGATCCGGCAGACGATGTACGGCGGGAACCTCGGCGCCGCGTGGTCCGACGCGGGCGTGCTGCTCTGCTGGCTGCTCGGGGCGCTGCTCGTGTCCTTCGTGGTCACGGCGCGGCAGACCCGCTCCCGCACGCTGCGCGACCTGCGCCCGAGCCTGATCGGGTAGCGGGGCGGCGGCGCGGGGCGGGCAGCGTCGCGCGCCCCGCGTTCGCCGAGTGAGCAGAAGACGACGAGTGGCCCGAGGCGACCCGTCGTCTTCTGCTCACTCGGTGCGACCGGAGCGAGGAGCGAGACGAGTCCGATGCGCAAGCAGCTCCCTCAGGTGGTCGACGGCGCCGGACACGTGCACGCCCAGGTCCGACTTCGTCCACCGCACGACCGCCCAGCCGAGCCGCTCCATCTCGCGGTAGCGCCGCAGATCACGACCCCACTGCTCGGCGTCGGTCCGGTGCTGGTCCCCCTCGTACTCGATGACGATGCGCTGCTCCGGGTACGCCATGTCGACGCGCCCCACGAACCGCCCTGCCTCGTCGAGCACGTCGACCTGCAGCTCCGGCTCGGGCAATCCGGCGCGCACGATCGTCAGTCGCGCCCGGGTCTCCTGCGGTGAGCCAGCACCGACCCGCACGAGTTCGAGTGCCGTCCGCAGCTTGCGGACGCCACGGCGGGTGCCGGCTGCGGCGAGCGCGACGGCGAGGTCGCCCGGAGTCGTCGCACAGCGGCCCTCGGTGACGATCGCGTCGCCGAGCACGACCAGCTCGTCGGCGTCGAGCATCGCGCCGCACTCGACCCAGACCGCGTCAGGCGCGCTCGCCGGCATGCCGCGACGAAGTCGGACCGACGCGCGCTCTGCCGCGATGCGGTGCCCGACCACCCCGCTCCGACGGGCTTGGGTCTGCGGCAGCACGCTCGTGATGTGGACCGGATCGTCGTCAGAGCACATGATCGGGAGCCCCCACAGGACTGCGGCCGACAGGTGGCTGATGAACTGGCCAGGCAACAGGACCGGTCGCAGTGCCTGGATTCGCTGGACTTGGTCCGGCTGACGGTCACGCGCCCAGCGGATGGACCGCGTCGGGCAGACGAGGTCTCGGCGCTGGAGCCGTTCACGCGGAACACCCGCACGGTCAGCGGCTCCGACGTCGAACGCTCGCCCGCGGAGCGATGGCGGAAGTGCGCGTGGTTGCATGCGCACCACGCTCGCGCCCCGCGCCCCGCCTCCGCAGGCCGAACGTTTGTTCTGTGCACAACGCACACCGCGCCTCCCGTGTGGAGGACTCGCACCGCGCACCGCGCACCGAGTGAGCAGAAGAAGACGGGTGAGCATCCAGCACCCGTCGTCTTCTGCTCACTCGACGCACCGAACGGAACCCCGCCGCCCGCTACGATCGACGGACGAACCAACGGAGGTCGAAGCGCATCATGGGAGACGGCAAACCCGCGACCATCTACGACGTCGCCGCGCGCGCCGGGGTCTCGAAGTCCCTCGTCTCCCTGGTGTTGCAGCGCTCCCCCCGGGTCAGTGCCCAGCGCCGGGCCGCCGTGCTCACGGCGATCCAGGAGCTCGACTACCGGCCCTCCACTGCCGCGGTGTCCCTCGCCGGCACCCGCAGCCGCACCGTCGGCGTGGTCCTCGACGACTTCCGGAACCAGTGGTTCGTCGACCTGCTCACCGGGCTGCGCGAGGCCCTGCAGGACCAGGGCTACCGGCTCGTCGTCGCGGACCGGTTCCTGAACACGGGGCTCGACGCCTCGCCGGTCGAGGGCTTCCTGTCCATGCGCGTCGAGGGCATCGTCATCGCCGGCGAGCCCGACACCGACCTGGCGATCCCGGCGTCGATGCCGGTCGTCATCGCCGGCGGGCGCGTGTCGATCCCCCGCGCGGACACCGTGGCGAACGACGACCGCGCTGGCGGCGGGATGGCGGCGGAGCACCTGCTCGCGCTGGGCCACACGCGGCTCGGCTTCGTGGGTGCGAGCTCGGCGGCGTCGAAGGAACGCCGCGCAGGGTTCGAGGCAACCGTCGCGGCCAGTGCGGGTGCAAGCGTCGCCGTCGTGGTCCTGCCCGGCGAACCCACCGAAGAGGCCGGATCCCGCGCCCTCGGCGCCCTGCTCGACGAGCACCCCGACGTCACCGCGGTGTTCGCCGCCAACGACGTGATGGCCCTCGGCGCACTGTCCGAACTCGCCGAACGCGGACTCCGGGTCCCCGAGGACGTCTCCGTCATCGGTTACGACGACACCCCCGTCGCCGCCACGCGCTACGTCGGCCTGACGAGCATCGACGATCGCAGCGTCGAGATCGGCCGCGGCGCCGGCGAGCGCCTGCTCGCCCGCATCGCCGACCCGGGGCTGGCCGCCACCGAGTCCCTGGTCGAGCCCCGCCTGGTTGCTCGCCGCACGACCGCCCCGCGCTGACGCGGCTGACGGGAGGCCCGTCCCGCGTCCGCCCCGCCCGCTTCGTGAGCAGAAATGGTCGGGTCCAGGGCCCGTACCCGACCATTTCTGCTCACGAAGTCGCGTCGGCAGGCGCCGCGTGCTGCACGATCCAGCTGTGCATGACGATCGCAGCCGCCGCCGAGGCATTGATGCTCCGCGTCGACCCGAACTGCGTGATCTCCAGGTGCCCGGACGCACCGGCCACCGCTTCGTCGGTGAGCCCGGGGCCCTCCTGGCCGAACAGGAACACGCACCGCTCCGGGATCGCCGCGGTCTCGATGCGATCGGCGCCAGGGGTGTTGTCGATCGCGATCACCGGGCGCTGCTCCTCGGCCATCGCGGCCAGGAACGCCTGCACGTCGGGGTGGTACCGGACGTGCTGGTACCGGTCGGTCACCATCGCGCCGCGCTTGTTCCAGCGCCGCCGCCCGATGATGTGCACCGTGCCGGCCAGGAACGCGTTGGCGCTCCGCACGATCGACCCGATGTTCAGGTCGTGCTGCCAGTTCTCGATCGCCACGTCGAACGCGTGCCGGCGGGTGTCGAGCTCGGCGACGATGGCGTCCATCGACCAGTACCGGAAGTGGTCGAGCACGTTCCGCGAGTCCCCCGCCGCCAGCAGCTCCGGGTCGAGCCGCGGGTCGTCCGGCCAGGGCTCCGGGTGCGGGCCGACGCCGTTCGTCGTCAGTTCGTGCGTCGGGGCGGGCTCGTCGGTCACGCCTCCAGGGTAGAGCCGCGGCGAACCGGGCCGGTCGGCGCGAGTCCCACGACCGTGTTCCAGCCGAACGCCCGCCGCGTCACGGTGTCACTGCGTACCCGGGCGGAGGAAGTCCTCCGGAACGGCACCGGCGTTGGTCGCCGCGAAGATGCGCTTCCGATCACTCGGACGGGTCGGGTCGAACACGACGACGACGGTCGCTCCGAGCACCGGGCCGGTTCCGTCGCGGAACCCTTCGGTCCGGTCGACCCAGCGCTGTTGTCCCTGGAGGTCCGTGAACGTGAAGGTCCAGCGCAGCAGCGTGAAGGAGGCGTCGTGGGCGGTCGAGCCGCTGACCGCGGTGACGATCCCGTCGACCCGGCGCCCCGCACGCAGCAGCTGTTCGAGCCGACCGCGTCGGCCGCCCTGCCCGCGGCGTGCAACCGTCCCGCCGATCAGGGCGACCAGCGCCAGCGCGGTGACCAGTGCGGGGATCCACCACGCAGCGGCGTACCAGATCCAGCCGCCGATGCCCCAGACTTCGTCGCGGCCGAACGCCGGGTCGACGGTGGTCCCGACGCGGTCGACGGGCGCCCACTGCGTCGCGGTCGTCCACCAGAGCCCGGCTGCGGCGCCGACGAGCCAGATGCTCACCGGTCCCACCCCGACGAACTCCGACGCCCGGCCTGCGAAGCGGTGGTTCCACTTCGAGTACATGCCCAGCGTGACGACCGACCCCGTGACCGCGACGGGCATCGCCCACCACGGGTACTCCGGGTCCGGCGTGTCCGAGAACACGCTGTTGACGGTCATGTCCCGGATGGTGCCGAGGACGGACCCGAGCGCGTACCCGGCGACGACGCCGACGGCGAGCAGGAGCGCCGCCCACACGATCGTCAGGACGAGTGCACGGGCGCTGCCCTGCTGCGCGGCGGCCTTCGCACGGAGGGCGGCGGCCGGATCGGTGGTGCTCATGATCGACGTGCGTGGTCGGTCAGTACGAGTACGTCGGATCGGGGGTGTTCGCCGCGAGGACCGCGATCGTCACGAACAGCCCGATGTACAGCAGCGTGACCACCCCACCGACGATGACCGCGGCGAGCGCGAGGCCGCGGCCCCCCTCGGATCGTCTGCGCGCCTGCGACATCGCGACGAGACCGAGGATGAACCCGATCAGCGGTGCGACGAACGCCGCGACGAGCGAGATGATCGCGAGGGTGTTCGTGCGGTGCGGGACGGAACCGTAGGACTGCGGAACGGAAGACTGTGGGGATTGGTACTGAGTGGACATCGTGAAAGACGGTATCTCACATCTTTTTTTGTTGGGAAGCGTACCGAAATTCAGCGGACGCGCGATTCGATCCCGGCGACGAGGACGTCGAGCCCAAGCGTGAAGCGTGCGTCGTACGAGTGCTCCCCCAGGAGCTCTCCGACGAGCGCGTGCCGCTCGGGACGCCCGGCCTCGGCATCTCCACGCCCGATCTCCACCGAGGTGTGCCCCACCACGAAGTCGTACACGACGAAGAACGCGTACATCGCCTCGGCATCGGCCAGCCCGGCGGAGCGGAGCGCCCCGACGACCTTCGCCACGACGGCGTCGGACTCGGTGGACACCAGGGCCCCGCGCCGGCTGTGCGACTCGAGCACCAGGGGGTGGGTGCGCATCAGGTCGCGGAACGTCGTGGCGAAGGTGCGCACCACGGCGTGCCACTCGTCCGGCCAGACGAAGGTGGCGGTGAACTCGTCGACGGTGCGACGGACGAGTTCACCGTGCAGGTCGTCGAGGCCGCCGATGGTCCGGTGCACGGTCATCGGCGCGACGCCGAGCCGCACCCCGAGCGCACGGAACGACAGGCGGTCGAGGCCGTCCTCGTTCGCGATCGCCGTCGCGGCGTCGATCACCTGCTCGCGGCTCAGCACGTTGGGCCGGCCCCGACGTCGTCGCGGTGTCGCCTCGACCAGATCGGGAGCCGCTTCCAGGTCCGGCACCGCAGCGGGGCGGGGCGTGGCGGTCGGGGATCCGGGTTCGACGAGCACGGCGGGTTCTCCTTGATTCGGTACGTGTCCCGAAAAGCCTAGGGCAAAGCCGAGTGGCGTTCGGTGACTCGACCATCTCGGGTCCGGAGCCGACGCGCAAGAGCCGATCCGCGCCTCCCGGCCCCTTCGAAGGAACCCGTCCGACGGGCCGGCCCGTCGGCCGTGCGCAGTAGGGTGAGGCCATGGCGACCCGCGACGACGTCGAGTGCTGGCTGACCGACATGGACGGCGTGCTCGTCCACGAGAACCAGGCCCTCCCCGGTGCCCCCGAGCTCATCCAGCAGTGGCTCGACGAGGGCACCGAGTTCCTCGTCCTGACGAACAACTCGATCTTCACGCCGCGTGACCTCAGCGCCCGGCTCCGGAGCTCGGGCCTGCACGTCCCCGAGGAGCGCATCTGGACGAGCGCCCTCGCCACCGCCGACTTCTGCAAGTCGCAGATGCCCGGCGGCTCCGCGTTCGTCATCGGCGAGGCCGGCATGACCACCGCCCTGCACGAAGCCGGGTTCATCATGACCGAGACCGCCCCCGACTACGTCGTCGTCGGCGAGACCCGCAACTACTCGTTCGAGGCGATCACCAAGGCCGTCCGCCTGATCCGCGACGGCGCCCGCTTCATCGTCACCAACCCCGACGCCACCGGCCCGTCGGCCGAGGGCGTCCTGCCAGCCACGGGCGCGATCGCCGCGATGATCGAGAAGGCGACCGGCAAGCAGCCGTACGTGGTCGGCAAGCCGAACCCGATGATGTTCCGCTCGGCGATGAACCGCATCGGCGCGCACTCCGAGAACACCGGCATGATCGGCGACCGGATGGACACCGACGTGCAGGCCGGCATCGAGGCGGGGCTGCACACCGTCCTCGTGATGACGGGCATCAGCGACCAGGCCGAGATCGACCGCTACCCGTTCCGTCCGAGCGAGGTCATCTCCGGCGTGCACGAACTCGTGCGCACCGCCCCCTTCGAGGTCGAGCTGTAGCGATGCGCTGGGACCCGTCGCGGTACGCCGCGTTCGCGGACGACCGCGGGCGTCCGTTCCACGACCTGGTCGCGCAGGTCGCGTGGCCAGCGGACGATGGACGGGAGGCCCCGCGTCGCGTCGTCGACCTGGGCTGCGGTCCCGGGTCCCTCACCGCCACGCTGGCAGCGCGGTGGCCTTCGTCGCCGGTGGTCGGGATCGACAGCTCGGCGGAGATGCTCGCGTCGGCTGCGGCCGACCCCGCTCTGGCGGGCCTGCCGAACCTGTCGTTCGAGCTCGGTGCGATCGAGGACTGGACGCCCGGGCCCACCGACGACGTCGTCGTGACGAACGCGGCGCTGCAGTGGGTGCCGTCGCACGTGGAGCTGCTGCCGCGGTGGCTCGACGCGATGCCGTCCGGATCGTGGTTCGCGATGCAGGTGCCGGGCAACTTCGAGTCCCCGTCGCATGCCTTGATGCGGTCGATCGGGGCCTCCGGTCCCTGGGCGTCAGCGCTCGACGGTGTCCTGCGCGAGGACCCGGTGCTCGACCCCGCCGGCTACCTCGGCATCATGCTCGACGCCGGGTTCGCGGCCCGCGCGTGGGAGACGACCTACGCGCAGCTGCTGCCGGGCGAGGACCCGGTGCTCAACTGGGTGCGCGGCACCGGGCTGCGACCGGCACTGGCGGCACTCGACGCCGCCGACCCCTCCGGTGCGCTGACGGCGGAGTACGTCGACCGGTACCGGGCGGCGCTGCGCGAGGCGTACCCGGCGAGCACCCACGGCACCGTGTACCCGTTCCGCCGCGTCTTCGCCGTCGGTCGCAAGCCCTGACGGCCCGCGCCACCGGGCGCTGCTGCGCGCGCCCGCGCGCCCGCGCGCCCGGCTCTGGAGCCGGGCCGCTACCGGGCCGGGGCCGGCGCTGCCAGGTCGCCACGGGCCTCCAGGGCGAAGGCCGCCATCGGCGGCACGGAACGCCACCGCTTCGCCAGGCGACGCGGCCGGTCGTCGCGCCACGCGACCATACCGCCCGCGACGATCCCGAAGCCCAGGACGGCGAACGAGAACAGCCCGATCAGGCCGAGCACCACGACGCGACCCGTGTCCGACGGGTCAGCGGTCGCGGAGTACCCGATCGACCCGAAGTCCCAGAACGCGTGCAGCAGCACCGGGACGAGCAGCGAACCAGTCACCCGTCGTGCGACGTACAGCGTGGAACCGAACGACGCCGCGAACACGACCTGGATCACCGTCGGTCCGATCCCGGCACCGGCGAGCGCGTTGAGCAGGTGCAGCAGCCCGAACAGCACGCACGACAGCGCCCACACGCCGAACTCGGGCACCCGGCGACGCAACCCGACCAGGAGCATGCCCCGGGCCATCAGCTCCTCGAACACCCCGACGAACAGCACCCCGACGGTGAGCAGCAGGAAGTAGTGCGCGGGCAGCGCCGTCCAGTCGATCAGGGGCAGCCGCACCAGGCACACCACGAGCGCCAGCCCCGGTGCGAGCGCGGACCAGCGCAGCGGCGTCCGGGTGCGGTCGACGGTCGCGATCCGCCACCACCCGAGCCCGGTGACGACCACGGCGAGCGCGACGGCGGCGATGCCCTCGGGGATCACCAGGGCACGGACGACACTGTCGACGGTCTGGCCGAGTGTCGGGTAGTCGTCGCTCGGCCGTGACCGCCACGCGCTGATCGCCGCGAAGACCACGAGGGGCGCGAGGCCGATGAGCAGCGAGGGCGGGACCGGCCAGCGGCGACGACGGGGTTGGTGCACGTCCCGGTTGTACCAGTGCAGCCGTACGATTGGCGGTATGCGCCTGCCCTCGTTGTCGACCATGGCCGAGGACTACGTCAAGCTCATCTGGAAGGCCGGGGAGCGCGGCGGCACCGGACTGGCCACGCGGGACATCGCGGCGACGCTGAAGGTGTCGGCCTCGACGGTGTCCGGCAACCTCAAGAAGCTCGACCGCGACGGCCTCATCGAGCACACCCCGTACTACGGCGTCGTGCTCACGCCGCTCGGGCAGCAGGTCGCGGTCGCGATGGTCCGGCGGCACCGGCTGATCGAGTCGTTCCTGGTGTCCCGCCTCGGCTACACGTGGGACGAGGTACACACCGAGGCCGAGGCGCTCGAGCACGCGGTGTCGGAGCGGTTCCTCGACCGGGTCGACGCCGATCTCGGGCACCCGACGCACGACCCGCACGGCGACCCGATCCCCGCCGCGGACGGCACCGTGCCCGCCACGCTCGGCACGCTGCTCGGTGCGATCGAGCCCGGTGCGTGCGGCACCGTCGACCGGGTGTCCGACGACGACCCCTCGCTGCTGCGGTACTTCGACGAGCTCGGGGTCGGCCTCGGCACACACCTGCGGGTCGAGCGGGTGCGGGACTACGCCGGCGTCATCGCGGTCTCCCGACGTGGGGCCGACGGCGCCGAGGCGCTCGTCGACCTGCCCGCCGCCGCCGCGACCGCGATCTGGCTGGCTCCCGACGCCGACTGAGCGGGCCCGCCCGCGCCACCCCGCTCACGTCCGCCGAGCGGTCACCATCTGTCGCCCGGCAGCCCCGCAACCGACGGTTCACGACCACTCGGCACCCAGGGCACGGGGCGTCGCGACCGCACCGCGGCCCGCGAACGCGCGTGGTGTCGGACGGGAGGCCCGGTGCGCGGCCGCCACGCGCCTCCCGTCCGTCGCCCCCACTGGTCACGACACCCCGCTCACGTCCGCCGAGCGGTCAGGGACCGCCGTCCGACAGCCCCGCGACCGACGGTTCACGACCACTCGGCGCCCAGGGCACGGGGTTTCGTGACCGCGCGACGCGCCCGCCCCACCACCGCGACGACGACGGTTCTCGACCACTCGACGCGCCCAGCCGGGCGCGCCCACCGGCCCTAGCCCTTCACGGACCGGGTGCGGCCGAGCGCCACCTCGCGCCGAGCCCGCTCGAGGGCGAGCGCGGACGCAGCGTCCGGGTCGTGCAACAGCCGGTCCGTGTCGGCGACGTGGTCCCGCACGGCGTCGGAGCCCCGGGCGGCAGCCGCTGCGAGCACCGGCGCCACCGTATCCTCGCCCAACCCGACCAGTGCCCGCGACAGGCTGAGTCGCCGTTCGCGCGGACCGACCCCGAGCTGCACCGCCAACGTCCGGGCCAGCTCGCCCCGCTCGTCGTCGGGCACGAGTGCGACGGCGGTCCGCCAGGCGGCGCGGAGCACGTCGTCGTCGTGGTCCGCGAGCAACGGGCGCACCGACGGCCAAGCCGACGGGTCGCCGACCTTCGACAGGGTGTGCAACGCCTGGCTACGGGCCTGCGGCTCGGAACGGGTGAGCGACGGGACCACCCGCGCGACGACGTCGGCCGACGGGTGCCGGACCAGCGCCCAGGTGAGCATGTCGCGGACGAAGAAGTCCGGCTCGACGGCGCACTGCTCGACGAGCACGTCGAGGTCAGCCGCATCCGGGGTGGTCCCGGCGGCCATCACGGCCTGCAGCCGCACCGAGGAACGGGGGTCGGCGAGGGCATCGGTGAGTGCGGTCATGGGTCCATGCAACCCGCTGCCACCGGGGCCGTGTCAAGCCTCGGGGCATAGCGTCGGCCGAGGAGCGGTTCGCATCGAGGACCGCTCGCCCGACCACGAAAGGACCCCCGTATGCCCCGCATCGGTACCAGCGACCTCCACGTGTTCCCCCTCGCCCTCGGCGGCAACGTCTTCGGGTGGACGGCGGACGAGTCGACCTCCCACCAGGTCCTCGACGCCTACACCGCGGCGGGCGGCGACTTCATCGACACCGCCGATGTGTACTCGGCGTGGGCCCCCGGCAACGAGGGCGGCGAGTCCGAGCGGGTGATCGGTTCGTGGCTCGCGGCCTCGGGCAAGCGTGATGACGTCGTCATCGCCACGAAGGGCTCGCAGCACCCGCAGTTCCAGGGCCTCGGCGCGGACACCGTCGCCGCTGCGGCCCGTGCCAGCCTGCAGCGCCTCGGCACCGACCGGATCGACCTGTACTACGCGCACTTCGACGACCAGTCGACCCCGCTCGAGGAGACCGTCCGCGCCTTCGACCAGCTCGTCACGGACGGCATCGTCCGCTACACCGCGATCTCGAACTACTCGAAGGACCGCGCCGAGGAGTGGATCCGCATCGCGACCGAGAACGGCCTCGCGCAGCCGGTCGCGATCCAGCCGCACTACAACCTCGTCACCCGCGAGCCGTACGAGTCCGACATCGCACCGCTCGCCCACGCGCACGGCCTCGGCGTCGTGCCGTACTTCGCTCTCGCCGCCGGGTTCCTGACCGGCAAGTACCGCTCGAAGGAGGACTTCGCCGGCAAGGACCGCGAGGGCCAGGTCTCGGGCTACTTCAACGACGAGGGACTCGCCGTGGTCGACGCCCTGTCCACCATCGCCGAGGCCCGCGACACCGAGCTCGCGACCGTCGCCCTGGCGTGGCTGCAGGCGCAGCCGGACGTCGTCGCGCCGATCGCCAGCGCCCGCAACACCGAGCAGCTGCCGGCGCTGCTGGCCTCGGCGGAGCTCGAGCTCAGCGCCGACGAGCTGCAGACCCTGTCCGACGTGTCGGCGAAGGTCCCCGCGGCCGCCTGACACGCGCCCGCCTCGACCCCGAACGACATCCTCGACGTCGCACGACGTCGGGGATGTCGTTCGTTGCACACGCGGGCATCACCGGCGCGCAACGGACGACGAGATCGATGTCGTACGACGTCGACGGTGTCGTTCCACGTCGACCGCCGCAGCAGCCGCCGCAGCAGCAGCAGCCGCCCTACGCCCCCGGCGCCAACGACGCCGTGAGCTCCTGCCCCGACGACCGCGTCACGAAGCACGAGATGAACCGGTCGCCCTGGTCCCACGTCGCCTGGTCCGGCGCGTACGACCCCTGCACCTGCACGTCCCCGACGGCCGCAGCCGCCGAAGCGTTCAGCGCCGCGTCCGACTGGCACTGGTCGGCCGCCTGCGTCGCGAGGGCCTCGGCCCCCGGGTACGCATCCCCGTCGACGGCGATCCGTGCGGTGAGCTGCCCGATGTGCGGCGTCGCGCAGTCGACGACCGTGAAGCTCTGCGCCCAGGCGTTGGTGAACGGCGACAGGCACTCCCCGCCGGCCAGGTCGGTCCAGGCGTGCTCGCCCGGCAGCGCGGGCGTGGTGGCGAACTGGAGCGTCGCAGCCGGAGCAGCGGCCTCGTCCGAGGGAGCGGCAGACGCCGCAGTCGAAGGAGTCGCCGGAGCCGATGACGCTGCCGCCGGGGACTTCGTCGGCGCGATCTCCTGGTCGGAGATGTTGTTGCCGAGGATCCACTTCGACAGCAGGAACACCAGGACGATGAGCACGACGATCAGGGCGATCGAGCCGTAGACGAGCAGCTGCTTGCCGCGCTTGCCCTCGCTCCGCAGGCGCGCCGCACCCTGGTTGATGAAGTTGTCGCGCTCGACCGGCTGGCCCGACGGAGCGGGAGCAGGCGACGACGCACCTGCAGCACCGGCAGCACCGGCACCGGCACCGGCACCGGCACCGGCAGCAGCCGACGGCATCGCGGCCGCCGGCATCATCCGCGTCCCGGTGTCCTCCGGGTCGTACCCCGTGCCACCGAGCTGCCCGACGGCCTCGGTGCCGAACAGGTCCTTGATCGCACTCGTGTCGCTGGTCTCGCGGCCGTCCCACTCGGACTGGTCCAGCTCCTCCGGCGCAGCGGCCGGCAACGCCGTGGGCTGCGCCCCCGTGTCGTCCCGGCGCAGGCCGAGGACGGCGTCCAGGTCCTGGCCCACCGCGGGCGGCAGGTGCGCCGGGTACGCGGGCGACGCAGCGGGCTCGACGAGGGGCGGCGCAGCGGTCGGCGGCACGGTCGCGTCGGGTTCGGACCACCAGGGCGTCCCGGCGACCGGCAGCGCGGTGGTCGCGGCGTCCGGGAGGCCCGTGGCCGCGTCCGCCCCGTCACCCTCGGCAGCGGAGCGGGTCGCGTCCGGGGCCTCGGTCGGCTCCGCGGGAGCCACCGGCCCGGCACCGGGAACCGCCGTCGGCACAGCAGCAGGCGGCACGGCAGCCCCCGGCGGCACAGCAGCCGCCGGCGGCACAACAGCAGGCGGCACAGCAGCAGCAGTCGGCACCGCCGGGGGCACCGGGAACGTCCGAAGCGCCTGCGGCACCCCGTCGACCGGGGTGTCGACCTCGCCGGAGACGACCTCGTCATCGTCCTCGGTCTCGTCCGCCAACGACCACGAGCCGCCGCCACCGAACGCCGTCGTGTCGAAGGAGTCGCCGGTCAGGGTCGTCGGGACCTCGCCGGTCTCGTCGTCGCGGATGGCCCAGTCGAACGGCCGGTCCGGTCCGGCGCCCTGCGTGGGCACGGGCCCCTCGCCGGTGATCCGGAGCAGGTCGGTGAAGCTCGGCGGCTCCTCGGACGGGGGCAGCACGTTCTCGACGCCGAGCGGCTGGTGCGCCACGGGTCCGGTGGGCGGGACGGGTGCGCCGGAACCGGTCGCACGGCCGAGCCAGTCGACGTCGGCACGGCCCTCGCCGAACGGGTCGACGCGGCGACGTTCGTCCTCGATGGCCTGCGACGCCGCGGCGCGCTCGTCGCGGTGGGTCTGCGCGGTGGGCAGCACGATCGACGAGGGGTGCGGCGCGGTGGGGTTCGGCGGCACGACGGCGGCCGGCGGGATGCGGTCGTGCAGGGTGGAGCGCTCGTGCTCGGCGGCGGCGTCCGGGCTCTCGGACGGCGCCGACAGCTGCTCGGGCATCGAGATGGCCTGCGTCGCGCCGTCGTCCAGCACCGGAGCAGCAGGCGCGGTGGGCGCCTCGGGCGCCGACGCCTCGGGGGCCGAGGCCTCAGGGGTCGCAGCCTCGAACGGCTCCGGCAACGGTGCGCCCGTCTCGCGTGCGGTGCGCTCGGCCTCGCGGCGCTCCCGTCGCGAGGGCCAGTCCTCCTCGCCCCGCGGGGCGCCGAAGATGTCCGCGGCGCTGCGGAGACCGTGGAACGGAGCGTCCGGGTCGGACGCGCGCCGGGCCTCCTGGCCGTCCACCCCGTCGGCACCGTCGGCCGCCGCTGCGGGGCCGGCCGTGTCCTCGGGGTCGCGCGCGTCGTCCGGACGCTCCCCGCTCACGCGGTCAGCCCCAGATCAGCCAACCCGATGGCCGCGAAGTAGGGGTACCCGGCTGCCTCGATGGTCTCCTTGGCGCCGGTGTCGCGGTCGACGACGACCGCGACGGCGGCGATGATCGCGCCCTCACGCTCGAGCGCTTCGGCCGCCTTGAGCGGCGAGCCGCCCGTGGTGGAGGTGTCCTCGAGCACGACGACGCGCTTGCCCTTGAGGTCCGGACCCTCGACCTGCTTGCCGCGGCCGTGGTCCTTGGGCTCCTTGCGGACGACGAAGGCGTCGTAGGTCAGGCCCTGTGCGGCGGCCTGGTGCAGCACGGCGCTGGCGATGGGGTCGGCACCCATGGTGAGTCCGCCGACGGCCGAGACGTCCGGCACCTGCTGCACGAGCTCGGTCATGACCTGCCCGATCAGCGGCGCGACCCGGTGGTCCAGGCTGACCTTCCGCAGATCGATGTAGTACGTCGCCTTCTTCCCGCTGGTCAGGGTGAAGTCGCCGTGGAACACCGCTTCGGAGGAGATGTACTGGATCAACTGTTCGCGCGCGTCGGTCACAGCGCACAAGGGTAGCCGGTCGGACTCGCAGCGCGCTCCCCCGTCCTGTGGGGTCGTCCCGAGCAGCCCTCGGTACGCTCCGGGACATGCCCCGAGCACCGCGTCGCTCCGCCGTGGCGCCGGCTCCGTCCGGCGGCCGTCGGTCCGGCGGTGTGGCCGGGGCGATCGGAGGGGAGGCCCTGGGCGCCCTGGTCGCGCTGGCTCTGTCCGTCATCGCCCTCCGCCACGTCGTCGCCACGGAACGGGTCGCCTTGCTCTGGTACGACGGCGACTCGGTGCTGCTGCCCCTGGTGCACCGGTCGATGCAGCTCGGGCAGCCGTTCGAGTGGGCGATGTCCCCGGCGCTGTTCTTCTTCCCCGAGTTGCCGGTCTACCTGCTCTGCGCCCTCGTCACGGGTACCCCGCAGCAGGCCCTGGCGCTGAACGGGGTGCTCGTCCTGCTGGCCGTGTACGCGCTGGTCCGGGCTGCCGCGAACGAGCTCATGCCGTCGGCCGGACGAGCGGCCCGCATCACGGTGTCGGCGGCGAGCGTGGCGTTCGTGACCCTGCTGGTGCTGACGGAGTCGTCGGGCACCGCGACGTCGCTCGAGCTGGCGTCCCTGCTGCTGACGACGACGTACTACTACGGCGTGGTGCTGGCGATGCTCGGCACCGCGGTGCTCGTGCTCCGCGCCGTGCGGGTCGGGCGGGCGTCGGTCGTCGTGCTCGTGGTGCTCGGGCTGGTGGCGTTGTGCACGACCGCGTCGAACCCGCTGTACGTGCCGTGGTCCGCCGCACCCGTGGTGGTCACGCTCGTGCTGCTGGCGGCGGTGCGCCGGGTGCCGTGGCGTCCCGCGCTGCTGCTGTCCGGCACCGTGACGGTCGGGTCGCTGCTCGGGTACCTGGTGCGGATCCCGCTGCAGCCCTTCGTGTCGCTCGACCCGTCCACCTACGTCCGGCCGTCGCGCGCGGTGGAGACCCTGCAGTTCTTCGCGGCGCTGACCGACGTGCGAGCCGGCACGGCGGCGGGCGACGCCGGGCTGCTCCTGATGTTCGTCGGGGTGCTGGTCACCGTCGGCGGCACGGTGTGGGCCTGGCGGGTCCGGACCGCGCGCACCGTGCTCGTCGCGACCGCGTTGCCCCTGGTGACCGTGGTCGCGGCGTCGATCGGGGTCGTGCTCGTCGGGTCGGAGACGCCGCGATACCTCGAGCCCGTCGTCACCGCACCGCTGCTGGCCCTCGTCGCGGTGGCCGAGCTCACCCGCACGGCGGTCCGCCGCACCCGCGTGCACCGGCCGTTCCGCGGGGTCCGCGCCACCGTCGCGATCGCCGCCGTCGCCGTCCTCGCCGCGGGGGTCGCCACCGCACCGAGCACCGCGCACGCCGTCGCCACCGCCCGGTACACGCCGTCGTCCTGCCTCGACCGCTGGGCGGACGGACGGTCGGTCACCGGGGTCGGCCAGTTCTGGACGGTGCGGCCCCTCGCCACGTACTCCGCGACGAACGTGCAGCTGCTGCAGGTCCGCGACACCTTCGACACGTACCCGTGGCTCGTCGACCTCGGGGCCTACCGGGACGCCGACCCGACGTTCGTGGTGGTCGGGTCCCACGACCTGTGGACCACCGCGGTCGAGGACTCCCTCGGTGCTCCGGCGACGATCACGCACTGCACGGGGTTCGACGTCTACGACTACGCGGGGACCTCCGGCGCGGACGTCCTCCGGCGCGACGTGGTCGGCAGTGCGGACGAGATCCGGCAGGAGCGCGGGTTCTAGGAGTTGTCCACAGCGGCGCGTCGGCGTCCGATCTTCTCTGTACGGATGTATAGGCTCGTGGTCGATGTCTCGCCCCACCAGCCACCGCACCCCTCGTGCCTCCGTGCGCCTCCGCCTCGCCGTCACCGGACTGGCACTCGCGGGCCTCGTCGGCACGGTCGTCGTCGATGCACCCACTGCCCAGGCGGTGACCTACCCCACGTGGGACGAGGTCAAGAACGCCCGTGGCAAGGAATCCGCCAAGCAGGGGCAGATCACCGAGATCAAGGGCATCATCAGCGACCTCGACGCCAAGGTCGAAGCCGCCCAGGCGAAGGCACAGGAGCTCGGGCAGGTCTTCTTCGACGCGCAGTCCGACGCGCAGGACGCCGCCGAGAAGGAGCAGAAGCTCCGCGCCGACGCCGACGAACACGCGAAGGTCGCCGACCAGAGCGCCGCGCAGGCCGGCCAATTCGCCGCGCAGATGGCCCGCTCGGGCGGTGCCGACGTCACGACCTCGGTGCTCACCAAGGGCGAAGACGCGCGCGACCTGCTCTACGACCTCGGCGCGCTGAGCAAGCTGTCCGAACAGGCCGAGCGCGTGCAGGCCGCCGCCAGCGTCGACGCCGGGGTCGCCCGCTCGCTCGAAGCCCAGGCAGACCGCGCTTCCGAAGAACTCGACAGCCTCGCCGCGAAGGCCGAGGCCCGCATGCAAGAGGCGCAGGCCGCCTCCGACGCCGTGCAGACCGCGTACGACGAACAGCAGTCGAACAAGGCCCGTCTCGACGCCCAGCTCGCGACCCTGGTCTCCGGCCGTGTCCGGACCGAGGCCGAGTTCGCCAAGGGTGAGCGCGTCCGCAAGGCGGCCGAGGCGAAGGCCGCGCGCGAGGCCGAAGCCCGCGCCGCCCGAGAACTCGCTGCGGCGGCTGCGGCGGCAGCGAACGCCGGCGGCGGATCGTCCGGCGGCGGTGGCGGCTCCGGCAGCAGCGGCTCGGGCAGTGGCGGCTCCGCCGGCTCGGGTGGCGGTCAGGGCTGGGTCCGTCCGGCCAGCGGCTACGTCATCAGCCCGTACGGCTACCGCGTGCACCCGATCTACGGCACCGTCATCAAGCACGACGGCACCGACCTGGCCAGTGGCTGCTCGACGCCGATCGTCGCCGCGTCGGCCGGCACCGTCGACTACGTCGGCTGGTACGGCGGCTACGGCAACTACGTCCGCATCAACCACGGCAACGGCGTGCAGACGGCCTACGGTCACATCGTCAACGGCGGCTTCCGGGTCGGTATCGGCCAGCAGGTCTCCGCGGGGCAACTCATCGCGCTCGTCGGCTCGACCGGCCAGTCCACCGGGTGCCACAGCCACATCGAGGTGCACATCAACGGCGCCACGACCGACCCGGTGCCGTTCATGTCCGCGCGGGGCGTCGCCTTCTAGTCCCCGAGGTCGTCCACGTCGGCGTTCCACAGCGCGCGGTACCAGGCCGTCCGCTCCGATTCGTCGGGCACCCCGTACGCCTCGTGGAACAGCGACTCCCATCCGGGCCCGTAGTTCCACCCCAACGCCATCGTCGCCACCGCCAGGTCCGCCCAGCGGTCCGCGACACCCGTGGCGTCCAGGTCGACGTGCCCGCTCCACCGGCCGTCGGCACCGATGAGCGTGTTCGGCGTGCACGGGTCTCCGTGGCACACCACGACGCGATCACCGGGCGGCTCCGGGCCCAGGCGGTCCGTGTCGGCACCAGCCGCGCGAGCACGGTCGAGCCGCGCCGCCGTCGACCACGCGAAGGGGCAGTCGTCCACCGGCAGGGTGTCGTGGAACGCGCGGAGGCCCTCGCCCACCGCGACCACCGCGGTCCGGGGTTCGTCGTGCCACCGCGGGTCGACGGCACTCCACCCGGGGACGGCACGGGTGTGCAGCCACACGCCGTCGTCGTCCGCACCGTGGTCGAGCACCTCGGGCACCCGCACGTACCGTGACGCCCACTCCAGTCGCGCGGCCTCGTTGCCGATCCACCGGCCGTAGGCGTGCGGCAGGACCTTGACGAATTCCTCGGCGTGCTCGTCGGGGCCGATCCGGAACGTCGTGCCGCCGATCTCGTTGTGCCAGACCAGGGCGACCTCGCGGCCCCGGGCGGCCTCCACGACCACCCGCGGCACGGGGACGACGGAGTCCGGCCCCGGCAGCCCGCCGATCGACCGCACCACGACGGCCTTAGTGCACGCGGTCCGGGCGCGAGGACCCGGCCCCACCGCGTGCGATCTCGAGCAGGACCGGCAGTCGTTCGCCGAGCAGGGCGTCCAGGTCGGCCA
Source organism: Curtobacterium sp. PhB128 (assembly GCF_004340725.1). NCBI lineage: Bacteria > Bacillati > Actinomycetota > Actinomycetes > Micrococcales > Microbacteriaceae > Curtobacterium > Curtobacterium sp. PhB128. The sequence continues at coordinate 341,793 of NZ_SLUR01000003.1, forward strand.
CGACGGCCTCGACCCGTTCGGTGACCTCGCGCGGTGAGGCACCCCGGCGCGGACGGACCCGCACCCGGATCGCCCGGCCGCCGCGGACGCGGTAGACGTCGACCGCGAGCGAGGCCACCTGCGGCAGCTCCCCGATCGCCGACGACAGCGCGTGCTGCACGGCCGTGGACTCGACGCGCACCGAACCGGCGACGCCGTCAGCTGATCCGTCGCTCTCGACGACGGTGCCCGCACGGCCACCGCCGAGCGTCGTCAGCACCACGATCGCCAGGATGCCGACGACGACCCCGCCGCCGAGCACCCACGTCCACGACAGCAGGGAGTCATCGCGCGACGTGTCCGTGCCGAGGCCCGCGAGTGCGTCGCCGGCCGTGCGCCACCAGGACGCCACGAGCGGCAGGCCCTGGGCCGTCTGCACCAGGATCGCACCGACCCCGGCGACGAACAGGACGAGCCCGACGACGACGAGTGCCGTCCGGCCGAGCCCACGGTTGGTCGCGTTCATCCGTCCACCCGTCCGGTCGGCTGGACGCGCACCCGTGCAGCGAGGGCGGGCAGCGCGTCGATCCCCGCGAACTCGTGCTCGACGGCCTCGGTCGCGGCCACTGCGGGAACGTCGACGCCGGCGGCGGGACGCAGCACCACCTCGACGGTCCGGCGGCCCACGGTGCCGACGGCGGCATCCGGCCCGAGCCGCGTGACGGAACGGGCGGCACGTGCCGCGGCGGAGGCGAGCACCTCGTCGTCGACCACGACGGCGAGCCGGTCGGATGCCATCGCGTGGCGCGGACGCCGCTGCGGCAGGAACCCCTGCAGCAGGAGCACCAGGCCGACGAGGGCGACGATCGCCGCGATCCCGACGACGAGCGTGGTGTCGAGGCCGTCCGGCGCGGCGAGGGCGGCGTCCACCACGGCACGCGGGTCGACGCCGAGGACGTTCTGGTCGAGCAGCACGAGGGCACCGGCGAAGACGGCAGCGGCGGCGAGCACGAGGGTGATGAGCATCGCGATGACGACGGCACCCGACCGGGACACGTGGGTCTCGCGGCGGAGCAGACGGCGGTACGTGGCGGCGTGCTCGGTGGACGGTGCGGGGCCGGCTTCGGGAACCGATGCGGTCCGGCCGTCCACGGCGGTCACCGGACCCTCCGCGGGACGTCGACGACCGACGACGCGAACGTCACGGTCACCCGGGACACCTGTCGGCCGGTGATGGTCCGGAGCCGCTCGGCGATCGTGCCGCGGGCCCGGTGCGCGCTCGTGACGACGGGTTCGTCGGGGACCGCGTGGCTCCCCAGCACGGGCAGGGTGAGCGGGGCGGTGATCTCGACCGCCAGCGCGCCGCGGCCGTCGTCGGAGACCCGGGCACGGACCTCCCGGAAGGCCACGCGCAGCGCTTCGGCGGCGACCGCCTGGGCGGTGTGCACCAGCGCCGACGTGCCGATGCGGTCGGAGCCGCGGAGCCGGACGCCGCTGTCGCCGACCGTGGCGACGGCGGCGTCGGTCACGACGAACTCCGGCGTCCGCGCAGCACGTCGACCAGGCGACGCACGTCGACGTCACCGGCGACGATGCGGGCGACCAGGCCACCGACGGCCATGCAGACGGCGACGACCACGAACGCCCAGAACCCGAGGGTCACCGCGACGATCGCGAGGAGGGCGCCGACGCCCATCCCGACGACGGTGGCGTTCACCGGACCCGGCCCTCGCGGACGTCGCCGTCGAGGTCGTCGGCGGTGCCGTTCAGTGCGGGGATGTTGACGTCGTTGATCGCGATGTTGACCTCGGTGACCTCGAGCCCGACGAGCTCGGTGACGGCGCTCGTGACGGCGGCGCGCACGGCGGACGCGACGTCCATCATCGGGATCGGGTAGTCCACGACGATCGTCAGGTCGACGGCGACCTGGGTCTCACCGACCTCGACACGGACGCCCTGGCCGAGCGCGCTCGAGCCGATCGCGTCACGGATGGCGCCGAAGGCCCGTGAGGCGTTCCCGCCGAGGGCGTAGACGCCGGGGACGTCACGCGCGGCGATGCCCGCGACCTTGGCGACGACGGTGTCGTCGATGATCGTCTTGCCCTTGGCCGTGACCTGCGTGGTGGTGGTGCCGGTCGTGGTGCCGGTCGTCGCGGTCCCGTCGACGCGGTTCGTCGTCGATGCCATCAGTGCCTCCTGCGCTCGCTTGCTGGACTTCCAGCGAACACCATCGTGCCGCGCTGCGCCCGAGAGCGGCAGGCGGCGCGCTGCACGGCGGGGTCGGTCGTCCCCGGTAGGTTCGATGCCATGCGCGTGGCGACCTGGAACGTGAACTCCGTCCGCACCCGAGTGGGGCGGGTCGTCGACTGGCTGGTGCGCGAGGACGTCGACGTCCTCGGCATGCAGGAGATCAAGTGCAAGCCGGAGCAGTTCCCGGTGCAGGCGTTCGAGGACGCCGGCTACCACGTCGAGGCGCACGGCCTGAATCAGTGGAACGGTGTCGCGTTCGCCAGCCGACTGCCGATGGAGAACGTGACCCGCGACTTCCCCGGCCAGCCCGGCTTCCTCAAGGGGCACGAAGGGCCGGACCTGCCCGTCGAGGCCCGGGCCATCGGCGTCACCGTCGACGGCGTGCGCCTGTGGAGCCTGTACGTGCCGAACGGGCGCGAGGTCGGCGACCCGCACTACACGTACAAGCTCGACTGGCTCGCGCAGCTGGCCGACCGCACCGCCGAGTGGATCGCCGCGTCGCCGGAGACCCCGCTCGCGCTGATGGGCGACTGGAACGTGGCACCGCTCGACACCGACGTGTGGGACGTCCGCGTGTTCGAGGGGCACACCCACGTCAGCGAACCGGAGCGCGACGCCTTCCGGGCGTTCGAGGCAGCGGGGCTCCTGCAGGACGTCGTGCGGCCGATCGTCCCCGACGGCTACACCTACTGGGACTACAAACAGCTGCGGTTCCCACGCAACGAGGGCATGCGCATCGACTTCGTGATGGGCTCGCAGGCCTTCGCCGACGTCGTCACCGATGCCTCGATCCACCGCAACGAGCGGAAGGGCGACGCCCCGAGCGACCACGTCCCCGTGGTGGTCGACCTCGACCTGGACACGTCGCTCGACGACGACCGCCCGATGATCTTCTGAGCGGTCACGCGGTCGTGACGCGTTCTGTTACGCCCGGCGTCCGCCCTCGTTGAGCAGGTGACGGCGCCGACGTAGATTTCCTGCACCGAACCCCTTCGAGAGCAGGTGAAGCCATGTCCCGCACGACGATCCTTCCCATCCAGCGCGTCATGGCGAACGCGGCCCCCGGCGCCTGGCGCGACGGAATCGTCGTCGAGACCCGTCCCGCCGACGCCGTCGTGGTGTTCCTGGACGGCGGCGTGACCCAGCTCCGGGTGGCGGACGCCGACGGTTTCCTGTCGGTCGGCGATCCGGTCGCCCACCACCCGGTTGCGGAGATCCTCAGCGCCGGCGGTCGTCAGACCACGGCACGCAGCGCGTAGCGCAGACGGTCGGCCTGGTTCAGGCGGACATCGAGGCGAGCATCGCCTCGCACTTCGCGACCATCTCGTCGCAGGCCATGGCGCAGTAGCGGCACGACTCGTCCATGTCCATGTGCTTCCGGCACTCGGCAGCACACATCGTGCCCATCGTCATCACGGCCATGAGCATCGCCTGCATGCTCGGCAGGTCCATGCCGGCCGGACGCATCATCATCCGCATGCCGGTGTCGGCCATCATCGCCGTGTTGGAGCACATCGCGGCGCACGTGGCCATCTCGCCGCCCATGCGCATGTCGCTCGCGGAGCACATCGTGGCGGCCATCGACGCGGCGTTCATCGCCATCATCGTGTCCTGCATCACGTCCATGTCCATCTCCATGGGCATGTCCGTCATCGACATGTTCTTCATCATCGCCATCGTGTCCATCGGAGGTCTCCGTCCGTCGTGGTCCCGAGGCGGGTCCGCCCCGTGGACGCCAGCGTACGCGCGCCCCCGATGCGCTTCGTGAGCAGCAATGGTCGGGTCGGTGACCGCGACCCGACCATTCCTGCTCACCATCCGCAGTGCACGCGACCCCACGGCGGACGGGAGGCACGGGGCGGCCCCGCCACGGGCCTCCCGTCCGCCTCGCGGTGCGCTCACGGCGCGCTACGGGTGCAGCAGCGCGGCGATCGCGACCAGGACGGGGACCGAGCCGATCGTCGAGATGAGCACCACGTCGCGGGCGACCGGGACCGCCGCGTCGTAGCGCTGCGCGTAGTTGAACACGTTCTGCGCCGCCGGCAACGCCGCCAGGGTGGTGAGCACGAAGACGTCCTGGTCGCCGAGCCCGAACACGAAGCGCGCGAACACGTACGCGACCGCCGGCATCACCACGAGCTTGATCGACGACGCCACGATCACGTCCGTCCGGATCGCCGGGTCCCGCAGCGGCGCGGCACCGTGCAGGCTCATCCCGAACGACAGCAGGACGACGGGCACGGCTGCCGCGCCGACCAGCGAGAACGGCTCGAGCACGGGAGCGGGCAGCGTGATGCCGGTCGCCGAGAACACCAGGCCGACCAGCGAGGCGATGATGATCGGGTTCCGGAACGGTCCGGAGATCCGGCGTCCCCAGCCGCCGGCGCCCGAGGTCGCGGCGTCGAGGATCGTCAACGCGACCGGCGCGATGACGATGAGCTGCAGCAGGATCACCGGCACGACCGCGGTCGCCTGCCCGAGCACGTACACGGCGACCGGCAGGCCGATGTTGTTCGCGTTGACGTAGCTCGCGGCCAAGGCCCCGACCGTCGTGGTGGTGACCGGACGCCGCAGCACGAACCGGAAGACGGCCGCCGCTCCGAGTGCGACCACGGCCGCGCTCAGCAGCGAGACCCAGAGCATCGGGGACAGCAGCGACTCGATGTCGGCCGAGGCGATGGTGTGGAAGAGCAGGCAGGGCATGAGCACGAAGAACGCGAGGCGGCTCATCACGAACTGTGCGTGCGGGCCGAGCAGTCCGATGCGCCCGACGACGTACCCACCGGCGATGATCGCGCCGATGATCGCGAAGCCGGTCAACACGCCACCCATCGCGTCCATCCTTGCACCATGTGACGTCGCTCAGGTCGGAAATGCGTTCGCATCGAATACCGTTGCAGGCACCATGACCTCGACGAACGCCGACACCCTCACCCGGTCCACCGACTCCAGCCAGCCCCTCGTACCCCTGCTCGAAGAGCGCTGGAGCCCCCGTTCCTACGACGAGACCGCGACGATCTCGGACGAGCAGTTCGACGCCGTCCTCGAGGCTGCCCGCTGGGCCGCATCGGCCATGAACTTCCAGCCCCGCCGCTTCATCGCGGGCCGTCGTGGCACCGAGACGTTCCGCAAGATCAACGAGAACCTGCTCGGCTTCAACGCCGCCTGGGCCTTCCGTGCCAGCGCCCTCGTCGTCGGCGTGCTCGAGACCGTGACCGAGGACGGCGACGAGCGTCCCTTCGCGCAGTACGACCTCGGCCAGTCGCTCGCCGCGCTCACCGTCCAGGCGCACGCCGAGGGCCTGCACGTGCACCAGATGGCGGGCATCGACGCCGCGGGCCTGCGCGCCGCGTTCGACCTGCCGGAGCGCTTCCTGCCCTTCACCGTGACGGCCATCGGCACCGTGGCGCACCCGTCGCAGCTCGACGAGAAGGCGGCCGAGCGCGAGGTCGCACCGCGCACCCGCCTGCCCCTCGACGAGGTCGTGCTCGTCAAGGAGTAGTCCTCGGCACCAACGTCCGGCCGCGTCCCTGTGGGGCGCGGCCGTTGTCGTCTCCGCTGCCGCTGCCGCCGCCGCCGCGTAGTATGTCGTGACATGCAGCCCGAGATGAACTTCTACACCCGCAAGTGGGTCCGCCCCGAGGACCTCAACGCCAACGGCACCCTGTTCGGCGGCAGCCTGCTCCGCTGGATCGACGAGGAGGCCGCGGTCTACGCGATCATCCAGCTCGGCAACGGCAAGGTCGTCACGAAGTACATGTCGGAGATCGAGTTCGTGTCCTCGGCGAAGGAGGGCGACATCGTCGAGATCGGCCTCGTCGCCACCCGCTTCGGCCGCAGCTCGCTCACGATGCGGGCCGAGGCGCGCAACCTCTTCACGCACCGCAGCATCCTCACCATCGACGAGGTCGTGTTCGTGAACCTCGACGACGACGGCAACCCGGCGCCGCACGGCTACACGGACATCACGTACGACCGCGACCGGGTCCCCGCGACGCACCGCGCCTGACCCGCGTGACCCCGCAGACATCGCGCAGCAGTCGCGTGCGGTGAACACCGCACCCGGCACGTGATCGGTGGCCTCTGGCAGGATCGGGGCATGACCACGCCCCGCCTCGTCGCCTTCGACCTGGACGACACCCTCGCCCCGTCGAAGTCCTCCCTCGACCCCCGCATGCTCGAGACCTTCGCGTCCCTGCTCGAGGTCGTGCCGGTCGCGGTCATCTCCGGCGGCAACTTCACGCAGTTCGAGCAGCAGCTCGTCACCCCGCTCCGCCACCGCGACGGCCTGGCCCTCGACGACCTGCACCTGCTGCCGACGTGCGGCACGCGGTACTACCGCTGGTCCGACGACGACTGGGCCCTGCAGTACGCCGAGGACCTCACCGACGACCAGAAGGCACGCGCTCTCGCAGCGGTCGAGTCCGTCGCGAAGGACGCCGGCTACTGGGAGTCCGAGACCTGGGGCGACATCCTCGAGGACCGCGGGTCGCAGATCACGTTCTCGGCCCTCGGGCAGGCCGCTCCGGTCGACGTCAAGAAGCAGTGGGACCCGACCGGCGCGAAGAAGGACGACCTGCGTCGCCGCGTGCAGGCCGAGCTCCCCGACCTCGAGGTCCGGTCCGGCGGTTCGACCAGCGTCGACATCACCCGCAAGGGCATCGACAAGGCGTACGGCATGCAGCGCCTCGCCGAGATCACCGGCATCGCGCTCGACGACATGCTCTTCGTCGGTGACCGGCTCGACCCCGAGGGCAACGACTACCCCGTGAAGGCCCTCGGTGTGCCGTGCCACGCGGTCGAGGGCTGGGAGGACACCGACGCCTTCCTGACCGAGCTCATCCCGACCCTGCGCTGACCCCGCGTCAGCCCAGGCTGCGGACGGCCTCGACGAAGGCACGGATCTTGGCCGGGTCCTTCACGCCGCGCTCGGACTCCACGCCGCTCGACACGTCGACACCGTCGGGGTCGAGCGCCTCGACCGCGGCGACGACGTTGGCGGGGGTCAGGCCGCCCGCCAGGATCCAGGCCTCGTCGATCCCGCCCTCGATCACGGCGGGGTCGATCAGCCGACCGCTGCCCGGCACGGCGGCGTCGAGCAACAGCAGGTCGTGGTCGTACGAGGCGCGCTGCTCGGCGGTCTCACGCAGGTAGTCCTCGGCCGCGAGGGCCCGGATGGTGAAGAAGCCGGCGTCGCGGGCCCGGGCGAAGTCGGTCGCGGCTTCGCCACCGTGCAGCTGCAGGGTGGTGAGCCCGACCTCGGACGCGATGCCGACGATCTCGTCGATCTTCTGGTCGCGGAAGACCCCCACGGCGTCGATGCCGTCCGGCAGCCGCTCGACGAGTTCCTTCGCCAGGTCGGCCGTCACGGTGCGGGGGCTGTTCGCGGCGAAGACGAACCCGACCGCGTCGGCGCCCGCGTCGACGGCGGCGTCCACGGTGTCGGGCGTCGACAGGCCGCAGATCTTGATCCAGCGCTGGTCGGTCATGCTGTCCATCCTGCCAGGGACCACGGACGAACGGGACGAGCTCGCGACGTCAGTGCAGCATGCCCGCGACGTAGGCGGAGCCGCACGCGACCAGCACGCCGAACGCCGCGAACGAGCCGACGAGCACGTTCCGCCGACGCCAGCGGCGGACGGCCGAGAAGGTCCCGCGCTTCGCGTGCCGGTGGGCCGCCCGGTGCATCCGGTGGTCGCGCTGGTGCTTGACCCGCTCGGGTCCGAGCGGCACGGGTCCGGTGACCTGCGTGGAGCCGCCCCGCAGGGCGTTCGCGATCGCCACCGCGGTCGGACGACGCTCCGGGTCGCGGGCGGTCATCCGGCTGAGCAGTTCACGCCACTCCGAGGCGACGTCGTCGGGGATCTCGGGGTCGTGCCGCAGGCGGGCCAGTGCTGCCTCGATCAGGGTGCCGGAGTACTCCTGCTTGCCGGTCAGGGACTCGAGCAGCACCAGTCCGAGCGAGTACACGTCGGTGGCGAAGCTGATCGGCTCACCCGCGACCTGCTCGGGGCTCAGGTACGCCGCCGTGCCGATGATCGTGCCGTCGTTCGTCAGGCGCGAGCCGTCGACGAAGTGCGCGACGCCGAAGTCGGTGAGCTTCACGGTCCGGGCGAAGCCGGACGAGCCCTCGTCGCTGATCAGGATGTTGGCGGGCTTGACGTCCCGGTGCACGATGCCGCGCGAGTGCACGTAGGCCAGGGCGTCGGCGAGCTGGGCGCCGAGGTCGGCCACCTCGTAGTTGTGCAGGGCCCCCTCGGACAGTCGGCGGAGCAGCGTCGTGTCGGCGATGAGCTCCATCACGATGAACCGGTGCGGGCCGTCGGGGAAGTCGTGCGTGCCGGCGTCGTAGAGCGGGATGAGCCCGGGGTGCGACAGCATGCTGAGGAGCCGGATCTCGCGCTCCTGCCGGACGCGGTCGGCCGTCGTCATCTTGTCCGGCGTCGCGAAGAGCTTCACGGCGACGGCGCGGTAGGTGTGCTCGTCGCGGGCTTCGTAGACGGTCCCCATGCCACCCGTGCCGATGAGCTTCACCAGTCGGTACCGGCCCGACAGGACCGTCTCCGTCCGCAAGCCGTCGAGCAGGGTCATGGTGTCCGTCGTTCCGTCGGGAGCCGCAGGTTCCGCGGCTGCTGCCGGCGTGTTGGCTCACGAGAAACGGTACGCGTCCGACCCCGCTTTTGGGCGGGTGTTATGACATCGTGATCGGCGTACTTCCCTGTGTTCATGCGGATGCATCAGGGTACCGTTCGACCTCCGACCAGGGTGAGCGATCACGCAAGGAGGACAGCGATGGCACTGACGAAGGGTGACGAGGTGCACTGGAACACCTCGCAGGGACGGACGACCGGGAAACTCGTGCGGAAGCGCACGAGCGACTTCGAGTTGGACGGTCAGACGTTCAAGCCGACCGACGACGATCCGTACTGGATCGTCGAGTCGGAGAAGAGCGGCAAGCAGGCCGCGCACAAGGAGTCGGCGCTGACCAGGGCCTGACGACGAGCGGATCAGTCACGGGCGGGTTCGGCGCGACGACGACCACGTGCGCCCCCGCTCGCGGCACCGTCGCCGTTGCCGCCTCCGTCCGCGCGACGGTCTGCCCGCCACCGTCGGACCCGCCGGACCACGAACGTCACCACGACGACCGCGATCACGACGTAGAGCACCCGGTCGATCCACTCGGTGTACTGCTCGACGCGGTCGTACTGCGAGCCGAACGCGGCACCGAGCAGCACGAGGGCGCTGTTCCAGATGCCGCTCGCGATGATCGTGAACACCGAGAACGTGCCGAGGTGCATGCGGTCAGCACCGGCGGGCAGCGAGATGAGGCTGCGCACGATGGGGACGAACCGGCCGAAGAACACGGCGCTCTTGCCGTGCCGGTGGAACCACGCGGCGGCCTTGCGGAAGTCGTCCTCGTCGACCAGGGGGAGCTTGCCGAACCACCGTGTGGTGCGCTCGAACCCGATCTTCGCGCCGAGCCAGTAGAGCACCAGCGCACCGAGGTAGGACCCGAGCGTCGCCAGCACGAGGACGAGGACGAGGTTCATCTGCCCGGCGCCCGCCAGGAACCCCGCCAGCGGCAGGATGAGCTCGGACGGGATCGGCGGGAACACCGTCTCGATGAAGAGCATGAGCGCGACGCCCCACTCCCCCAGGGCGTCGATGATCTGGAGCACGAGGCCGGAGAGTCCGCCGAGGTCCGAGGGAGCGGTGGAGTCGCCGGTGGCGACGGTCATGGCACGGGCGGTCACGGCAGTCGTCATGCCCCCAGCATCCCTGAGCGCCCTGTCAGGACCCGGCGCGGTACCTGAACGTCAGCCGAGTCCCATGTGCGAGGTCCGCACGTGCGTCAGCGATCGCGCGAGGGCACCGCGGGCGACGGCGTCACGACCGACCGTCGACGGCACGATCTCGACGGGGTGCCGGAGCTGGGGCGTGACCACCGCGGCGAGCGCCTCGGCGAACACCGACGCCGCCGGCAGGACCTCGCCCCCGACGACCACGATCTCGGGGTCGATCGTCGTGACGAGCTGCACGACGCCCGGTGCCACGTCGTCCGCGAAGGCGCGGACGACGTCGACCGCCGCCGGGTCCGGACCGTCCTCGCCGACGCGACCCGGCGCTGCGCCCCCGCGCCCGGCTGCGGCGAAGACCGACTCGAGGTCCGTGTCGGACGTGATCCGGGCCTCCAGGCGGGCGGGCGCACCGGGCCACCCGGTCGAGGCCAGGCCGCCCATCTCGCCAGCCGCACCGCGCGCGCCGCGCGCCAACGCCCCGTCGATGACGTAGGCCGCACCGATCTGCCGACCCATCACCAGGTACAGGCCGTCCTGGACGCCTCGGAAGCGCCCCCACATCGCCTCGGCGGTGGCGGCGAGCTTGGCGTCGTTGTCGAAGAACGTCGCGATGCCGGGGAAGAGGTCCTGGATCCGGCCGGGCACGCGGCGCTCGACCCACTCCGGCACCGCGACCGTGTAGTCGATCTCGCCGGCGCGGTCGACGACTGCGGGGACGCCGAACGTGGCGGCGAGGACCGGTGACGCCTCCGAGTCGGCCGTCAGGCGGCGGACCACGTCCTGCACGCTCGTCCAGGCCTGCTCCGCGTCGGCGAGGTCGGCGTAGCGCTCCTCGACCCGGGTGAGGGTGTTCCCGCGCAGGTCGGCGCGGATGCCGACGATGCCGTGCAGTCCGAGGTCGACGCCGAGCACGGAACCGGCGGTGGCGTCCGCGGCGAAGCGCTTGGCCCGGCGGCCGGCCTTGTTCGGGGTGGCGATCGCCTCGGCCTCGGTCACCCAGCCCTCGTCGACCAGGTCTGCGAGCGCCGCCTCGACCGTGGGGCGGGAGAGCCCGACGGTGCGGCTGAGCTCGGTCACGGTGCGCGACGCGTCGTCGCGCAGGAGCTCGTCGAGGATGGCCCGGGAGTTCATGAGTCGGAGCACACCCGGCGTCGTCCCCACGACACTCGGGATCGTTGACACGGTCTCGTCCACGGCCATAGCCTCCACATTACGAAAGATCATTGAGGAATGGTGGACTCCGACATGCTCATCCCACGACCGCGCCGCGCCGTCCCCGGCACCGGCGCCTTCGAGATCACCCCGTCGACCCGCATCGCAGCGGACGCAGCGAGCGGATCGGTCCGACTGTACCTGCAGCAGACGCTCCGGGCGTCGACCGGCCAGCCGGTCCGCGACGCAGCGGAGGACGTGGCCGTCGACGGGGCGGCCTCCGCCGACGGGTCGGTGCGGACGGGCGTCATCTCGCTACGCGTCACCGACGACCCCTCCCTGCCCGCCGGTCCGCCGTCGCCCGAGGGCGAGCGCGCCGAGTCCTTCCGCCTGACCGTCACACCCGACGGTGTCGACGTCGCGGGCGGCTCGGCCGCCGGCGTGTTCTACGGCGTCCAGGCGCTCCTCCAACTGCTGCCCGCCGACGTGTACCGGAGCGGCCGCGTCGGCACCGGGCCGTGGTCCGTCCCGTCCACCATCGTCGAGGACGCCCCCGCCTTCGCCTGGCGCGGCGTCATGCTCGACGTCGCGCGGCACTTCCGCACCAAGCACGAGGTCATGCGCGTCGTCGACCAGCTCGCGGCGCACCGGATCAACCGGCTGCACTTCCACCTGACGGAGGACCAGGGCTGGCGCATCGAGATCCGGAAGTACCCGCGCCTGACCGAGGTCGGGTCGTGGCGCCGCGAGTCCCAGGTGGGCGCACACGTCCCCGACGCCGACGGCGTGCTGCGCCCGGCATCGTTCGACGGCCGCCCGCACGGCGGCTACTACACGCAGGACGACATCCGCGAGATCGTCGCCTACGCGGCAGACCGGTTCGTCACCGTCGTCCCCGAGATCGAGACCCCCGGACACGTCCGTGCCGCGCTGGCCGCCTACCCGTCGCTCGGCGTGCACCCCGAGACGCCGGTGGAGGTCTGGACCGAGTGGGGCATCGCCGACGACGTCCTGAACGCCGACGACAGCACCGTCGACTTCTTCAAGGACGTCCTCGACGAGGTCATCGCGCTCTTCCCCTCGCGCTACATCGGCATCGGCGGCGACGAGTGCCCGAAGGTGCAGTGGGTCGAGGACCCCCGCACGCAGGAGCGCATGCGTTCACTCGGGCTCGAGGACGAAGAGCAGCTGCAGGCCTGGATCATCGGGCAGCTCGCGGCACACGTCGCCTCGCACGGGCGGCAGGCGTTCGGCTGGGACGAGATCCTCGAGGGCGGCACCCTCGACCCCTCGGCGACCATCGTGTCGTGGCGCGGTCTGACCGGTGCGCGGACGGCGGCGAAGCGCGGGCACGACGTCATCTCGTCGCCCGACGACCAGGCCTACCTCGACTACCGCCAGAGCGACCTGGCGACCGAACCGATCCCGGTGTCCATCGTGCTGACGGTCGACGACGTCTTCGGGTTCGACCCGGTGCCGTCCGGCCTGACCGAGTCCGAGCGCGCCCACGTCATCGGCGGCCAGGGCAACATGTGGACGGAGCACGTCGACACCGCCCGGAAGCTCGACTACCAGCTGTTCCCGCGGGTGGCGGCGTTGGCCGAGGCGCTCTGGTCGGCGGACGTCACCGGACCGCGCGACGTCGCCGAGTTCCGCGGGCGGTTGGCCGAGCACACCGCGCGGCTCGAGGCGATGGGGATCGAGTACCGGCACGAGGCCGGGCCGTTCCCGTGGGAGCAGCGTCCGGGCGTCCCCGGGCGGCCGCACTCGCGCGAGGACCGCGCCGCCTACATCGACGCGGTCACGGCGAACATCGCCGAGTAGGGGGCGGGCTGCTCCTCGCGTGGCCACGACACCCCGTTCAGTGCCGGCGCGCGGTCATGTCTCGTCTTTTGGGCGCCACGCCAGCGACGGAACGTGACCGCCCGACGCGCGGCCGGCGGTGCGTCGCGACCGCAGGCGGACGGGAGGCCCGGTGCCAGCTGGCTCCGGGCCTCCCGTCCGTCACGCGGTGACGTCGACTACACGGCGACGGCCACGCGGTCGTCTGCCGTCTCGGACACGGCGGCGTCCGCCGCCGGGGCCCGACGCACGAACTTCTTCAGCCCGACGAGCACCAGCGCGGACACGATCGTGCCGGCCAGGATCGCGACGATGAACATCGCGACGTCCCCGATGGCGAAGAACACGAAGATCCCACCGTGCGGCGCCCGCGAGGTCACACCGGCAGCCATCGAGATCGCACCCGTGACCGCGGCACCGACCATCGACGCCGGGATGACGCGCAGCGGGTCGGCCGCGGCGAACGGGATCGCTCCCTCGGAGATGAAGGACGCCCCGAGCAGCCAGGCAGCCTTGCCGTTCTCGCGCTCGGGCTTCGTGAAGCCCTTGCGGTACAAGACGGTCGACGCGAGTGCCAGGGCGAGCGGCGGCACCATGCCGGCAGCCATCACGGCAGCCATGATCTCGAACGGCACGACGTTGGTGGCGGTCCCGGCGCCGAGCCCGGCGACGGCGAACGCGTAGGCGACCTTGTTGACTGGGCCGCCGAGGTCGAAGGCCATCATCAGGCCGAGGATGATGCCGAGCAGGATCGCCGAGGCGCCGGACAGCGAGTTGAGGAACTCGGTCAGCTGGGTCATGAGCCAGGCGATCGGTCCACCGAGCACGAGCAGCATGAGGCCGGAGGCGATGATCGAGGCGAACAGCGGGATGATCACGACGGGCATCAGGCCACGCAGCCAGCGCCAGGTCGGGATGCGACCGATCCAGTACGCCGCGGCACCGGCGATGAGGCCACCGATCAGGCCACCGAGGAACCCGGCGTTCATGAAGACGGCGATGGAACCGGCGACGAAGCCGGGCGCGATGCCGGGTCGGTCGGCCATGGCGTAGGCGATGTACCCGGCGAGCGCTGCGACGAGGAAGCCGAGCGACACGGAGCCGATCTGGAACGCGGCGGCACCGAGGTAGTAGCGGAGCCCCTCCGGAGGCAGGTCGACCAGGTTGTAGTGCTGGAGCGCGAAGACCGCGTTGTTCACGCCGTCGTCACCGTGGGTGAGCGCGATGCCGTAGCCGGCGAGCAGGAAGCCGAGCGCGATGAGCAGCCCGCCGCCCGCGACGAACGGGATCATGTAGCTGACGCCGGTGAGCAGCCAGCGCTTGAGCGCCTGGCCGAAGTGTTCGTTCTTGGCGGTGGACGCACCGTCGACGGCTGCACCGCCCTGGACGCGTGCGGCGTTCGGGTCGTCCGAGGCACGAATGGCCTCGGCGATCATCTTGTCGGGCTCGTCGACGCCGCGCTTGACGGGTCCGGAAACGAGCGGCTTGCCGGCGAAGCGACCGCGGTCGCGGACGTCGACGTCGACCGCGAACACGACGGCGTCGGCACGGGCGATGAGGGCGGGGTCGAGGGGCTCGACCTGCGAGGACCCCTGGGTCTCGACGTGCATCTCGGCACCGGCGCGCTGCGCCGCGGCGACGAGGGCGTCGGCCGCCATGTAGGTGTGCGCGATGCCGGTCGGGCAGGCGGTGACGCCGACGAAGACCTTGCGGCCCGGCGCGGGTGCGGCGGTCGGACTGGAGGCGCTGCTCGCCTTCCCGACGCCGGCTTCGGACACCTCGCCGCTCACCTCGCGGTCGACGAGCTGGACGATCTCGTCCGGGGTGGCTGCGGCGCGCAGGGCGGCGGTGAAGTCGTCGCGGATGAGCGCACGGGCCAGGGTCGAGAGGACCGTCAGGTGGTCCTTGTCGGCCCCTTCGGGCACGGCGATCATGAACACGATGTCGGCGTCGCCGTCCGGGGCGCCGAACGACACCTTCCGGGCGAGACGCGCGAACGCCAGGGTCGGCTCGGACACCGATGCCGAACGGGCGTGCGGGATCGCGATGCCGCCGGGAACCCCGGTGCCGACGCTGGCCTCGCGCTTGATGGCGTCCTCGGCCAGGACCCGGCCGTCGGCGGCGCGGCCGGTCGCGGCGACGCGGTCGGCGAGGACGCGGATGACGTCGGCCGAGGTGGCACCGAGGTCCTCGTCGAGGCCGACGAGCTGGGCGCTGATGAGGCGCGGACTCGAGTCTGCGGACATGTGCTTGCTCCTTCGCAATGGCGCTGATCGCGCGGGTCGTGCAGGTGTTCGGGGAGTGGGGGTGTTCGAGCTGGGGCGGGGGTCAGGCGGGCTCGGGCGCCGGGTGCGTCGTGAGCACCCGGACCGAGATCGCCGTCGGGTCGGTGTGGTCGAGGGCCGGCACGTCGCTGCCGGGCAGGGCTGCGGCGGCGGCTCCGGTCGCGACGGCCTGGGCGAGGCGCTGCTCGGGGGACGCTCCGGCCACCTCGGCGAGCAGGTAGCCCGCGAGCGAGGAGTCCCCCGCGCCGACGGTGGAGCGGGCGACGATCCGCGGTGCTGCGGCGGCGAAGGCACCCTCGTCCGACACCAGCACGGCGCCGGCGCTGCCGAGGGTCAGCAGGACCGAGCCGACGTTCCGGTCGCGCAACCGCTCGGCAGCGGCCACGGCGGCGTCGAGGTCCTGCTCGTAGGTGTTGGGGTCGCCGCCGACGACCTCGGCGAGCTCTTCGGCGTTCGGCTTGACCAGGTCGATCCGCTCGCCGGACTGCAGCAGTGCGGTGAACGGGACGCCGGACGAGTCGACCGCGATCCGGACGTCCTCACCGTGGCGTGCGCGGACGGCGCGGACGAGCACGGCGAGCGCGTCGTCGGGGAGTCCGGGCGGGAGCGAGCCGGCGAAGACCACCCAGCGGGCGGCGGGTCCGGTGGCGGTCGCCGCGGCCGTGTCGGCGACCAGGTCGGCCAGGTCGGCCAGCCGACCGGCGAGCGAGGGACCGGGCTCGTTGAGCTTCGTGGTGGTGCCGGTCGGCTCGGTCACGGTGACGTTCGAGCGGAGCGGCGCACCGATCGGCAGGGCGGCGGTCGGGATGCCGCGCGTGGCGAGGCCGAGCAGCACGGGGTCGAGCTCGTCGCCGGGCAGCACGGCGATGGTGTCCCCACCGCTCGCGACCACGACGCGGGACACGTTGACGCCCTTGCCGCCGGGCTCCGCGGTGGAGCGGATGGCACGCTGGACGGCGCCGCGCTGCAGTTCGCCGGAGAGCTCGATGGTGCGGTCGAGGCTCGGGTTCGGCGTGACGGTGACGATGCGGCGGCTCATGCGACGACGACCTCGACGTCGGCGTCGGTCAGGGCGCCGGCGAGGTCGGCCGGCGGCTCCTGGTCGGTGACCACGGTGTCGATCTCGTCGAGCCGGGCGAAGCGCATCAGGGCCTCGACCCCGTGCTTCGCGGCGTCGGCGAGCACGACGGCTCGGCGGGCGGCGAGGACGTAGGCGCCCTTGACCGCGGCCTCGTACTCGTCCGGGGTGCTCAGCCCGAAGCCGGCGGACAGGCCGTTCGTGCCGACGAACGCGATGTCGGGCCGCAGGGCGCTGATCTGCTCGACGGTGGCGGTCCCGACGGCGGCGCTCGTGACCCCGCGCACCCGGCCACCGAGCAGGTGCAGCTCGACGTGCTCGCTGTGCTGCAGGGTCGCGGCGATCGGGACGGAGTTCGTGATGACGGTGAGGGTCGCGCCGGCGGTGGCGGGCTCCCAGCGTGCGAGTTCGGCGGCAACGGCGGCGCAGGTGGTGCCGGCGTCGATCGCGATCGAGCCGGTGAAGGTCGAGGGCACCAGGCGCATCGCGGCTCGGGCGATCTCGGACTTCGCGGAACCGTGCTGCCCTTCGCGCTCGGCGACGGAGAGTTCGACGACGCTCGAGCGGCCGATGGGCACCGCTCCCCCGTGCACGCGGCGCAGGACCCCGGCGGACTCGAGGGTGTCGAGGTCACGGCGCACGGTCTCGGTGGTGACGTCGAAGTGCTCGGCCAGATCGGCGACGGAGACCCGGCCGGCGTCCTGCAGCGCTGCTGCGATCGCGTCGTGCCGCTCGGTTGCGTACATGCCCGAACTCCTTCGTTCCCGTGGGTTTCAGGAACCATAAGCCACAAACCCACACAAACACAACCACCCGCACTCGTCCCGCTCCCCCGCTCCGTCCCCGCCCCCTCCCCCGAGGTTCCGAAATCTCGGCATCTCGCGGCGCCCACAGCCCGTCCGTGGAACCTCGGCGTCCAGCACGCGGCATGTCGTGGAACCTCGACGGACGGCACACGCACGAACACCCCACACGCACGAACGCCCCACACGCACGAACACCCCGCCGCGTGTGCGACGGGGTGTTCGGTCGAGCACGTCAGCCCTTGACGGCTCCCGCGGTCATGCCGCTGACCAGGCGACGCTGCACGATGAGGAAGAAGACGACCACGGGGATCGAGAACAGCACGCTCGCCGCCATCAGCCCACCGAAGTCCGTGCCCTTGTTCGTCGAGAAGCCCGCGAGCCAGACCGGCAGCGTGTACATCCCCTGGTCCTTGAGCATCACGTACGCGATCAGGTAGTCGTTCCACGCCGCGATGAACGCGAACACGCTCGTGGCGATGACCCCGGGCATCACGAGCGGGAACAGCACGCTCCACAGGATCCGGAAGGTGCCGGCCCCGTCGACCTTCGCAGCCTCCTCGATCTCGACGGGCACGGCCACGAAGAACCCGCGCATCACCCAGATCGAGAACGGCAGCACGCTCGCGACGTACGCCAGGATCAGCCCGACGTAGCTGTTGAGCAGACCGAGGGTCTGGAACGACAGGAACAGCGGGATGAGCAGCGCGCCCGACGGGATCATCTGCACGAACAGGATGCCGACCAGGATCGCCCGCCGCCCGCGGAACCGGAACCGCGACAGCGCCGCCGACGCCAGGAACCCGACCACGATCGACAGCAGCACGGCGGCCACCACGACGATGGTCGAGTTCCGCAGGTAGACGAGGAAGCCCTCTTGGGTGAGCGCGCGCGTGAAGTTGTCGAGCGTGGGGTGCAGCGGTGCCCAGATCGGGGTCATGGTGGTGACCTCGTCCGCCGGCTTGAAGGCGGTGTTCACCATCCAGTAGATCGGGAACACCCACACCAGGCAGAACACCACCGCGATGGTGTTCGCCAACACGCGCGGCTTGCGCTTCCGCGCCCGCACCGGCGCAGCATTCGAGACGGTCACAGGTCCTCCTCCCCGCTGCGGACGAGCCGGCGGATGTAGTAGCTGGTGAGCGCGCCGAGGATCACGGTCGAGATGACGGCGATCGCGGCACCCTGGCCGTACGCGTTGGAGACGAACGACTTCACGAACGTCCAGATGCCGAGCGTCAGGGTGGCCTCTTCCGGACCACCCCTCGTGAGCAACCAGATCTGGTTGAAGACGTTGAAGTCCCAGATCACCGACAGGATCGACACGAGCAGCAGCGTCGGGGCGAGTGCCGGCAGCGTGATCGCGCGGTACATCGTCCACGTCGAGGCACCGTCGAGCGCCCCGGCCTCGTAGTACTCCGGCGCGATCTGCGACTGTGCGGCGTACAGCGTCAGGGCGACGAACGGCACGGCCTGCCAGATCACGAGCGTGAGCACGATCGTGTACGCCTGCCCGGGGTGCGACGCCCAGTTGTCCTGCGTGTGGTCGCCGAACACCCGCAGCTGCGTGATGAGCCAGTTGAGCACCCCGTAGAAGGGCTGGAACAGCCACTGCCACACCAGGCTCGAGGCGACGTTCGGCATCGCCCAGGCCAGCACGAGCACGACGCTGACCACGGTGCGCATCACGACGCCCAACCGGGTGAGCAGCTGCGCGACGCCCATCCCGATGACGATCGTGCCGAGCACCATCGCCCCGGTGACCAGGACGGTGCGCAGGATGACCGGCCAGAACGACGCGTCGGTCAGGACGTTCGTGTAGTTCGAGACCCCCGCAAACCCGGCTTCCCCGGTGAAGATCGCCCGGAGTCCGTAATCCTGGAACGAGATGACGACGAGCCGGACGAGCGGGTAGACGACGAGCGCGAGCAGCAGGATCGCCGCGGGCGCCAGCAGGACGAGCGGTGCGCGCGACGCCACCACCGACCGACGACGCGCCCCGCGGCCGGGACGAACCGGCCGCCCCGACCCGGCACCGACGCGGCCCCCGGTGCCCACGGTGCCCGCGCCCCCGGTCCCCCCGCCGCCGGCGACCGGCTCGGACTGCTCCGAACCGGTCGCCTGCTCTGCAGTGGAGGTCATCGACTACTGCTGCGCGTTCAGCGCGGTCGTGAGGTGCTTCGAGAAGCCCTCGGCGGCCTGCTCCGGCGACTTCCGCCCGGTGGCGATGTCCGCGAACATCGACTGGAACGACGCGTCGCCCTCGATGGTCGCCCAGCCCGGCGTCGCCGGGGTCGGACGGCTCGTGCCCGCTGCCGCGAAGTACGGCTTGTGCAGGGTGTCGACGTCGTCGGCCACGGCGTCGAGCAGCTCGGTCGAGTTCGGCTCCCAGCCGTCCACACCGAACACCTGGTCCTGCTGGAACTCCTTCGAGGTCAGGATCTTCAGGTAGTACAGCGCGAGGTCCTGGTTGGCGGCCTTCGCCGGGATCCCGAGGTCGGAGCCACCGAGGAACACCGGCTGCGTCTTGCCGTCGGTCTGCGAGGGCATCGGGAACGTGCCGATCTGGTCGGCGAGCGCCGGCTTCGCCGTGGTGATCGAACCGATCTCCCACGCCGAGCCGAGGAACGCCGAGGTGTTGCCCTGCGCGAAGACGTCGCTCTGCGAGGGCTTGTCGGTGTTGATGTCCTGCGTCGACTTCGCGGAGTAGTCGTTCTGGAACGTCTTCCACGCCGTCAGACCCTTGACCGCATCGGCCGAGTCGAGCTTCCCGGTCCACTTGCCGTCCTTGTCGGAGGCGATCTCGCCGCCGGCATCCCAGACCCACTGCAGCCCGCCGTACCAGTACTGGCCGGGCATGTAGAAGGCGGAGAAGTCGCTCGCCGTGTTGGCGGCCTTGACCTTGTCCAGGTCGGCGGTGAGCTCGTCGTAGGTGGTCGGCACGTCGGTGACGCCGGCGTCCTTCCAGACCTTCTTGTTGTAGACGACGGCACGGTTGCCGGCGAACAGCGGAGCACCGTAGAGCTTGTCGTCCACCGTGGCCGGCCCCTCGAGCCCGGTGAGCCAGGTCTGGCCGTCCTTGAGCTCGTCGCGGTACGGCGTCAGGTCCATGAGACCGCCGGCCGCTGCGTAGACCGGCACCTGGGTGTTGCCGAGGTCGACCACGTCCGGGGCGTCGTCCTGGGCGAGCGCCGTGGTGAGCTTCGTGGTGATCCCGTCCCACTGCTGGGTCTGGATCTTCACCTTCGCCCCGGTGTCCTTCGTGAACTGCTTCTGAGCTGCGTCGAGGACCTTGTCGCTCAGGTCGCCGTTCATCATCCAGACGGTGATGGTCTTGCCCTTGCCATCGGGTGTGCCGATGGCCTTCGTGCCGCCGTCGGAAGCTCCGTTGCTTCCGGCGGAGCACCCGGTGAGGGCGAGCGCGGCCGCCAGGCCGAGCGCACCGAGTGCGGCGAAACGCGTGCGTGTCACGTTGACTCCCTTGGTCCGGCCTTTATGAAAGGTCGTTGCGTATTCGCAATAGAAGACCTTCCGAGAGCCCTTGTCAACCGTTGGATCGGTCCCTGTGAGCGGGTTCGATCCGCGTGTTTCCGGGGGATCACGGATGGCGAACAGATCGTCGCCAACGCTTGACGCGACTGGTCATGACCAGGCATGATCTGCGCCACGCGTCGACGGGGTGGACGGAACGACCGGGAGGCCCGGTACCGGTCCCGCAGACCGGCACCGGGCCTCCCGGATCACCACCACGGCCTCAGACGGCCGCCAGGGCGGACGTCGGTGGGATGCGCGCTGCGCGCGCGGCCGGGTACCACCCGGACACACCGCCGATCACGACGGTCGCGCCGAGCCCGCCGCCGACGGCCCACAGCGGGATCGCCACCGGCCACCCCTGCGCCAGGGCGAAGGCGACCGTCACCCCGACCCCGATCACCACACCGGCCACCCCGCCCAGGAACGACAGCAGCAGCGACTCGACGAGGAACTGGTCGCGGATGTTCCGCCGCCGCGCTCCGAGGGCTCGCCGCACCCCGACCTCGGCACGACGTTCCAGCACGGTGATCACCATCGTGTTCGCGACGCCGATGCCGCCGACGAGCAGGGCCACACCGCCGATGCCGACCAGCAACCCGGTGAACGAGTCGTCGGTGGCGTCCTTCGCGGCGAGCGCGTCGGACGGCCGGGTCACGCCGACGTCCTGCGGGGACCCCGGACTGATCGCATTCGCCAGGATGTCCCGTGCTGGTGCGACTCGCGACGGGTCGACGCGGGTGTAGACGGCGGTCGGCGCCCCGTCGAACCCGAGCTGCCGGGCGAGGCCGCGGGGGACGAACACCTGGCTGCCCAGGTCGTCGGCGAGCGCGATCGGCTCCAGTATCCCGACCACCTGCACCCACTGCCCGCCGATCCAGACGCGGCTGTCGGCACGGACCCGGTCGATGCCGAGTGCCGCTGCGGCGGCCGCACCGAGCACCACCTGCGGCGGAGCCACGACCGAGTCATCGATCCAGCGCCCGGACCCGAGCTCGCCGCCGAGCACGCGCGGCACGTCGCCCCAAGCCGCCATCACGCCGATGCCCTTCGTCTCCGGCGGCGGGATGAACTCGTTGCGGTAGACGGCCGCGTCGACCACGGTGCCGACCGCGGCAGCCGACTGCACGTCGTCCTGGCGGAGTGCCGACTCGAGTGCGGTGGACGGCAACGGCGGCACGTCGCCGAACCCCTGGGCCTGCGTGGCGGTGAGCACGTTCGTGCCGAGGGCGTCGAGCACCTGGTCGAGCTTCGCCTTGCTCGACGACGAGATCCCGACGACGGCGATCATCGCGGCGATGCCGATCGCGATGCCGAGCGCCGACAGGACGACACGGCCGGGTCTGGTGCGCAGCCCGAACACCCCGAGCCGGAGCAGGTCAGCGGCACCCAACCGTGCTCGCACGCCGGTCACCAGCCACCCCCGATGGAAGCGGCGATGTCCCCAGCCGGCCCGACCGCCGAGTCGTGCTCCAGCAGACCGTCACGCATCCGGACCTGCCGCGGCAACGAGGCTGCGAGGTCCAGGTCGTGCGTGATGACGAGGACCGTGGTGCCGGTGGCGTTCAACGCACGCAGGAGCGTCACGATCGCCGCACCGGAGGCGGAGTCAAGCGCGCCGGTCGGCTCGTCCGCGAGCAGGATCGTGGGGTTCCCGACGATCGCGCGGGCGATGGCCACGCGCTGCTTCTCACCCCCGGAGAGCTGGGTCGGGCGGTGGTCGGTGCGGTGCCCGAGGCCGACTCGTTCCAGGGCCTCGTGGGCGCGTCGGCGCCGTTCACGTCGCCCGGTCGCCGAGTACAGGAGCCCGTCGGCGACGTTCTCCGCCGCGGTGGCACCGGCCTGCAGGTGGAACTGCTGGAACACGAAGCCGACGTGCTCGGCTCGCAGCGCGGACAAGGCGTTGTCGGACATGGTCGCGACGTCGTTCCCGGCGATCGACACGAAGCCCTGCGTGGGACGGTCGAGGGTCCCGACGATGTTGAGCATCGTGGACTTGCCGGACCCGGACGGACCGACGACCGCGACGAGCTCCCCGGCGGCGACGTCGAGCGTCACCCCGCGGAGCGCGCCGACGTCGCCGTAGGTCTTCGTGACCTCGCGCAGGGCGAGGACCGGCCCCGTGCCGCTCATCCCGGTACCACCACGCGGTCGCGTTCCGCGACCTTCCCGGTGATCGCGATCCGGCCGTCGGCGATGAACCCGGGGGTCACGGGAACCCGCTTCGTCGTGCCGTCGCGCCGCACCACGTCCACCGCGTACGCGCCGTTCCCCGTCGTCACGAGTGCCGCGACCGGCACGGAGAGGACGTCCTTCTCGGTGGCTCCCGCGGCGTCGATCTGCGCGGACGCCGCAGCGGGCAGCCGTCGCGAGCCGGGGTCGAACGCGACGGACACGTCGACCTTGGACCCGGCGTCGTCTCCCGAGCTCGGTTGGACGTCGGCGACCTCGCCCGTCATCGGTGCCCCGGCGCCGTTGATCCGGACCCGCACCTCCGTGCCGACCGCGAGCCGTTCTGCGTCGCGCTGTGAGACGGTGGCGACGACGATGCGCTTCGTGCTCGTGACGGAGAGCACGTCACCGCTCCCTCCCTCCGCCGGCTGGCCGAGCTTCCCGTCGACGGTCGCGACACGCACGTCCCCGTCGACGAACGCGATGTCCGCCGAGGTCAGCACGCCGGTGACCTCCTGCCCCCGGTCCTCCTGCCACTGCCGCACGGCGCGCTGCGTCCGCGGGCCGAAGGAGTCGTCCTGCGCGACGTCGTACCCGAGCGCGGCGAGGTTGTCGTTGAGCTGCTGCACATCGGTGCCCGTCAGCCCGCGTTCGAGCGAGCGCCACATCGGCACCGTGCCGTGCATCGCCCGCACCCCGCGCTCGTCGACCGCGTACAGGAACTCGTCGCTCCTGATGACCTGCCCGGGCGCGGGGAGCCAGGTCAGCGTGCCCGAGGCGGCGCCGGGGACCCCGGTGGCCGTGCCGTACCCGAGGGTCCCGGCGAACACCTTCGAGTCCGTCAGGTCGCCCTTCGTGACCGCGGCGGTCGGGTGCTGCTGCTTCCCGGACTCGGCGGCTGCCGAGGACGGCGCAGCCTGCAGGTCGATGAACGACCACGTGCCAGCGCCTGCGGCGAGCACCGCGACGAGGCACGCGCTCGTGACGAGCGCTCGACGACTGGTCAGGACGGTGGTCACGGCTGCACCGTCGTGTTCGAACCGGAGCTGCCGCCCTTGCCCAGGACCTCGTCGAAGCACGTCGACGACGCGTCCTGGAACGCGTCCTGGTCGTCGGGCCGGTACGTGGACATCGCATCGTCACCATCGGGGAAGTCGGCGAACCCGTTCTCACGGATGCACTCCGCGATCTGCTTCCGCTGTTCCGGCGTCCCGGCGGGCTTCGCCGCCTGGAACCCCTCACCGGCTCCGGCGTCGCCCATGCACTCCTGCAGGTCCGCCTTCCACTGTTCGTCGTCGATGCCGTCGGGAGCCGACAGGGACAGGGTGTTCCCACCCGACGACGGATCCGGCATGTCGTACCCGTGGTCACGCATGCAGGACGCGAGCGAGGCCCCGGCCCCCTTGCCGCCGCCCGAGGCCGTGTCGGTCGAGTCGGTCGACGGCGCTCCGGAACAGCCGGCGAGGAGGCCGGGCAGGAGCACGACGGCTGCGGCGACGGCGACGATGGTGGTGGTGGAGTGTTTCGTGGATGGCTTCATGGGACCAGCACAGCGGACCCGGTGTTTCGTCTCCGGTACGCGTGGGGTCACACCGACGAAACGTCGATGCGCAGGCCGCCCTCACGGCGCGCGGTGACGACGAGTCGCCACCCGTGCGCGTGCACGATGGACGCGACGATCGACAGGCCGAGGCCGCTGTGCCGACCGCCGGATGCGACCTCGGAGCAGCGTCGGAACGGTTCGACGAGCAGTGGCGCGACCTCGTCCGGCACGACCGGCCCGGAGTTCTCCACGACGAGGCCGTCACCGCGCGTGGTGACGCGGACGAAGCCGCCGGCTTCGTTGTACTCGACGGCGTTGCCGACGAGGTTGACGAGCAACTGCCGGACGAGCATCGGCTCACCCGTGATGGTGGGTCTGCCAGGAGGCGCGGCTCGGCCCTCGTGGGTGATGGTCACGCCCGCCTCGTGCGCACTCCCGGCGGCTCCCGCGACGACCTCGTCGGCGATGGCCACGAGGTCGATCGACGTCCCGACGCCTGCGAGCCCTCGATCGGCCTCCGCGAGCACGAGCAAGGACTCGACGAGGTGCTCGGTGCGCCGGTTCTGCGCGAGCAGTTCCTCGCGCACCACTCGGACGTCATCGGCGCCGGCACCGTCGTGCAACCCGATCTGCATCGCGGCACGCTGGACCGCGAGCGGGGTCCGGAGTTCGTGCGACGCCTGCGCGACGAACCGTCGCTGGCTCTCGAACGCGGTCTGCAGCCGGTCGAGCAGGTCGTCGACGGTGCCGGACAACCGTCGGAGTTCGTCGTCCGGGCCCTCGAGTGCGATGCGTTCGTGCAGGTTCGACGCCGTGATCCGGTTCGCCGTCGCGGTGATCCGGTCGATCGGTCGGAGCATGCGCCTGCTCACCAGCCACCCGACGCCACCGGCGACGAGGCCCGCCCCGGCGATGCCGATCGCGGACCACTGCCACTGCTGCACGGCGACGAGCCGGACCACCGCGACCGTGGTGGAGGGTGGTGCGTCGTTCGCTGCCGAGCGCTCGCCGATCGGCACCGGCGAGGCGGTCACGAACGTCTCCGCCTGGGAGGCACCGCGGATCGCCGTCGTGTCGAGACCCGCACCGACCCCGGCCAGGGACATCACGTTCGAGAACACCACCACCCCGGTGGCGAGCGCCATCGCCGCGAGCGCGAACGTCAGCGCCGTGCGGGCCCGGATGCTCCAGGTCCGCCGGAGCCGTCTCACAGCGCGTAGCCCTCGCCCGGGACCGTCCGGATCGGATCGGGGCGGCCGAGCTTCTTGCGGAGCTTCGACATCGTCACCCGTACGGCAGCGGTGAACGGGTCGATGTTCATGTCCCAGACCTTCTCGAGCAGTTCCTCGGCGGAGACGATGCGACCGTCGGCTCGCAGGAGCGCCTCGAGCACCCCGAGTTCCTTCGAGGTCAGGTCGAGCGGTCGGCCGTCACGGGTGACCATCCGACGGTTCGTGTCGAGGACGATCCCGACGCGTTCGAGCACGGGCGCGACCGGGGCCACGCTGCGCCGACCGAGCGCGCGCACCCGGGCGACCAGTTCCGGGTACTCGAAGGGCTTCGCGAGGTAGTCGTCCGCGCCGAGTTCGAGCCCGTTGACGCGGTCGGTCAGGGTCGCCGCCGCGGTGAGCATGAGGATGCGGGTCAGGCTGCCGCGCGATGCCAGCCGACGTGCGACCTCGTCGCCGTGCACCCCCGGGACGTCACGGTCGAGCACCACGACGTCGTAGTCGTTCACCGCCAGCAGTTCGTCGGCGTGGTCGCCGCGGTAGGTGACGTCGACGGCCATGTCCTGCCGCGACAGGCCCTTCGCGACGAGGTCGGCGAGGGCTGCTTCGTCATCGACGACCAGGACCCGCACGGCTGGTCACGCGGCGGTGAGGTCGAGTGACACGACCCCCGCCGCCTCGTCGATGTGGACGATGAACTCGAGGCCGCCGCGGGCGGGAAGGCCGGTCAGGGGAACGGTGTCGGTGCTGAGTCGATCCATGGGTCGAGCATTTCACGTACCGCGTTTCGTCCACATAACGTTTCCGTATCAGTGGTCACGCGTCGAACGGCACCTCACCGTGGTCGCTCACGCCGGCGCGCTGGCGGTACGCCAGGTGTCCGCCGAGGTACCCGCCCACCCCCACGACACCGAGCGCGGCGAACCCGAGCAGCTTGCCGGCGCCGTGGTTGCCGTTCTTGCGCTGCCACCACGACAGGCCGTACAGCGAGATGCCGACCCAGTTGACGGCCTGGTGCACCCATCCCGTGCGCAGCTGCTCGCGGTCGAGTTCGGACCAGTCCACGTACCCGGCGAGGCTCGCACTGCCGGACGACACCAGGCCGACGCCGACGAGGGTCTTCGCGGCCTTCGCGTTGCCCCTCCCGCCGAAGACGTCGAGCACGGCGGCCGAGATCCAGGCCCCGAGCGGTACCTGCACCATGAGCGGGTGCAGCGGGTGCCCGAACGGCACACCGTGCAGCAACTGCCGCAGGGCCTTCGGCCGGGCGAGGGCGTTCACGACCGAACGGTCGATGTCGACGGCCTTGTCGAGCACGCTCGCGTGCTCGACGGTGTCGGTGAGGCGACGGATCGCGCGGATCTCAGGCATGCCCTGCAGCCAACCCGGGAGGCCCGTGCCGGGTCCCAGGAACCGGCCCCGGGCCTCCCGTCGGTCACCCCACCAACCCCGGAACCAGGTTCCGCGCGGCCGTCGCCTACTCCTCGACGACCTCCGCCAACTGGAACGGCTCGACAGTCAGACCGTCGCCGTCCTCGGCGACGTCCACCCGGACGGTGTCGCCGTCACGGACGTCACCGGACAGGATCGCGCGCGCCAGCTTGTCGTCGATCTGCCGCTGCATGAGGCGGCGGAGCGGCCTCGCACCGTAGAGCGGGTCGTACCCGCGTTCGGCGAGCCAGCCGCGCGCCTCGGGCGTGACCGCGAGTTCGAGCCGGCGGTCGGTCAGGCGACGGGCGAGCCGGTCGACGTACAGCGACACGATCTGGCCGAGGTCGTCGGCCGTCAGGGCCTGGAACACCACGATGTCGTCGAGGCGGTTGATGAACTCCGGCCGGAACGCCTGCTGCACGAGCTCGCGCACGGCGTCCTCGCGCTGCTCGTCCGTCAGCGTCAGGTCGGTCATGAACTGCGAGCCGAGGTTCGACGTGAGCACGAGGATCGTGTTCCGGAAGTCGACCGTGCGCCCCTGCCCGTCCGTCAGCCGGCCGTCGTCGAGCACCTGGAGCAGCACGTCGAACACCTCGGGGTGCGCCTTCTCGATCTCGTCGAGCAGGATGACGGAGTACGGGCGACGCCGGACGGCCTCGGTGAGCTGCCCGCCGGACTCGTAGCCGACGTACCCGGGCGGGGCGCCGATCAGCCGCGAGACGGAGTGCTTCTCGCCGTACTCGCTCATGTCGATGCGGACGAGGGCCTTCTCGTCGTCGAACAGGAACTCCGCGAGCGCCTTGGCCAGCTCGGTCTTGCCGACGCCGGTCGGTCCGAGGAACAGGAACGATCCGGTCGGACGGTCCGGGTCGGAGATGCCGGCACGGGTGCGGCGGACGGCCTCGGACACGGTGTTCACGGCGGTGCGCTGCCCGATGATCCGGCGGCCGAGCTCGTTCTCCAGGTGCAGGAGCTTCTCGGTCTCGCCCTGCAGCAGCCGCCCGAGGGGGATGCCCGTCCACTGCGCGATGACGGCGGCGATGTCCTCGTCGGTGACGCTGTCGTTCACCATGCGGTCGGCGGACTCGGCCTGCTCGGCGGCCGCGAGCTCCGCTGCGATCCGGGGCTTCTCGGCGTACTCCAGGCGCGACACCGTCGCGTAGTCGGCTTCGCGCTGGGCACGCTGGCTGCGCATGTTCAGGTCGTCGAGCTGCTGCTTCAGCTCACCGATGCGGTTCAGGCTCGCCCGCTCGGCCTGCCAGCGCTGCTCGAGCTCGCCCAGTCGTTCCTCGCGCGTGCGGAGTTCGTTCCGCAGGGTCTCCAGCCGGGCCTTCGAGGCGTCGTCCTTCTCCTGCTTGAGCGCGAACTCCTCGACACGCAGCCGGTCGACGTTGCGCTTCAGTTCGTCGATCTCGACCGGGCTGGAGTCGATCTCCATGCGGAGCCGACTGGCGGCCTCGTCGATCAGGTCGATCGCCTTGTCGGGCAGCTGCCGACCGGAGATGTACCGGTTCGACAGGCTGGCCGCGGCGACGAGCGCGGAGTCGTTGATCGTGACCTTGTGGTGGGCCTCGTAGCGCTCCTTGAGCCCGCGGAGGATCGCCACGGCGTCCTCGACGCTGGGCTCCCCCACGTAGACCTGCTGGAAGCGGCGCTCGAGGGCGGCGTCCTTCTCGATGTACTCGCGGTACTCGTCGAGCGTCGTCGCCCCGATGAGCCGCAGTTCGCCGCGCGCGAGCATCGGCTTGAGCATGTTCGACGCCGCGACGGACCCTTCGCCGCCACCGGCACCCATCAGGGTGTGCAGCTCGTCGATGAACGTGATGACCTGCCCATCGGAGTCGTTGATCTCCTTGAGCACGGCCTTGAGGCGTTCCTCGAACTCGCCGCGGTACTTGGCGCCCGCGATGAGCGAGGAGATGTCGAGCGAGACGAGCCGCTTGTCCTTGAGGGAATCGGCGACGTCGCCGGCGACGATGCGCTGCGCGAGCCCCTCGACGACGGCGGTCTTGCCGACGCCGGGCTCGCCGATGAGCACGGGGTTGTTCTTGGTGCGGCGGGTGAGCACCTGGCTGACGCGTCGGATCTCGGAGTCGCGTCCGATGACCGGGTCGAGCTTGCCGCTGCGAGCGATCGCCGTCAGGTCGACGCCGTACTGCTCGAGGGCGGTCTTCTGTCGCTCTTGCGAGTCAGGAGCACCCTGGAGGTTCGCCATGCGTTCCGTCCTTTCGTTGCGGTGGTGTTGTACTTGAGTCTACTGCACTCAACTTACGTCGGCGCCGGGAGATTCCGGATCCCGACGGCGCTGACGACCGCGCCGGCCAGCAGGAGGACCGCCATGACGACGACCGCCCGGTGCAGGCCGGCGACGCTCATCTCGCCGCCGAGGACCACGCCCGCGAGCGCGACCATCACCAACCCGGCGATCCGCGCGATCGCGTTGTTCACGGCCGACCCGACGCCGGCCTCGGACTGCGGCACCGACCCGAGCACGGCGCTGGTCAGCGGTGTCACCATGAGCGCGATCCCGAACCCGATGAGCACGAGGCCCGGGAACACCGCGATCCAGTACCCGTCCGGCTGCGCACCGACCAGCAGCATCAGGAGCGCACCGACCGCTGCCACCGCCGGGCCCGCGGCCATGAACCAGCGCGGCCCGAACCGTCCCGCCAGCCCGCCCACGGCCGAGGAGACCAGCAGCAGGACCACCGTCGGGGGCAGCGTCGCCAGACCGGCGAGCCAGGCGGGGAACCCCCAGACCTCCTGCAGGAACAGGGTGACCACGAAGAAGACCATGCTCAGGGCGCCGTAGATCGACAGGGTGGCGAGGTTGCCCACCGCGAAGTTGCGGGCCCGGAACAGCGCGAGCGGCACCAGCGGCGAACCGGTCGTCCGGGTCACGTGGAGTTCCCACGGCACGAAGGCCCCGAGTGCCAGGGCACCGAGCACGAGCGCGGTGACCACCACGGGCGCGCCCCACCCGAGCCGCTCCTGCTCGATGAGCCCGAGCACCGCCCCACCGACCCCGACGACCGCCAGCACGGCGCCGACCACGTCGATGCGCGGTCGGATCGCGGGGTGTACGTCACCGGTGATCCGCAGCACGAGCGGGATCGTCACGGCGATCGGGACGGCGGTCAGCACGAAGATCCACCGCCAGCCGATGCTGTCGACCACCATCCCGCCGACCACGGGTCCGAGGATCGTCGACGCGCTCGACCAAGCGGTCCACGTGCCGATCGCCTTCGACTGCGCGGCCCCGCGGAACGCCGCCACGATGAGGGCGAGCGCGCTCGGGGTCACCAGGGCGCCGCCGACGCCCTGGAACGCCCGCGAGACGATCAGGAACTCCCCCGTCGGGGCGATCGCACACGCGACCGAGGCGATCCCGAACACGACGAGCCCCCACGTGATGATGCGCACCCGGCCGAACACGTCCGACAGTGATCCGGCGACGAGGATGAGCGAGCCGAGCGTCACCAGGTACGCGTCGACGGTCCACTGCTGCACGACGAGTCCGCCGCCGAGCTCCTGTCGGATCGCGGGGAGCGCCACGTTGACGACGCTCGAGTCGAGCCCGACGACGAACGACGACAGGATCGCCACCACGAGCACGGTGCGCCGGTCGTCCCGGAGCGGCGCGGTCGCGCGGGGTGCGGCAGTGGTCATGTGCTCATCCTGCGCCCCCTCGGACCGCTGCGCGCCCCGCACGACGAAGCCCCCGCGACCGATGTGGTCGCGGGGGCTGCCGACAGGACGGGGCTGGGTGTCCTGAGCTGGTGTTCTAGCGCCGGGAGTCGGTGTTCGGCTGCGCGCTCGGGCCGGGGTTCAGGATCGGACCGGCGGCGGGCTCGGCGGGAGCGTTCGGCACGGTGCTGGTCGGGGCCGCGGTGTTCTGCACCGTGGTGTCGCCTGCCTGAGCCTTCTTCTCGTCGTCGGTCATCTCCTTCTTGAAGATGTTGATCGACTGCCCGAGGCCCTTGGCGAGCGCCGGGAGCTTCGTCGCGCCGAACAGCAGGATGACGATCCCGAGGATGATCAGCAGGTGTACGCCGCCGAGGTTTCCGAGCATCATGACTCCTTGATCTGGAACTGGTCGCCGTTCGCAGGTCTTCGTCGACCCACGCGGCGGAAGTCCGTGTTCCCCCCATCGTAACTCTCCCGCTCCCCGATGCCCAGGCCGGGACCCGGAACGGACACCGTTCGCACAGGGAAGGCGCCGGGCCGATCCGCCGCAGCGCCCTCAGTACGCGCCGCGCGACCGGAGCACCGACGGCACCGTCCGGGCGAGGATCACCAGGTCGTGCAGGAACGACCAGTTCTCGACGTAGTGCAGGTCGAGCCGCACACCCTCGGCCCAGTCCAGATCCGACCGGCCGCTGACCTGCCACAGGCCGGTGATCCCCGGGGTGACCAGGAGTCGGCGGTCGGCGAAGTCCTGGTACAGGGCGACCTCGCGCGGGAGCGCCGGGCGGGGTCCGACCAGGCTCATCGCACCGGTGAGCACGTTCCACAACTGCGGCAGCTCGTCGAGCGACGTCTTCCGCAGGAACGCCCCGACCCGGGTGACGCGTGGGTCGTCCTTCATCTTGAAGAGCGGGCCCGCACCCTCGTTCGCTGCCTGCAGTGCGGCCATCCGCGCTTCGGCGTCCACGCACATCGTGCGGAACTTCAGGATCGAGAACTCCGCGCCCCCACGGCCCACACGGGTCTGGCGGAAGAACACCGGACCGCGGTCGTCGAGCCGGATGACGAGCGCGATCACCGCGAGCACGGGCGCCAGCAGCAGGAGACCGAAGCCGGCTCCGACGACGTCGAGCAGACGCTTGCCCGTGCGACGGCGGTAGTCGGGGGTCTCCACGTGCATCAAGGGCAGGCCGTCGACGGGACGCTCGTGCACGCGACCCGCGGCGATGTCCGCGAGGGGCGACGACACGACGAGCTCGACGCCGTGCTCCTCGAGTTGCCACCCGAGGCGGCGCAGTCGCTCGTGCCCGCCGCGTACGGCGCCGGCGACGACGACCGCCGAGACTCCCTCGGAACGAGCCAGCGCGAGGACGTCGTCGATCCCGCTGACCACCGGGACGGACGCCGAACCGAGGTCGATCGTCGCGCCCACCGGCTCGCAGTCGGTCACGACCGCGCGGACCCGGTACCCGGCGCTGGGC
The DNA here is from genome assembly GCF_004340725.1 of Curtobacterium sp. PhB128. NCBI lineage: Bacteria > Bacillati > Actinomycetota > Actinomycetes > Micrococcales > Microbacteriaceae > Curtobacterium > Curtobacterium sp. PhB128. The sequence goes on from NZ_SLUR01000003.1 coordinate 374,055, forward strand.
GTCGCGGCGATCCGTCGCCCGACGTAGCGGACGTCCTCGGTGTCACCGACGATCAGGACGTCCTGCAACCGTTGCCCGCGAGCACGACTGCGCGCCAGGACGGTGCGGACGGCCTTCCGCCCGACGGCGAGGAAGAGGAGCCCGAGCGGGAAGGCGATGGCCACGTACCCCCGGGCCAGGTCGAGCTGCGCGGCGTACGCCACGACCGCCACCACGGCGACGGCGACCAGACTCGCGGTGACGAGCCGGCGGTACTCGTCACTGCCGATGCCGGCGATGCGTGGGTCGCGGGTGCGGAACATCGACAGCAGGGCCATCCAGACCAGGATGATCACCGGAGCCGTCGCGAACTCGATCCAGCCGGCCTGGGGTCGCACGGCCGACAGCTCCCAGGGGAAGCGCACGACGTGGGCGACCGCGAACGCCAGGACCAGCAGTCCGACGTCCAGCAGGGCAACGGCGGGGGCGAAGCCTCGGCGACCACCCGCGGGTGCCGACGGCGGCGCGGTGGTCGGTGCGGCGGCGGGGGGAACGGTGATGGCAGCGGTGGGTGGGCGCATCGCGAGCGACATGGTGGGGTCCTCCTGTCGACCGGGCCGACGGGAGGTCGACCGGACGCCGGAGTCGTCGGGTCACGACAGCGAGCGGCGCACCACAAAATATATCACTGTGTCGTTCTGTATATCAATGTTCGAGCGCGCGGTCCAGGCTCCACAGGACGGGTTCGGCACGGAGCGCCGGGATGTCGGCCTCGGTCACACCGGTGAGCCGGAAGGTCACGCGCTCCCCGGGCAGCAGGGTCATGAACCCGCGGTCCACCACACCGGACGCGGTCACCCGGTCGGGCTGCACGAGCAGGTCGCGGACGAGCGTCTCGGCTTCGACGGTCAGGTCGAGCCCGCCGTCGACGGGTGTGAACGAGGTGCGGTACCGCGCGGGTTCCCACCGCACGTCGACGTCGGGGCCCGGTGTCCAGACCGCCCGACGCCAGTCCATGTCCGCCACGATGAGCTCCCGCGCGGGGTCGTCGACCACGCCGACGGACTCGGGCAGGGCGACGACGGCGACCCCGGCGGACGACAACCGCACTGGCAACGACGCCTCGGCCAGGATCGTGCCGGCCGTGGTGACCCGTCGCACGCGCACCACGCTGTCGTGGCCGCCGCGCGTGGACCGGACGGCGACCTCGACGGGCGAGGACCCGAACGCACCGGGCGAGACGCCGAGCGACAGGGTGTCCGCGACGTCGCCCAGATCAGCCGTCTCGCCGGCGGAGGCCGAGTGGCCGGGGTGATCCGGGCCTCCCGTCCCGTCCGCGCCGGACGCGACCGGCGAGGCGGGCGCGACCGCTCCGGAGACCGGTGAGACGGGCGACGACGCCGGCGAAGCAGCCGGCCCGGAGACGGCGGACGGCGCGACCGCCGCCCGCGACACCGGACGGATCGTCAGCAGGACGTCGTCGTACAACCGGCGCAGCTCGTGCGCGAGGGGCTTCAGGCGCCCCGCCGAGTCGATGGCCGACCACGACGACACCGGCCACAGGTCGTTGAGCTGCCACATGACCACACCCGTGTTGCGCGGCCAGTGCGTGCGCCAGTGCTCGACGCCCGTCGCGATGGCGCGGGCCTGCTGCAGCTGCGTCAGGTAGTGCCACGCATCGAACGAGAAGGGCCCCGTGCCGAACCGGGGCTCGATGCCGCGGGCCAGCTTGCCCATCCCGTCGGCAGCCTTCTGGTGGTGCACGACCCCGGGTGCGTCCTGCGACAGCACCTCGTCCGCGACCCCGTCCCGCAGCGTCCGCCAGGCGGGCGGCGCCTGCCAGCCGAACTCGGACACGAACCGCGGCACGGATCCGCGGTAGGCGGTGTCCGGCAGGCGGTTCCAGGCGTCCCACGAGTGGTGCGTCTCGTGGTCGACGTCGTTCGCGGGCAGCGACTCGGCGCCCGACCACGGCGAGGCCACGGTGTAGAAGCGCGACGGGTCGACCGCGTCGACGATCGTCGGCAGCAGGTCGAGGTAGTAGTCGAGGCCCCAGCCGCGGTCACCGAGCGAGTCCGCCCAGCCGTCCACGTCGTGCAGCCAGATGTTCTCGTTGTTGCCGTTCCACAGCACCAGCGAGGGGTGCCGCGCGAGGCGGGCGACGTTGTCGCGGGCCTCGGCGATGACCTCGCTGCGGATCGGTTCGACCTCCGGGTACGCCGAGCACGCGAACGGGAAGTCCTGCCAGACGAGCAGGCCGAGTTCGTCGCAGACCTCGTAGAAGTCGCGCGACTCGTACACACCGCCGCCCCACACGCGCACGAGGTTCGTGCCGAGCGAGGCCGCCGCGGTCAGACGGGACTGCAGGCGCGCGCGGTCGACGCGGGAGACGATCACGTCGTCGGGGATCCAGTTCACCCCGCGCACGTCGATCAGCGTCCCGTTGACGTGGATGCCGAAGGGACGACCCATGTCGTCCACCTGCGTGTCGATCCGCGTCGACCGGAAGCCGGTGCGGAACGTGTCGCGGTCGAGCACCTCGCCGTCCACCGTCTGCAGCTCGACGACCACGTCGTACTGCGCCTGCGCGCCGTAGCCGCGGGGCCACCAGCGCAGCGCCTCGGGCACGCGCACGGTGACGACGGTCTCGTCGTCCTTCGGTGTCAGCTGCGCCCGCGACCGCTGCCGCGTCGGCGTGCCGTCCTCCTTCAGACCGCTGACGGTCACGACGAGCACCAGGTCGTCGTCCTCGCCGTCCTGGTCCAGGTCGTTGAGGCCGGAGCGCTCGACGGTGATGTGGGCGTCGAGCACGCCCTCGCCGGCCTCGACGTCGACGAGCGGGCGGACCTCGCGCAGCCGCGCGGTCGACCACCGCTCGATCGCGACCGGTCGCCACGGACCGCTCGTGACGGCGGTGAGCCCCCAGTCCCAGCCGAAGTTCGAGGCGTTCTTGCGGATGTACGGGAACGGCTCGTCGTACGGGCCCGGCATGCTGCCGGCCTTCGCGGCGACCCGGCCGGCCTCGCGGTACGGCGACTCGAACAGGATCTCGAGGTCCTTCGTCGTCGCGCCGGACCCGGTCTGCACGCGCGCGTCGAAGCGGTAGCGGCGGTGCATGTTCCGGGTCGTGCCCACGACGACGCCGTCCAGGCTCAGTTCGGACACCGTGTCCAGGCCGTCGCAGACCAGGTCGACACGCTCGTGGCCGCGCGGGTCGACGTCGACCGCGGTCCGGTAGGCCCAGTCGGCCCGGCCGACCCACTTCGCCGCCTGCTCGTTCAGGTGGAAGGTCGGGTCCGGCAGCAGGCCCTCCCGCTCCAGGTCGGTGTGCACCTGCCCCGGCACCGTCGCCGGGATGCTGCGTCCCGCGACGCCGTCCGGCGCGCCGGTTCCTCCGGCCATGGTCACGGTCCAGCCGTCGCGGAGTTCCTCGCGTTCGAGGGTCATGCAGGTCCTTCTCTTCGGCGGACGGGGTGTCCGTCGCCTCGGTCGGGACGCCGGCCGGTGGCCCGCCCCGTGGCCGGTTGGTCGGCCTGGAGGCGCGGCACCGGTTGCCCGGGCGTCGTCACGTCGCGCGCGCGATCGGGTGGCGCTCGCGCGTGGGGGTGCTCGGCGATGCTAGTACGGGATGCTTTCGGCAACCTACGTGGTGACAGCGCGACTTCGTGGTGACAGCGCGGTCTCGCGCGTGCAGGGTGGGGAGGTGATCACCGTTGCACTCGCCAGGACCCTCCGCGACGCCGGCCTGCGCTGGCACCCCGAGACGGGCGACCGCTTCGTCATCGACAAGCCCGAGGTGGACGAGGACGTCTACACCGTGTCCGAGATGACCGTCGAACGACACGACTCCCCCACCGGCACGATCCTCGGCTTCAACGGGACGACCGAGTGGGCGCTCGACTCCGTGACCGCGTCGGAGTCGCTCTGGCTGCCGCGTGAGGACCAGTTGCGCGAGCTCCTCGGTCCGTCGTTCATCGGGTTGACCCGGGTGTCGGTGAACGGCCGGATCGTCTACACGGTCACCGCGACGATCGGCGGTGCTGACCGCAGCTTCGCGTCCGAGGTCCCCGCGATCGCCTACGGCCAGGCGCTGCAGGCGTACATCGCCGCTGCGCTGGAGTGACGGACCGCCCCTGTCCCTGGGCTGGGACAGGGGGCGGTCCGTGTTGGCTGCGCTGTGTCGTGCCGGCGCCGCTGCGCGTCAGACCTGGCGGTCGTCCGGGCGGCGCTGGCGGCGCCAGAGCAGCAGGACCGCTCCGGCGAGCAGGAGCACGATCGTCGCGGGGACGCCCATCGCGAGGACGGTCGATCCGGTGAACGCGAGTTCCACCGGCGCGGCGGAGGGCTTCTCGGCGGCGGTCACGGGCTGCGGCTCGGCGTGCAGCTTCGTGTGCACCTCGAGCGAGAACACCCAGACCGGCTTCGTCGACGCCGCGGCGGTGGTCACGCCGAACGTCGCTGGCGTCGCGGTCTGCCCCGTGCTCGCAGCACCCGGCTCCTCGGTCGTGGCACCGTCGGCGCGCGTGACCTGGCCGGCCACCTGACCGGTGATCGCGACCTCGCCGGTCGCTGCTTCTTCCTCGGTCACGACGTGCGCGTCGCTCTCGCACGTGGCACGCTGGCCCGGCTCGACCGTGGACTCCTCGCAGGTCACCGCGGGCATGCCCTCGGCCTGCTGCAGGTCGTGCACCGCGAGGTTGCCGGTGTTGAGCACCTCGTAGCGGACAGACACGCGGTCGCCCGGGCGCAGCACGTGGTCATCGGCGACGACCTTCGTGCTGCCGTCGGTTCCGTGCAGCACCGGCTCGGCGGACAGGTCGAGGGCGCTCTTCGCCGTCAGGCCGACCTGGACCTCGTCGCGCGAGGTGACGGAGTCTCCGGCGGGACCGGTCGCGTCGAGCACCGCTGCGACCGTCACTGTGCCGTGGTCGACGTCCGCCTGGGTGAGCACGTACTGCGGGGTCGTGCAGTCGATCGACGCACCCGGTGCGACACCCTCGCCGACGCACTCGACCGGTAGACCGGCGAGTTCGACGACCTCGGCGCGGGTCCCCGTCAGCGTGACGTTCCCCGCGTTGGTGGCGCGGATGCCCACGCTCACGTGGTCACCGGCGCGCGGCGCCTCGTGCTCGGACTCCGCCAGGTGCGCGGTGACCTGGACCTGCACGCCCGGGGCGCGCTCGATCGCAGTGCCGGCCTTCGCGCCGGCAGTCACGGTCTGGTCGTCCGGGCCGACGGCCGCTGCGGTGAGGGCGAACTGCACCTTGCCCGCGTCGACGTCGCCCTGGGTGAGCGCGTACTCCGCCGCTGCGCAGTCCGCCGAAGCACCGGGAGCGACCCGCTCGGCGGGGCAGGCGACCGTCGTGCCGGCCCGCTCGTCGACGATGCCGCTCAGGTCGTGCACCGTGACGTTGCCCGTGTTCGTGATCGACATGCGGACCGATGCCGTGTCGCCCGCGGTCGGGGCTCCGTGGTCGGTGTCGTCGAGCGCAGCCGTGGCCGTCGTCGTGATCGACGGCGCTCGCACGATCGAGAGTGTCGTGTCGGCACGGGCCTCGACGCGCTGACGGTCGGCACCGGTCGCTGCGCTCGACAGCACGAACCGGACGGCACCGCTGTCGACGTCGCTCTGGGTGAGGGTGTACTCGGACACCTCGCACGTCACCGCGGCGCCCGGGGCGAGATCGTCGTCCGGGCAGTCGACCTCGAGGCCCGCACGGTCTTCGACCTTGCCGCGGATGCCCGTGACCGTGACGTTGCCGGTGTTCCGGATCGTCATCGTGACCGTCGCGGTGTCGCCGGCCAGGGGGACCTCGTGCTCGTTCGCACCGAGGACGCTCGTCGCCGACACGGCGATGGCCGGCGCGCTGACGAGCTCGACCGCCACGGTGTCCGATGCCTGGGCACGCGAACCGCCGGGGCCGTTCGCGTGGACCGTGAGCGCGAAGTCGACGGTGCCGGCGTCGATCTCGTCCTGCGTCAGGACGTGGTCGCCGACGGAGCAGGTCGCCGCGGCGCCGGGGGCGAGCGCACCCTCGGCGCACTCCACGTCCAGGTCGCGGCCGTCCACCTCGGCAGCGAGGCCCCGCAGGGTGGTGTTGCCGGAGTTGCGCGCCGAGACGGACAGCTCGACGTGGTCACCGGCCTTCGGCGCGCGGGACTCGTCGGCCAGGCCGGCGGTCGCGGTCGCGACGATGCCGTGCTGGCGGTCGACGGTCACCGACGCAGAGTCCGAAGCAGTCACGCGACGGTCGTCGGGTGCGGTGGCGGTCGAGGTCACGGCGAACCCGACCGTGCCGGCGTCGATCTCCCGCTGGCTCAGGGTGTGGGCCGGAACGGTGCAGTCGACGCTCGCGCCGGGTGCGAGCGGGGAGGTCGGGCAGGAGACGGGCATGCCGTCGCGGTCCTCGACCTCGGCGGCGACGTCGCGGAGCGTGACGTTCCCGGTGTTGCGTACGGCGACGCTCAGCGTGACCTCGTCACCGGGAGCGGGGGTCTTGCCGGCGGTGTCGAGCGTCGGGGTGACGGTCGTGGCGAGCGCGGGGGCCTGGGCGACCGTGGTCTGTGCGGTCCGGGCGTCACCACGGACCGGCTGACCGGCGGCGTCGACTGCGGTCATCGTGGCGACGAACGTGACGGTGCCGCGGTCGACGTCGTGCTGCGAGACGGGGTGCGAGCCCTCGACGGCGCACTCGATGGACGCGCCGGGCGCGAGGCGGGTCGGCGGGCACGCGACGGTCATGCCGGGCTCGTCGGCCACGGTCACCGCGAGGTCGCGGATCGAGACGTTGCCCTCGTTGGTCACCGTCACCGTGAGCCCGATGTCGTCACCGACCGCGGGGGCACCGCCACGCACGACGGGCGTGATGGCGAGCAAGGCGCGCGAGGTGGTGCTCGAGGTGGGGACGGTGGCGGTTGCGCTGGCCGTCACGGCCTGGCCGGCGCGCGATCGTGCAGAGACCGTGGCGGTGTCGTCGATCGAGCCGTGGTCCAGGTCGTCCTGCGTGACCGGGCGGGGAGCGGTCGCGCACGCGGCCGATGCTCCGGGGGCGAGCTGCTGCACGTCGCAGTCCGCGTCGCCGTTCGGGCTGGTCAGCGTGACGTCCCGCACCAGGACGTTGCCGGCGTTGTCGACGGTCGTGCGGAACGAGACGGTCTCGCCGAGGTCGGCGACGGCGTCACCGTTGCCGCCGGACAAGACGGCCTGGTCGATGACGCGCAGCTCGTTCACCTCGGGGGCGAAGGTGATGCTCGCCGAGCCGGTCGGCAGGTCGACGCCGGTGCGCTCGGTCACGGCGTCGGCACCGATCGTGTACGTGCCGGGAGCCGAGGCGCTGACGTCGAACGTCACCGTGCAGTCCGGTGCGTCGATGTCCAGGTCGCCCGACGCACCGATGGTCGTGGCATCTGCCTCGACGTCGAGGTCCGCCGCGGCGCAGGTGGTCGCGACCTTCGGGTCGGACGCGACGCTGAGGCCTTCGGGCAGGGTCTCGGCGAAGGACCAACCGGGCTTCGAACCGTGCTCGCTCGTGTTCACGACGCGCGCCGTCATGCGCGCGGTGTCCCCGACGATCGGGGCGCCGGAGAACTCGTTCGCCAGGGTCGGGGTCGAGTCGACGATCGTCACTCGGTCGATCGCGCCGTCGTTGCCGCTGTAGGACGACTGGGCGTTGCGGAGACGCCATCGCAGGGTGTCGCCGGAGAAGAGCACGCCGCCGTTCGAGACGAACTCGCCGCCCTTGTACGTGTTGCCGCCCGCGGTGAAGGTGCTCGAGCGAGGGTCGCTGCAAGGGTCGAGGGGACGCTCGGACACCGGGCGCTCGGCAGATCCGTCCACCAGCAGGAAGTCGAGCAGCGGGTGGTCGAACCCGACACAGCTTCCGGCGGCGGCGCTGACACCGAACGAAACGAAGCGTCCGGTCTGCCCGAGCGAGAAGTCATCGCGCGACTCGATCTGAACGGCGTTCCGCGGCAGGTTGCGCGACGCGGTCCAAGCACTCACGACGTGGTTGGTCTCCGGGTCCTCGCCGGTGATCTGCCCGAGGACCGACCCGAGCTGCTTGAGCTGGGGGTTGGCGTCGCAGGATGCCATGTCGGAGCTGCTGGCGCTCGTGACGATGCCGTTGCACTCAGCGGAGTTGATCCACGCCGGGTCGGCCGTGTAGGTCTCACCGTTCGCGCCCTTGTACGCGTTCAACAGCACCGGCGTCGTCGTGACGCCGTTCTCGAAGTCCTCGACGAACAGGATCGTGGAGTCGGCGGCAGAGTCGGTCCGTGCGGATCCGGCGTCGGCCGCGGGGGCCGGGACTGCCGTGGCGGCGAGCGGGGTGGCGAGCGCGGCGACCAGGCCGGCCGCGGTCGCCACGGCGGCGACGCGCGGCGCGGTGCGCGCACGAGGGCGTCGTGAAGCGTGTCGGTTCATCACGCCAGAATACCAATATTCTGCATTTGACTTGAACGGTCCTGGGAGCGAGCGGAATGCCTGGGAGCTGGTCGGGTGTTGTCTGGACTCATGACCGTTCCGAACATCACCCTGAACGACGGCAAGACCATCCCGCAGCTCGGCTTCGGCGTCTTCCAGATCGACCCCGCGTCGACCAAGGAAGCGACGCTCACAGCGCTCGAGGTCGGCTACCGCCACATCGACACCGCCGAGATGTACGGCAACGAGAAGGAGGTCGGCGAGGCCATCGCGTCGTCCGGCATCCCGCGTGACGAGATCTTCGTCACCTCGAAGCTCAACAACGGCTTCCACGACCCTTCGGCAGCTGCCGAGAACGGCAAGAAGTCAGCTGACCTGCTCGGCGGCTACACCGACCTGTTCCTCATCCACTGGCCGCTGCCCACCGTCTCGGACTTCGTGCCGACGTGGAAGGCGCTCGAGGAGCTCTACGCCGCTGGCACCTCCCGCTCGATCGGCGTCAGCAACTTCCAGGCCCACCACCTGCGCCGCCTGCGTGCTGAGACGGATGTCCCGCCGGCCGTGAACCAGATCGAGGTGCACCCGTACCTGACCCAGGACGAGCTCCGCGCCGTGAACAACGAGCTCGGCATCGCGACCGAGGCCTGGTCCCCGATCGCCCAGGGCCTCGTGCTCGACGACGAGACCATCACCCGCATCGCCGGCGCCACGGGCAAGAGCCCGGCGCAGGTCGTGCTCCGCTGGCACATCCAACGCGGCGACATCGTGTTCCCGAAGTCGGTCACGCGTGCCCGCGTCGAGGAGAACTTCGCGATCTTCGACTTCGAGCTCTCCGACGAGGACATGACGGACATCACGACTCTCGACAAGGGCCACCGAACGGGTCCGGACCCGGACACGTTCGACTACGTCCCGGCCTGATCGCTCGGAACACACGACGAAGCCGCCCGGGGAGACCCGGGCGGCTTCGTCGTCTCCGTCGCGTCCGGAGTCGTACCGGTGTGGATCAGGCGTCGGCGTCCGGGCCCACCTCGAGTCGGCGACGTCGAAGCGTCAGGAGCACGCCACCGGCGGCCGCGAGCCCCAGGCCGAGGACCGCTGCGACGAGCACCCCGTCGGAGCCCGTCCACGCGAGCCGGTCCGGTCCGCCGGACGACGGTCCGCCGACGGTCGACGCGTTCTGGGGACCGTCCCCGGGCCCAGCGGCGGAACCGGCACCCGGTACCGCGGTCGGATCGGCCGTCGGCCCCGCGGTCGGCGCCGTGGTCGGATCCGGCGTGGGTTCCGCCGTCGGCTCCGGCGTGGGCCCCGGCGTCGGGTCGACCGCACCGGCCTCGATCTCCACCCGGAGCTCGGCGGACGCGACCTGCCCGGCGTTCGACGTGATCTCGTACCGCACCGGCGACGCGACCCCGCTGAAGCCGTCCTCGGGCGTGAACGTCACCCGCCCGGCGTCGTCCACGACGTACGTGCCCTCGCCCGGAACGCGCAGCTGTTTGCCGTCGTCGGACAGCTCCGCACCGTCGAGTCCCTCGTCGGTGAGCCGCAGCGAGCCGAGGTCGGCACCGCTGCCGTCGAGCGCGTCGTTCCCCACGACGTCCACGACCACTGGTTCACCCTGCTGTCCGGTCGCAGCGTCATCCGAGGCGACGGCGTCCGGCAGCACGACGTCGAACGCGATCGTGTCCGTGTTGTTCGTCAGGTCGACGTCGCTCACCGAGCCGTCCCGCGCGACCGCGGCCCGCCCTTCGTCGAACCGGCCGGTGGTGAAGTCGGTGACACTCTCCACCGGCGCCGAGTACGTCCCGCTCCTCGTGGTCGCCGGCACGGTCCCGCGGGCCAGCAACTCGATCTGCCCTCCGGGCGGCGCCGTCCAGTCGGTCGCCACGACTCCTGCGCCCTGATCGGCACCGCACGACGCGCCGCCCGTGGCCTCGCACGACCAGGTGACGTCCTCGAGCGGGAGCGCATCGATCAGTGCCGTCGTCCGCGCCACTGCGTCGGTGGGCCCACCGATCGTGGCCGGCCCGTCGTTGACCGATCGGACGCGGAACGACACGTCGTCGCCTGAGGTCACCGGCCCCTCGGTGTCCACTGACGCCGTGGTCACGACGTCGGTCGGCTGTGTGGCCCGCACGTTGCGGATCTCGTGGAACTCGGCCCGCCCGCCGGTCGACGCGCTGAACCCGAAGCGCATCTGGCCAGGCAACGCCGTCGCCGGCAGGTCGGTCGAGATCAGGTGGTGCAGCTCCGCCGGCTCCGAGCCGACGGGGGTGGCGTCCGACATCGTGACGATGGCCGTGATGCCACCGGCGTCCCGGGGCACGACGTCGACCTTCACGTGCCGGTAGGTCGCCGTCTCGGCGTCGACGCCGCGGTCCTCGAGGAACCCGTCGCCGCGGTTGCCCGTCGTCGCCAGCACGGGGTAGCACTCAGCCTCGGCCCCGCGGACGGTGACGGCGTTCTGGATGAACTCCGGCAGCGCGAAGTTGCCGAACCGGTCGAACCCGACGCCGACGACACCGCCGTCCAGTCCTGCCGAGCAGGCGGACTTGCCGTCGAAGTAGCCGAGTCCGCCGCCCACGGGGCCGATGGAGTCGAGCGGCATCGCGGCGTCCTGCAGGAAGAACCCGATGCCGTCGGCGTACCCGGTGTCGGTGGGGCTCCACATCCGCTGGTCGAACTCGACGGTCAGTCCGTTGCTCGAGTCGTACGGCACCTCGTTGTACACCGCCGAGGCCATGTACTTGGCGTTGTCGGTCATCCGCAGCCACTTGCCCGCCGAGCCGTTCTCGACGATCGCGGCCTGCTGGTCGTTCGAGGCGATGCGAGCCCAACCCGACGGCATCGTGGTGCCGACGGGCAGGTCCACGAACGGATCGTGGACCGGGAACGGGTCGACGGCGTGGGCCGGTGGTGCATCTGCGACGACGCCCGCGCCGGCGACGAGCGCGCCCAGGGCGACCATCGGGACCAGCGCGACGGTGACGGCCGCGCGGGACGGACGGGCACGAGGCGGACGGGCCGGCGGTGGAAGAGCACGGGTGGAGCGAGTGTGCATGGGAGTCCTCTCTGACGGTGCAGGAGACGACTGTGCACGGGTCGCGGAGTGGTCCGCAAGTATTATCCGTACGATATTCCGCGTTCGGTATGGCGGGCCTCAGTGCGGGGCAGCGACCGACGCCGTGACCGTGAACTTCGGGGTGCGCAGGACTTGCCGCGTCGGCCCGACCAGGCGCTCCAGTACCGGCCGGTAGCGCAGGTGCCCGTTCCACACGCACCACAGTTCGCCGCCGGGCTGCAGGACGGTGGCCGCGTTCCGGAACATCGCCTCGGCCGCGTCGGTGGTCACCGTGGTGTCCGCGTGGAACGGGGGGTTGCAGAGCACGAGCTGGGCGGACCCGACGGCGAGCTCGTCCCCGGCGTCGGTGCGCAGTGCCGTCACCCGGTCAGCGACGCCGTTCGCCTCGGCGGTCGCCCGTGTGGACGCCACCGCGATCCGGGACACATCGGTCGCGATCACCTTGACGTTCGGCCGCCGCAGTGCGATCGCCGCGGCGATGACACCGTTGCCGGACCCGAGGTCGACGACGGTCCGCGCGGTCGGCACCGCGGCGTCCATCGCCTCGAGCAGCACCCGGGTGCCCTGGTCGAGCGAGGTACCGGCGAACACCCCGCCGTGCGCGACGAGCGTCATGCCGAGGTCGTCGACGTGCACCGATCTGGGCCAGGGATTGGTCGCGGCCGCACGGTTCGCCTGGGCACGCAACGGGTCTTGCGCGATGAGCAGGCGCGACTTCCCCCGCCCCCGCGAAGCCGTGACCTCGCCGAACGAGCGGCGCAGCACGTCGTTCTGCGACAGGTTCATGTACTTGACGTTGCCGCCGCACAGCAGCACGACGTCGGGAGCGGCGAACCGCGCGACGGCCCGGGCGATCTCGTCGAGGCGGTCGTGTGACTTCGACAGCCGCAGCACGACGAGCCGGACGTCGCGGAAGGCGTCTTCGAGCGAGTCCGGGTGGTGGAATCCGCGCAGACCGAACGTGCCAGCGTTGGCCTCGAGCGCGCGTTCCCCGACGAGCGAGTCCTGCACGACGCGGATGTCCGATGCGCCGTACTGCGTGATGAGCCCGAGGGTCAGGACTCCAAGACGGTCATCGACGACCGCCACCTCGCCGGGCTGCCGCAGGGCGTCCCCGTGCACGTGCGGCGCCTCGTCGATCAGGAACCGGTCGGTGCCGTCGATCGCGATGAGGTCCGGGGCGGTGTCGTCGCGGCGGCGGAAGAGGTCGGCGAAGTCTGGCACCGCGTCAGCGTACCCATCCCTCGACGGCGGACCTCGCAGCGGCGCGGACGACCGCGTCCAGTTCACGCGGACCAGCGTGCGACTGCACGTCGCCGCCCGAGCTCCACGACGGCAGGTCAGTCCGGGGGCGCTCCTCGTTGCAGGGGACTCAGCCGGTGGTGCCCTCCGCACGCAGCTCCAGCGACGAGTCGCCCGCGACCGCGTCGGCCGGGACACGGACGACCGGCTTCCAGCGAAGCGTCGAACCCGGGGGCATCGAGAACCCCGAAGCCGTCTGCAGCGTGAACCGCATCGTCGTGCCGCCGTCGGCGAGCGTCCCGCCCCGCAGCACGAGGTTCGCGCTCGTCCGCCAGTCCTCGCCCGGCTTCCGGTACATGCCGGCGAGCGTCGACTGCCCGGGTGCGAAGGTCGTGCCGTCCGGACTGGTCAGCGTGATCGCCCCGGTGATCGTCGAGATCTGGGCGTGGACCTGCAACCCGGCCTCGACCTCGACGTCGGCGCCGCGGGTCAGGGCGGTCTTCGGGCCCTGCAGTCCGGACAGGGACTGCCACCCCGGGATCGCCTCGGGCGCGGTCAGGTGCAGTTTGCCGTCCGCGATCCGGAACGCCTGGGGCGCGCTCGAGTCCGAGATGAGCGAGTCGGAACGGTACGCGGCGAGGAGCGTCGGTTGCGCGTGCAGGACGAGCACGAACTCGCCGTCCGCGTACGGGCGGTCCCGGAAGGTCTCGTCGAGGACCTTGCCCGTCTGGTTGCCCTGCACCGTGCCCGTGGCGAGTACCGTGCCGTCCGCCGCGAAGTGCGTGACGGTCAGGTAGGCGTTCGATCCCCAGGACCAGTGCGCGTCGTAGGACGTGACCGCCCGCCACCGGAGTTCCTCGTTCCGCTGATCGAGCCACAGGTCGCCGACGACGCGGTTCGACGCCCCGCGCAGGACGATCGAGTCCCCGCCGACGGCCGCAGTCCTGACGACGATCGTGTCCTCGGCGCCGGTGTCGCTCCGGAGCCGCACGAGGAGCCGTCCGGTGTCGGTACCGACGGCATCGGCGACCGCTGCGGCGTCCACGGCGGTCGCGCTCCCTCGGCCGCTCGCGGTCCCGAGCCCGGTGACCGTCGGCGCGGCGATCACGTGCTCGCCGACGGGCACGGGCGACACTGCTCCGGTGACCACGCCGACCGGCGGGTCGTAGTCGGGGACGAGTCGTTCCACGATGCGGTGTCGTGAGTCGACGTTGTCCCAGATGGGCTCCCGCAGGTCGGGGAGCGCACCGATGACGGCGCGGGTCGCGTCCGACATCGGGAACCCGAGCTGGTCGTAGAACGGCGCGAGGTCGCGGTCGGCCACCCGCGAGGCGACCTCGACGAAGATCGCGTGCTTGTCGTCGATGGTCAGGGCGTTCACGTTCGTCTTCGCGGCCTCGGCACGCAGCGCCGCGAAGAACCTCGGCAGGTAGCCGTCGCCGAACGCGCGGCGCAGCTGTTCCCATGCCAGGAGCCGGACCCGGTCGTGGGCGCCTTCCCAGTCCCGGTCCGCGATCGGTGTGGTGAAGTACCGCTCGAGGAGCGGGATGCTCTCGTCCCACCGGCTCCCGAACCCGAGTCCGTCCTGCACGGCGAGCGCGGACAGGTTGGTGATGGTCTCCGCGGTACCCGGGAAGATGTTGATCGGAGCTTCGTAGGTGTGGCCGATCTCGTGCCACAGCCCCCACAGCCCACTCAACGGAAGCCGGAAGAGATCGGCGGCAGCACCGGTGCCGGTCTGGAACATGATGCGCGCGTTGCTCGCGTTGGCGTACCCGGCACCGGAGTCGGGTGAAGCGATGTGGATCCGGTGCGGGTACTTGTGCGAGGTCCCGACGGCACGCTCGTCGAGGCCGTACGTCTCGTTCGTGAGCTCGATCACCCGGTCCCAGTTCGCGGTGCGCTCCGCGAGGTCGGCACCGGCGATGGCCGTGCCGGTCTTCGGCTTCTGGAAGTCGCCGAACATCCGGTTCGACACCACCTCGACGAACGGTGCATCGGCGAACCGCCGGAGGTCCGCTGCGAACGAGTCGGCGGTCGACTGGCCCCGGACGTAGGTCGGGACGGCAACACCACCGGCGATCGTGACCGTCGCTTCCCCGGTGTCCGCCGCGCTGACCATCGAGACCATCCCGTCGTGCGGAGCCGTGACACGGTTCACGCCAGCGGTCAGTCGCGTCTGCTGGTACCCGACATCGGCGCCCGAGTTGTGCGCCGCGTACGGGCCGATCAGCCCGATGGCGACGTCCATCGCCGGCGCACCGATCGGTACCGACACGGTGACGACGTCGCCGGCGGCGACGAACCGTCCGGCAGGCTGCAGATCACTGTGCCGGAACCGCCGTCCCTCTGCTGTGGCCGCGGCCGCCGCATCACCGATGCCGTGCACCAGGACGCTCGTCGCGTCGCCGTTCGCCGAGTGCTCGATCACCGTCTCGTGGACGTCGACTCCGCCGGTTGCCGCTGCGGCGACCCCGCCACCGATGGCGAGTGCCGTGACGACGAGGACAGCAGGGAGGGCAGGAAACAATCGCATGCAGATATTTTACATGTGGTATGGCGATTCGGGAAGGGTCAGCGCGGCCCGCGGTACAGCACGATCTGCGTGTTCCGCTGCGGCCGCGCACCGGCCCGCAGCGACACCGCGGCACCCGTCGTCGTCGCCGCGAACACGCGCGCGCCGGGCCGGTTGATGAGCTGGTCGGCCAACGCGGTCTCGAGCTCACGCACCCGGTCGCGCAGGTCCTTGTTCTCGTTCTCCAGGTCGAGCACGCGCCGGATCCCCTCCAGCGACACCCCCTCGGAGCCGAGGCGCGCGATCTCGCGCAGCTGCGCGACGTCGCGCATCGAGTAGCGGCGGGAACCGCCGCGGGTACGGCCCGGCACGACCAGGCCGAGCCGGTCGTACTGCCGCAGCGTCTGCGGGTGCATCTCCGACAGCTCCGCGGCGACCGCGATCGCGAAGACGGGCGAGTTCTCGTCCATGTCGGTCATGGCGTGTTCCTTCCGTCGTTCGCGTGGTGGTGAAAACCAGCCTGGAGGCCCGGCGAGCGTCCGTCAGGAAGCCGCACCCCGCCTCCAGGCCGGTTTACTGCTGTGGTTGCGTGACGCTAGTCACGCGCCTTGGCGAGGATGTCCTCGCGCGGGTTCTCGTCGGGAAGTGCCTCGGCGAGTGCCTCGACGGCCTCGCGCTGCTTGTCCGACAGGTGCGACGGCACCGCGACCTGGACGGTCGCGAGCAGGTCGCCCGTGCCGTTCTTCGTCGCGACGCCACGGCCCTTGACGCGCAGGACGCGACCCGACGGCGTGCCGGGAGCGACCTTCAGCTTGACGGGCGAACCGCCGAGCGTCGGGACCTCGATCGTCGCACCGAGAGCTGCCTCGACGAACGTCACGGGGACGTCCACGCGGAGGTTCAGCCCGTCGCGCTCGAAGACCGGGTGCTTGCGGACCGAGACGGCGACCACCAGGTCACCGGCCTCGCCGCCGTCGGGCGAGGGTTCGCCTCGGCCGCGCAGCCGGATCTTCTGGCCGTCCGCGACCCCCGCGGGGATGCGGACGTTCACCGGGCGACCGTTGCCCTGCGACAGCTTGACGGTGTCGCCGGCGATCGCCGTGGTGAAGTCGAGCGTCGTCGACGCCGTGACGTCCCGGCCCTTCGTCGGTCCACCGAAGCCGCGGTAGCCGCCGGAGGTCTGGCCGAAGCCACCACCGCCGCCGAACATCCCGCCGAGGATGTCCTCGAAGCCGCCGGCGCCGCCCGGGCCGCCCTGGCCGAAGCGGACGCGCTGTCCGCCCCCGCCCTGCTGCTGCCCGAACATCCCGCCGAAGACGTCCTCGAAGCCACCACCCTGGCCTCCGCCGCCCGCCGTGAAGCGGGCGCCGGAGCCCATGGCACGGACCTGGTCGTACTCCTGGCGCTGCTCCTTGTCGGAGAGCACCGAGTAGGCCTCGCTGATCTCCTTGAAGCGGTTCTCCGCCGCGGCATCACCCGGGTTGGAGTCCGGGTGGAACTGCCGCGCGAGCTTCCGGTAGGTCTTCTTCAGCTCGGCCTCCGACGCGTCCTTCGACACTCCGAGGACCTTGTAGAAGTCCTTGTCGAACCAGTCCTGACTGGCCACTGGTACCTACCTTCCGTTCCGGCTCAGGCCGGGACCGCCACCGCGACCTTGGCCGCACGCAGGACGCGCTCACCGAGCTTGTAGCCCGGCTCGACGACGTCCGCCACGGTCTGGCCGGTGGCACCCGGGGTCGGGAGCTGGACGATCGCCTCGTGGATGTTCGGGTCGAAGGCTTCACCCTTCTCGCCGATCTGCACGAGCTTGAACTTGTCGAAGCCCCCGCGGATCTTCTGGCCGATGACCTGCATCGGACCCTCGGCGAGGTCACCGTGGGCCTCGGCCCGGGTGAGGTCGTCGAGCGCCGGCAGCAGGGCCCGCACCACTTCGGCGATGGCGACCTCGCGGTTGGCCTCGCGGTCGCGCTCGACGCGCTTCCGGAAGTTCACCAGCTCGGCCTGCGCACGGAGCATGTCCGCGCGCATCTCGGCGACGAGGTCGCGGTCCGTGTCGGACAGCTTGTCCTCCTGGATACCGCGGGCGGCGTCGTCGAGCAGGGCCTGGTCTTCCGGGGAGAGGTCGTTCGCCGCGTCCGTTGCCGGACCGCCGGCGGCGGGGCCGTCGGTCGGTACTTCGACGTCGGGCCCCTCCGCCTCGATGAGGTCCTCGGGCTCGGCCGCGTTCGTGGCGTCGCCCTCGACCTGGGGTTCGTCTTCGTTGGGCGCGTTGCCCTTGGGGTCCGTCATCGTTACTTCTTGTCCTTGTCGTCCTCGTCGTCCACGACCTCGGCGTCGACGATGTCCTCGTCGTCCGCCGGCTGCTCACCCGCGGGCTGCTCGCCACCGGCTGCACCGGCTGCTGCGTCCTGCTGGGAGTAGATGGCCTGGCCGAGCTTGCCCTGCGACTCGTTGAGCTTGTCGAAGGCCGTCTTCACGGCGTCCTCGTCCTCGCCCGCGAGCGCGGACTTGAGCGCGTCGACGTCGGCCTGCACCTCGGACTTGACGTCCTCGGGGAGCTTGTCGTCGTTCTCCTTGATGAGCTTCTCGATCGAGTAGACGAGCTGCTCGGCCTGGTTGCGACGCTCGTTGGCCTCACGACGGGCCTTGTCCTCGGCCGCGTGCTCCTCGGCTTCGCGGACCATGCGCTCGATGTCCTCCTTCGGCAGCGACGAGCCGCCGGAGATGACCATCGACTGCTCCTTGCCGGTGCCCTTGTCCTTGGCGGACACGTGCACGATGCCGTTGGCGTCGATGTCGAAGGTGACCTCGACCTGCGGGACGCCACGGGGAGCCGGCGCGATGCCGGTGAGCTCGAACGTGCCGAGCGGCTTGTTGTCGCGGGTGAACTCGCGCTCGCCCTGGAAGACCTGGATCGCGACCGACGGCTGGTTGTCGTCAGCGGTCGTGAAGGTCTCGCTCCGCTTGGTCGGGATCGCGGTGTTGCGGTCGATGAGCTTCGTCATCAGGCCGCCCTTGGTCTCGATGCCGAGCGACAGCGGCGTGACGTCGATGAGCAGGACGTCCTTGCGCTCGCCCTTCAGCACGCCGGCCTGCAGTGCGGCGCCGACGGCGACGACCTCGTCCGGGTTGACGCCCTGGTTCGGGGACTTGCCACCGGTGAGCTGCTTGACGACCTCGGCCACGGCGGGCATGCGGGTCGAACCACCGACGAGCACCACGTGCGCGATGTCGTTGACCGAGACACCGGCTTCCTTGATCACGTCGTTGAACGGCTTCTTGGTGCGGTCGAGCAGGTCGGAGGTCATCTGCTCGAACTGTGCGCGCGAGATGGTCTCGTCGAGGTTGAGCGGGCCCTCGGCCGTGAGCGTCAGGTACGGCAGCTGGATGTTCGCCGACATCTGCGACGACAGCTCCTTCTTGGCCTGCTCAGCGGCTTCCTTCAGGCGCTGCTTGGCGATCTTGTCCGTGGACAGGTCGACGCCGTGCTCGTCCTTGAACTTCTTGATCAGGTAGTCGACGATGCGCTGGTCCCAGTCGTCGCCACCGAGGCGGTTGTCACCGGAGGTCGCACGGACCTGGATCGTCGAGAAGTCGTCGTCCTTGCCCACCTCGAGCAGGGAGACGTCGAACGTGCCGCCACCGAGGTCGAAGACCAGGATGAGCTCGTCTTCCTTGCCCTTGTCGAGGCCGTAGGCCAGAGCGGCCGCGGTCGGCTCGTTGATGATGCGGAGGACGTTGAGGCCGGCGATCTCACCGGCGTCCTTCGTGGCCTGGCGCTCGGCGTCGTTGAAGTACGCCGGCACGGTGATGACCGCGTCGGTGACGTCTTCACCGAGGTACTGCTCGGCGTCGCGCTTGAGCTTGCCGAGGGTGCGGGCCGAGATCTCCTGCGGCGTGTACTTCTTGCCGTCGATCTCGGTGGTCCAGTCGGTGCCGACGTGACGCTTGACCGACGCGATGGTGCGGTCGACGTTCGTCACGGCCTGGCGCTTGGCGGTCTCGCCGACCAGGACCTCGCCGTCCTTGGTGAAGGCGACGATCGACGGCGTGGTGCGGAGGCCCTCGGCGTTCGCGATGACGGTGGGCTCGCCACCCTCGAGAACGCTGACGACCGAGTTGGTGGTTCCGAGGTCGATGCCTACTGCACGTCCCATGTGTGGTGCTCCTTCTTGCTCGAGGTAAGTCGTTGGACTTGCGTCCGATGGACTCAACTCTACTCAGGACACGGTCGGCGTCAACTCAGGGAGGCTGAAGTTGCGTCGATCCCACTCA
Organism: Curtobacterium sp. PhB128; assembly: GCF_004340725.1. Taxonomy (NCBI): domain Bacteria; kingdom Bacillati; phylum Actinomycetota; class Actinomycetes; order Micrococcales; family Microbacteriaceae; genus Curtobacterium; species Curtobacterium sp. PhB128. The sequence goes on from NZ_SLUR01000003.1 coordinate 393,570, forward strand.
ACTCTCAGCCAGCAGTCGCGCCATACAATGTCTCGTATGCCATGTGTAATGTGATATTCTCGGCTTGCAGGCCAACCGAGAGGTCCTGGGCTGCGATCCTCCACCGTGCCGCGGATCCCCGGCGGCCCTCCCCGAAAGAACGTCACATGTCTCGAAAGAAGAGGGCAACGGCCCTCAAGTCCGTCGGCGCAGCAGGACTCGCCGCAGCCACGCTCGTCTCCGGCTTGTCCTTCGGCCCGGCCGCCTCCGCCTCCATCAGTCCACTTGCGGAGGACCGGCTTGTTGGGAAGTTCATCCAGTTCAGCCATCCGACTTCGGCTGCGCGAAACTACAATGCCGCCTTGCCACCCACCCGTGCCGGTCAGGAGGCGAGCACGAACGCAGCCTCGACTGCCGCTGCGCTGCAGAGCTCGGCGGCAACATTGGAAATTCCAGGCTGGAACTCTTTCGGAGCCGTGCGAGAACTGAGCAGCGGTCTCTGCCTTCAGTCTGCAGGGACTAGTCAGCATAGAATGACCTGGGAAACTTGCGATCCAGAAAGGGTCGCGCAACGGTTCAAACTCACGCCGTTTGCAGGGTCGTTTACGTCGGGGTGGGCGCTCTGGTCCAAGGACCTCGGATATGTGCAGGAATACACATCGTCAGGTCGGTCAAGTCTGAGCCAAGCGCAGGCTGCCAACGGCGACTCAATTCACGCTATCAATTCCTTCCGGAGCGTGCCACAACTCACGGCGAAGGTCGATTCCGTCGACAACTTCGCGAAGACCGCCGTCGTCTCCGGCACCGCCACCCCCGGCGCCGCGATCTCCGTCAGCGGCACCTCGTTCGCGACCACCGCGGACGGCACCGGCAAGTGGTCGCTCACCATCCGCAACTTGCCCGTCGGAGCGAACCCCCGCACCATCGTCGAGAAGGTCGGCGGGGTCGAGGTCGCCCGCACCAGCGTCACGATCACCATCGTCGAGAACGGCCCCATCATCGGCGTGCCCCAGCCGAACGTGACCCTCAGCCGCACCACGCCCACCAACGTGCCGTTCGTGGTCGAGAACCAGGCGACCCGCACCGGCATGGAGGGGATCGTCACGGTTGCCGCTCCAGCCGGCACCACCTTCGCGCCCGGCCAGACCACGGTCACCGGACAGTGGCGCAACGGCTCCAGCGGCGCGTGGGCGAACTCCGAGGTTCTCAACCTCAAGAACGGCCGCCTGTTCGACAACAACCGCCAGATGGAGTTCAACTTCGGCAAGACAACTGGCTCGCAGAGCGCCGGCCAGCAGTTCCGCTGGAGCCTCAAGGTCGACGCCTCGAACGCCACGACGACCTCGAGCCAGATGAACTACCTGTTCATGGGCACGAGCTCCGTCGGCAGCTACCGGGTCAACGGTTCGACGCCGACGACCCTCGAAGGGGTTCCGGCCGACCCGGCACCGCTCATCGTCCAGACCCCGACCAACGGATCCACCGTCACCACAAAGCGCCCGGTGTTCTCCGGCACCGGCGATGAAGGCGCGAGCATCGAGGTCAGGAGCAACGCCGGCGTGATCATCGCCACCGCAACCGTCAAGGACGGCAAGTGGTCTGCCCCCTCGGACATCGACCTCACGAACGGCGCCTACGACCTCACCGTCACCCAGTCGCCCGTCCGCGGCGACACTTCGAACGCACGCGTCAACTTCACCGTCGCGGCCGAGATCCCGACCGACCCGGCACCGCTCGTCGTCCAGGCTCCGGCCAACGGCTCGGTCGTGGAAACCAAGCGTCCGACGTTCTCCGGCACCGGTGACGAAGGCGCGACCATCGAGGTCAAGGGCATTTCCGGCCGTGTCGTCGCCTCGGCGACGGTCAAGGACGGCAAGTGGTCCGCTCCGGCGAACTTCGACCTCGGCGCGGGGTTCTACGACCTCCGCGCGACCCAGACCCCGCTCACGGGCTCTGCCGAGACGAAGCGCGTGCACTTCACGGTCCGCACCGAGGCCCCGCTCGTGGTCCAGACCCCGGCGAACGGTTCCACGGTCAACCAGAAGCGTCCGGTGTTCTCCGGCACGGGTGACAAGGGCGCGCGCGTCGAGGTCAAGGGCACGTCCGGCCGCGTCGTAGCCACTGCAGTCGTCGATGACAACGACAACTGGTCCGCCCCGGCGACGTTCGACCTCGGCAACGGTGTCTACAACCTCACCGCGACGCAGACCTCGGTCCGCGGCAACGCCGACTCGAAGCCCGTCTCGTTCACGATCAACGCCACGGAGTTCTCCACGGCGCTGACGGCCACCGGCGCGTTCGACGAGGACTCCTCCAAGCCCGCGACGATCTCGGGCGCGGCGACCACCGGCGCGACCGTCGTCGTCAAGGACAGCCTCGGCAACGAGATCGGCCGCGTCGTCGCAAGCGGCGGCCGCTACACGATCCCGATCCCGGCGAACGGCACACAGTTCGGCGTGAACGAGTTCAGCGTCACCCAGGCGCTGAACGGCAAGACCTCCGCAGCCGTGAACGTCTCGCTCGACTACGGCATCCCGACGCCGATCAACATCACCTCTCCCGCGAACGGCGCGACCGTCAACAAGGACGGCCTGACCTTCACCGGCACCGGTCAGACCGGCGCAAAGGTCACCGTCCGCGGCACCGTGAACGCGATCGCCAGCGGCGACGTCGTGAACGGCGAGTGGACCGCCAAGGTCGACTTCCCGCTGACGAGCAACCTCTACAACCTGTGGGCGGTGCAGACCACCAAGGGCGGTCTGACCACCCAGCAGGCGATCACCGTGACCGTCACGGACGAGCAGGCGGTCACCCCGCTCACCGCGACGGCGGCGTTCAACGCCACCGACGAGGACCTGCCGGCGACGATCTCCGGCGCGGCCCAGATGGACGCGACGGTCACCGTGAAGGCTGCCGACGGTTCGGTCGTCGGCACCGCGAAGGCGACCGGGGGTCGGTACACGATCACGATCCCGCCGGCCAAGGCCGCGTTCGGTGTCAACACGTTCACGGTCACCCAGACCGTCAACGGTGCCGTGTCCGCCCCGTTGCACCGCTCGCTCGACTACGGCAACCCCGTCGTCCCGGTGATCTCCACCCCGGCGAACGGCGCCACCGTCACGAACGGCCAGATCCGCTTCACGGGCACCGGTGCCACCGGCGCCAAGCTCGACATGCGCGGCAACACATCGTCGATCGGTGACACGAAGGTCGCCAACGGCGCCTGGACGGTCGACGTCTCCCGGCAGCTCGCCCCCAACGTCTACGAGCTGCACGCGCTCCAGACGAGCAAGGGCGGGCTGACGAAGCAGGCCGAGATCACCGTCACGGTGCAGGACAAGTAGGTCACGGAGCTCACCGCGACCGGCTCGTTCCAGGCTGACGCCGAGAAGCAGTCCACGATCAGCGGCAACGCCCAGACCGGCGCGATCGTCGCGGGCGTCCGCACCTTCACCGTCACCCAGACGGTCGACGGTGAGGTCTCCCCCGCCAAGACGGCGACGCTCGACTACGGCACGGCGACCCAGGTCGTCGTGAACACCCCGGCCGAGGGCGCACAGGTCCCCGGAACCGGCATCACGTTCACCGGTACCGGCCAGGCTGGCTCGACGGTCGTCCTCGGCGGCACCACGAGCCGACTCGGCGAGGCCACGGTGAACTCCGAAGGCGAGTGGTCCATCACGATCAGCCGCACGCTGACCCCGCAGGTCTACGTGCTCTACACGAAGCAGATCACGAAGGGCAACCTGATCGGCGACGCGGTGGTCACGACCATCAACGTCACCCAGTAACACCCCAGCAGGACCCGACGGCCCGACCCCACCCAGGGGTCGGGCCGTTCGGCGTTCCCTGCACCTGCGCAACGCGCAATGCCACCCGCACCGGCACCGGCACCGGCACCACAACCCAGCAACCGCAACCGCACCGGCCCACCGCCGACCGCCGACCGCCGACCGCCCTGCCACAGCCCACAGCCCACAGCCCACGTTCACCAACGACGAAGGCCGCCGCCCGTCGTGACGACGTGCGGCGGCCTGGCCGCTCAGCGGCGGACTGCGATCAGAAGGCGGCGATGCGGTGCCGCACGGAGCCTGCGAACCGGCCGCAGGCGGCGCCGACGCGCGAGGCGGCGGTGATCCGGGCCTCCTGGCCGGTGCCGGCGAGCAGAACGGCTTTGACCGTCGATGCGAGCTCACGGACCCCGTCGACCGCGCGCCACCGTGCACCGGCGGCGCGGTGTGCCCGCAGGAGGCGCGCATCGTCGACGCCGTAGCGGTACGCCTGGTGGAACGCACCGCGGGCCGCGCTGCGCAAGCGGTACTGGACGACCGCCTGCGGGACGAAGACGATGGGCGAACCAGCCGCAGCCACCCGCCAGCAGAAGTCGATGTCCTCGCCGCAGTGCAAGGACTCGTCGAAGCCGTCGACGGCCTCGAGCAGCGCGCGGGTCACGCCGAGCGCACAGCTCGGCGTGTAGGGCAGGTGCCGGAACTTGACGGGCAGCTCCGTCGTCGACGCGGTCACCCGGGCCGCGAGCGCGGGTGCGTTGAGCAGGTCGTACGCCAGTCGGCCGCCGCCGATGCCGTCTTGCTGCACGGCCACAGCCATCGCCGAGATCCATCCGGGTTCGAGCACGTCGTCCGCGTCGCAGAACAGCACGATGTCGTGTCGTGCGGCGCGCCAGCCGACGTTGCGAGCGTGGCTCGGCCCACGGACGTCCGTCGCGTCGACGACGCGCACGGCCCAGCCGGATGGCCACTCCGTGGCGTCGACGAACGGGCGCAGGACGCTGGGCCTGACGCCGTTGGCAGCGAGGACGACTTCGACGTCGCCCTCGTGCTGTTGCACGGCGATCGCCCCGAGCTGCGCGCTCAGGGCGGTGTCGGGTCGACCGACCGGGACGACGACGGAGACGGGCACGGCGGAGACGGGCACGGCGGACTCGCTCTCTCAGGGTGTGGTTGCGGCGGTGCGCCCGAACCGGGCGGGCACGACGTGGCGCGCCATCGCGATGACGTCGCGGCGGATGCCCGGCAGCACGACGGCAAGGGCGAGCACGACGAGCGCAGAAGCGCCGCCGACCGTGATCGCGAGCCAGGGGCCGAGGTCGAGCAGCCGGGTCAGGAGCGTGACACCACCCACCGCCACGGCCACGATGCCGGGGCGGACGATCGGCGTGACGAGGTCACGGAGCCCGAGCCCTGGGCGTCGACCAGCGACCACGAAGCCGGGGACGACGAGGACGAGCGAGCTGACGGAGAACGCCCACGCCATCCCGGTGACGCCCCACGGCAGGCCGACGAAGAACGAGGCGAGGACGAGTGGACGGCTGACGAGCGCCCAGATGGTCTGACGAGCGCCCTGGCCGGTCGCGACGAACACCCAGACGGTGACGTAGCCGAGGGTCTGCGCGATGCCAGCGAGCACCAGCACGCGGAAGATCGGTACCGAGCCCGCCCACGCGGGGCCGAACAGCACGGTGACGACGGCGTCGGCGAGCACTGCCAGCACCGCGAAGGTCGGCCACAGCACGTACCCGGTCAGGGCTGTGAGGTGCCGGTAGTAGCGCCGGAAGCGCTCGCGGTCGTCGGCGACCTTGGCGAGCACGGGGACCGCGACGCGCTGGAGCGGCCCGTTGACCTGCTCCAGCGGGATCGTGAGCAGCTGCCCGGCCTGTGCGTACAAGCCGGCGGCGAGCGGGCCGAACGACGCCCCGACGATCACCTTGTCGAGGTTGCGGGCCGCGAAGTTGAGGACCTGGACCGCGGTGACGTTCGCTGCGAAGCCGAGTTCCGGCCGGACGGCGGGCCACCGCGCGGGGCGGGTCGGGCGCCAGGGACACACGGCGATCGAACCGATGCCGAGCACGAGCGAGAAGAGGAGCGCCTGGGCGACGAGCGCCGATGAGCCCGCACCGGCGATCGCGAGCACGAGCGCCAGGGCGGCGCCGGAGACCATCGACGCGACCTCGAGCAGGGCGAGGGCACGGAAGCGGAGGTTGCGGGCGAGCAGCGCCGTGGGGACCGCGCTGGCCCCGGCCGCCACGAAGGGAACCGCGAGCAGCATCACGGACCTGCCGGACGCTGGGAAGCCGAGGACGACCGCGAGTGCCGGCGCCGACAGGGCCAGCGCAGCGCCGACAGCGAGTCCGGCTGCGGCGCTGAGGAGGTGGAGCGAGGAGGCGACGCCGGCGGACAGGCGCGGCGCACGGATGACGAGGGCTCCGATGCCACCGATGCGGAGGAGCTCGGCGAGACCGCTGAGCAGGAGCACGACGACCGCGAACCCGTACTCGGCGGGGCCGAGGATCCTGGCGATCACCACGACGGTGACGAGCTGCACGAGGAACCGGGTCGCGGTGCCGGCGGCGGTGACGATGCCGCCACGGGCTGCCGCGGTCGCGAGCGGAGCGGAAGACTGCCAGTCCGGCAGGGTCGTGCGGGTCATGGCAGTCCTCCGTTCGGGTCGGGTCGGACTCAGCGGGTGACGAACAGGTTCTCGGCGCCCTTGTCCGTGACCTTCGGCTTGCCGTCCGTGGTGACCCGGTTGCCGTTGCCGCTGACCGTGACCTTGCCGATCTCCTTGGCGTCGACGTCGTTGATGGTGCCGCTCATGACGAGCGCGTCGACCTTGCCGAGGTGGACGACCGCGTTGCTCGCGGTGATCTCGACCGAGGCGCAGTCGCCCACGGTGACGTCCTTGTTGCTCTGGTCGATGACGACCTTGCCGTCGGCGCACTCCGCCGTCGCCTTCTGGATGTCGGCCGGCGGCGTCGAGAAGCGGTCGTCTGCCTTGGCGCTCGAGCTGGCCGTCGGCTTCTTGGTGGGCTCGTCGCCGCCGGTGCCGGAGCACGCCGTGACGACGGTGAGGATCCCGATCGCAGCCAGGGTCGTGGCGGCGATGCGGGCGGTGCGGGAGGTGTGACGCATGTCGGGTTCCGTTCTGGGATCGCGGCGAGGCGGATGACGCTTGGCACTGTCGCCCCGGTGACGTTTCAATGTCACGCTCTATAGAATACTGGTATTCTAGATGCATGACAACCCGGAACCTCCCGCTCGTCGCCATGCTCACCCACAGCGCAGCACTGTCCGGGGCGGAGCTCCTCGTGGCGCGGGTGGCCGCTGCCCGGGTCGAGACCGAGGTGATCGTCGTCCTCGGTGAACACGGGCCACTCGAGTCCCTGCTCTCCGGGCTCGGCGTCGAGCACGAGGTCGTCGCGCTCGACCCGTCCGTGACCGAGCACGCAGCCGATGCGGCCGGGGGCCTCCTCGCGAAGGGAGTGTCGACACTCCGCTCCACGCGGGCCCTCGCGCGACGGCTCCGCGACCTCGGCGCCGACGTGGTCGTCACACACTCGGCGAAAGCGCACGTGTACGGCGGACTGGCCGGCCGGCTCGCACGCATCCCCGTCGTGGCGTACGTCCACGACGTCGTCGGAGCGGCCGGTGCCTCCCGCGCGAACACCCTGGTACTCCGCGCGGCGCTGACGACGCTCCCCGCAGCCCGAATCGCCAACTCACGGACGACGGCCCGCTCCCTCGGCCGGTCCGGTCCGGCACCCGCGGTGATCGGCTGCCCCGTGGACCTCCCGGACCAGGCCGCCCCGTCGGCACCCGGCCCGTTCACCATCGGCATGGTCGGGCGGCTCACCCGTTGGAAGGGGCAGGACATCGCTGTCCGCGCCTTCGCCGCGGCCCGCGCGCTCGGTCTCGACCCCGATGCGCGGCTCCGGCTGATCGGCGCGGCGCACTTCGGGACCGACGACCACCACGCCGCCGAGTTGCACACCCTGGTCACGGAGCTGGACCTGACGGCGGTGGTCGAGTTCCGGGGACACCGGCAGGACGTCGATGCCGAGATCAGCGCGTGCGATCTGCTCGTGCACGCCAGCCGCCGCCCGGAGCCGTTCGGGCAGGTGGTCACCGAGGCGATGGCGCTCGGTCGACCGGTCATCGCCGCGGACGCTGGCGGCCCTGCCGAGGTGCTCACGCACGGCGAGGACGGGCTCCTCGTCCGTCCAGGCGACGTCGATGCCCTCGCGCACGCGATCCTCCGGTTGGCCGGTGACGAGCAGGAACGGAACCGACTCGCCCGCAACGGGCGCCACTCCGCCGCGCGCTACGCGACGCCGCACATCGTGGCGCAGATCGAGCGCGTCCTGGTGAGCGCAGCCAGGTAGCGACCGACTGGAGGCCCGGTGCAGGTCCGACGGACCGTGAACTGGTCCCGGTTGGACCGTGAAGTCAGATTAGGCCGCGAGGGCGTGAGCTCGGTATTGAACCGGGCTCATGCCCTCGAGTCGTGCCTGGGAGCGGTCGGTGTTC